>NZ_MDGU01000004.1:0-426008 GCF_001705465.1 Lysinibacillus sp. AR18-8
GTTTTATGTAGTTCGATTACAATTTTTTTTCACTTTCGTTATCGCCTCATGAGTGTTTTTTTTTTTGGTTTATTGTTTTTTTGTTTTAAATAATCCCGCGACCACCGAGATCTACACGCGTAAGATCGTCGGCAGCGTCAGATGTGTATAAGAGACAGACCTAACTCTTCATTATTGTGAATTATATTACAATTATATTTCTTAAAAAACTCACTCATTTTTTTGCTAAGATATTCATCTGTAATATTTTCTTTAGGATTAACCATTAAAAACTCAATCATAACTTATCTCCTTCAATATAAATTTACTATTAGCACTATCCAATTTATTAATTCTATCCTGTAACATTTCAATAGCACCATGAAATATTTGTAAATAAACTATACCATTTTACATAAAAAAAGGATATAAACATGTAGTTTATATCACTTATTTTTCGGAGGTTACACTAAAGACAATGCAATCTAAAAGGAGAAACTTCGGAAACTATTCTTGATTTATTCACCAATGATTCCAATACTCTTCAAATTCACAAAGTTACTATCGTATCGCTTCATTTCCCTTTTGGTGTGCGTGTAGCAGGTCACTTAGATTCTTCAGTCATCATCATCAAAATATCGGAAAATGCCCCCTACCTGAGCCTCGCCATGTGACACTTGAAACGGCTCTGTGACAAGCTTTCCACCTCCACTAAGCAATATCCAACTCAACCTCTAGGGACAAGATATAAGCTTGCTAGGCTTCTCTCACAAGCCATCCGAAAGCATCAAGACCGCTCAACTAAAAGGTGCAAGCTTATGCCAGCAATTGATTGTTTTAGCTATCATATCGTTTCGTTCGGTAGGTCAATTCGTGTGTGTGGAGCAGGACTGGGTGTGTTGTAATTAATGGAGTGCTGAATATCGCTAATTAGGGGGCTACCTACCGTCACTTGTATATATTTTCCAAATCCTTGTCAGATGCCCTTCCGAGACGTTTTGACGCTCACATGACTTATGTATCGACCTCACCTGTGACTGCTCTGTAACAAACTCCTGCGAGTTCACTTTGTAGCTCGAACACACTCACTGACCTGCAATATCACTTCTAGGTAAAATGTGAATTTTACCTGTAACTTTAAAATTCAACGAGCTGTCATAAACCCCTATGTATTAACTATATTTGATTAATGTTTCTAAAATGGTTGCGGCTAAAAAATCCGATTTCTTAAGATAAAAAAGAAGCACATCTATACGATATGCTCCTATATACACTAATCAATAAAAACAGGTTCTAAATCCACCTTAACTTGATGCTCTGCTAATTTAAAATTATATTGCTCTTTTACAGTTTGAGTAGGTAAAGCTAAAAACTTAAAACTGCAATATTGCTTAATAAATTCTTTAGCATCGCTTTCGGTTGCAACAATACCATTTGAAACTAACGCTATTTTTAAACGTGCTGTTGCTTTCGTCCCCTGTAAATGATTCTGATACAATCGAACACGTTTATTAATAGTACGGCCTACATATAGTAAGCAATCACCATTTGCTCCAATTTCGTATCCAATACTACTAAGATAATCATTTAAAGCATCTAACGCATCATCATTATCATTCAGTATGCTCTGTGTATGAATGAGTATCACATATACACCTGCATCTTCAGTTAAATGTGAGGGTTTAAGCCCTTTGAAACAAACAGAATTGCTATTCACTAAACTTTGAGTAACTTTGTACATTATTATCATCCCCATCCATCATTTAAACAATATTAAGTTAAACAACTATTGTTAAACAAACATTAGCATACTTTAGTATTCAATACAAATAAAAAAGCATATCAATCAAGATACGCTCCTTTTTAATCTATATTTCAGCTATCTTACAATAAAGTCGTTCAGGAAGTTCCCCCCAAAAGCTCTGTAATGCTTCTTTATACTTAATAAGCTCTGAATCGTTAATATTCAATACTTGTTCATTCAATACTGTTCTATGTGATTTCATTAAATTGTAGTCGCTGATTTCCGACTTAAAGAAATCAGGTCTTAACTTTTCTAATGTAGTCGCTGCTCCGCCATCACCATGCTTAATAACATTGGCTAACAACCTCAATTCATTTATATCTGACCAATTCTCTATCTTTTCAATATCATAATCAAAATGTTTAAACCAACTTTTAATATCTCTAATTCCATTTGTACAAAAATCTTTAAACTCAATTTCTTTACCTTTTTCATTACATAGAGTTATTCCTGATTTCTTTATTTCATCATACAAAAATTTTCTAACTTGCTGTTCCCAAAATTGATACATTGTTGAAAACCACATTAATTTACTATTATATCTAACTAATGAAACTGCTTCATAATACTCTAAACCCTTTTCAAATGCAGAATCTACAAAATCAGATTCATCATGTATCTCTGGGTTAAAATACTGTCCTAAATCTTCATAATGACTTCTTGCTATTTTGTCTGCTTCTTCTTCTAGGTTACTAAACACTACAGCAACTTTATTAAAATAAACATCAGCATAATAATCATAAGGTCTTTGAAATCTTTCACGTAGTTGCTTATATAAATACAACTGTGCTGTTGCCATTATTCACACCCACTTTCAAGAAATAAAAAGAGCCGTTCGTAAGTATTAAAATGTAACCCACCACCTGCTCTTTATGGAGAGTTGACCTATTGCTCTCGGACAAGTTCCAAACGTCCCATACGGAAACGCTTATACGGTCTTACCTTGACAGCTTTATGTACCATGCTAACACCTCCCGATTAGTTAAGGTGGTGAGTTGGATATATTTTATAATAATTGGAAATACGAGTATATGATATATTTTTGCTGTAAATAAAACATATTAGCTTTGATACGTCCCTACCTTAATAACTATTAAAATTCCTGTGCCAATTTCTCAGCTTTACGCTTCTTAGATTCACGTTTAAGCGTACTCATACTGATTTTAGTACCTCTGTGGTGCATTTCCTTTTCTACCTGTGCAAATGACATTGTTTCAAGTAGCTTCATTGCTTCATCAAGTTGGTATTGATTGTACTTCTTTGGTCTACCTTCCTTGAAATCCTCCTGTTGTTTTGCGATTGCCTTACCTTCTTGTGTACGCTCAACAATCATGTCACGCTCGAACTCAGCAAAAGCTAAGAAAATATTCTTAATAAGCTTTGAAGCAGGTGTATTGTCCAAAATACCAATGTTTAATATATGTACCTTGATACCACGCTCAACTAATTCATTTACTAGCTTACTACCTTGCCATGCCGAACGGGCAAAACGGTCTAGCTTAGTGACCATTAATGTATCACCTGCTTCAAGAACACTTAGAAGCGCATTGAATTGTGGTCTATCTGTTTTAGTCCCAGTAAATTTTTCTTGATAAATTATACTAGCTCCATTTTGCTCTAGTTGTTGAATTTGAGCTTCAAGGTCTTGACCAATTGTTGATACCCTTGCATATCCATAAACTGTCATTTACACTCCTCATTTCACGTATACTTTTGACCTTTAGTTATGACACCGTTTGATACCTTGATACTACCGCACCGACCTTGCGGTGTCAATACTTAAAAGTTTTGAACCTAAATAACGATTGGTAAAAAATGTTGTATAATGGAATTAGGGAGGAGCGCTATATGTTATCTAATATTAATTATAAAGAAGTTCTTTTAGAAAGTTTCCATGCCGATTATATCCTTAGACACGAAAAAATATTTTATGAAGTAGCACAAATTAATAACGAACTATTACTACTAGAAAAGTTCCATAATATTGAGCCTGTTTTAAAAGAACTTTGGTTGACTGACGAACTAATTGTATTAGCAATAGTATATCGAAGTATGTTCGCACATCTTGCCTTAAAATTTGTAAGAATTACACTTGACCCTAACTCTGAAACATATACCTTATTGAACTTTAAAGATGATGTATTCCGAAGTATAGCCCATAGCGAATATAAGAGCTTTATTAGTCAACAATTAAAGGGGAAACTTGGTAATAAAAATTTAACCGAAAGAGTAATTAAAGCTAGAAACGAATTTTTAGCTCATAAAAACACTGCATTTACGACAACCACCGACTATGATTCTGAGGATTACATTAGTTTCAATGAACTTAAAGATTACATTTTTGAGATGAATGATATTTTTAGTGCATTAACATTCGAAATTAGTAATACTTATGATGAAAACAAATACGCTAAGAACGTTAGGGAATCTTCTATATCTACATACGAAACAAGTATCAATAAGATTTTAAAGAAAGTCCTTAGCAGTTCTGAGGAAATAGTTGATGGGGAGCCTGCTCGCTTTAGTTCACTTAGTCCCACTACAAAAGAACTTCTAAGAGGACTAAAGATTCTCAAACCCTCGACATGATAAACCTACATCTCGTTGTTGATTTCGATAGCGTTTAGAAGTATCGTAAACGCTATCGTCAAGCCTTAATGATTCCCTAACAATCTTCACATTAGTTACATCTGCTAGGGAAAACTACAGATTCCATTACTTGACCTAAAAGTAACGATAACTAGGTCAAAAAGAATGAACAATTCAAGTTGAATAGAAATGGTCAAACATCATCGTATCGTGAAAGATAACAAGGTCACCTTACTGTGGGTATTTCATGTACTCCAACTTTAGCACCCTCTGTTTTACAATATTTGATAAACTATACTTTTTCTTCAAAAATGTTATTATATTAGATAAAGAAATAATATTCACTAAAGGAGTTTGATTGAATTTTGGAAAATCCTGCATTAAAACTTCATTCAATTTTACATGAAATCTGTAGCTATCAGACAAACGCAAACATTCAAGACGCATGTTTTGGGGCATTTAAAATTGAAAATGGCAATTTCATCGAGCTAGCAGTTTGCTTGAACAATCTGCAAAATTTGTTAAATGAGACAAAGATTTTAACTGAGCAACATGAGCAGTTAAATATCTTTACAACTCAGAAATTCTTACAAAGAACTCAAGTAGCTCTTGAGAAAATTAATTTTAAGGACAACTTAGGAACTTTCAAAAGTTATATGAACGATGAGACACTTACCGCACTCTCATATATTGCCCAATCAATTAATTTTAACTATACTTTTTCTAATTCTAATATTAACACTGACACTATCAATGAGTTACAAGTGGATATAGAAGAACTAATAATAAGTATTTCGGAATCAGAACTTCCACCCGAGGCAAAAGCACTCTTGATAAAAAATCTTTACTCTATAAAGTCAGCATTACATCATTACATTCTCTTTGGTGAACAAGAACTTATAAAAACTTTAGAAGAAACCATAGGTTCTATCTTTGTTAATAACGAAACACTTACTGAAGTTAATGGTGACCAAAATGTTTCACGTTTCTTTGGTGTGATTGATAAATTAAACTCTCTATTAGAACTAGGAAGCTCGATTAACGATAAAGTATTACCGTTTGTTAAAGAGTTTATGAAAATTTCATAATTATCATAATCTCAATTCTACAACTAGCTCAATATCAACACTCATTGGTTCTCGTTAAAAGTCTATATGAGTGTTGATATTGTTCTGATACGCTGTATAGTCACCTTCGCTTCACTGAGATTAAATGAGATAGGTAATTGACTACCTTGTCAACGAGCGGTTATGCTAACTGTTGTGATTCCATAGCTAAGCCAACATCAGCACTTACAACCTCGTTAAAAGGTTCTGTAAGTGTTTTTATGTTGTTGCTGTAAGCTAAACAGTAATAAGCCACCTACTTTGTCTAGCACCTCAACACGATGCATGTGTTTAGAACGTAATTTGGGATTTGAGAAAAAGAAAGAACAACAAAAAAGCACACCAATTAATGATGTGCTAATGCAGTATTAATCTACAATTGTAGTTATTCGCACTATATATAATATATGTCTCAATCAATACTATATATATTTTTTTAAGGGTCTGTATAATATATGGTGCAGATAAGTGCAATTGTTGAAAACATCTAAAAAGGAAGTTCAGAAAGAGGTATATCAATTTTAGGGATTTGCGCTTCTCGTTCTTCTCGTTCCCGCTTCTTGATGGCAAGATAATCTTCACGCTTCATGACTTCCATTTTCTTAAATGGTGCAGTTTCATCCAAGAAGAAATGGTATTCATTTGTATAGTAAGTAGTGGCTTTTCTGTCATTATCGTACATACCGACTACAAAATACTCCTGATTAAATTTATGTTCAATCATTCGATAACCTTTTAAGAAGTCCATGTAGTTCACAAGTGTACGTCTAGCAATCCCTGTTTCAGCAGATAACTTAGATAGCGGAACATCATAGCCATCAAACCTGTCATTCTTATGCTTTAGCCAACTGTACAGATAAAACGCTACAACTCCTAAATCTTTGTTTGCCATACAGTACATAAAGACGTTGAAGTCCACTGAATGGGTTTCAGTTACATCATAGAAAGTACCTTCAATTTCTTCTTCCTCTATTTCACCGTCAGCGTTTATGCGCTGTATAACTCGCTTAAATGCTTTGATTGGACGCTTCAAAAAGAACATTTTAGGGATAGGTGGTAGTATATCTTTACCTAATTCAGAGGACATAGAGAATGAAAGTCCTTCATCTGAGCTTTTCTCAAAAGTCCAAGTCACAGGGAAGTCTTTTGTTGATTCAAGGTATCCAATTTCTTCTAGTATACCACCTTTTTTAGTGATGTAGTTCATTGTACGATTACTCTTGTTGTAACCTAAAATCTCCTTGATAACATTCACATCAAGAAGCACCTCAATGTTAAAGTATTTGCAATTACGATACAAGAACTGTGTTAGATAGCAGTAGCTATAAGCAAATGCTACATGTGTGCCATCTGTAATGTTATCCTGTAAGTCACTAAATATTTCATTGGGCAAGAATATATCTGATTCCTTTCCTGTAATGCTTAATACTTTGTTGATTTCTTCAATCTTCATTATAAATCTTCCTTTTCCTAAATTATTATTTAGGTACTCAGAGCCAAAAAAAAAGGTAGACAACACCAATCAGACCTTCTTATTACTAAGAAAAGTCCAAATTAGTATTGTCTACCGCTGCATGTTAGTAGAATGTAATAGGTTTCATATAGTATGAGCTTCAATGGCTCAGTTAATGTTTAAGTTTCATTGTAAATGTAAAGTTTCATATTATAGCTTTAAGTGCCTAGAATCAATATTATACAAGATTAATAACTTTTTGACAACTATTTCCGATAACCTACAACATGGTGATAGATTGGTGCAAAAATGACTGACTATGTTTTAGAAAACTAACTATATAAAAAGCATTACTATTTTTAAAAAGCAATGCTTTTTATACTTAAATTGCAAACTCTTCATTATATTATACTTCTTTTTCTACCTCCTCAACTCATTACCCCATTTATTATCATTACAGTTGTACATTATCATCTTTTAAATATATCACTTAGAAATATTAAATTTTAGTCATATACAAATCATTTTTTTCCCACTGTGAATGTTTTTTCAATTACTTCATATTCTCCATTTTTTAAAATTATATGGTTTACTACTCTATAACTATTATTGAGTATTTCATCTTTAATATCTATATTTATAACTATTTTATTATTTCCTTCTTTTAAATAGTCTTCATATTTAAGTTTATACTTATATTCTGATACCGTTTCTTTTAAAATATAAGCTTCATTAAATTTATTTATTTGATTATCAAGTACTTTCATAAAATTTTTATTTGAACTAGCTCTAGTCTGCTTAACTTCTAAAAACGTAGGAATAAATGCATCTTCATTAAGTATTAAACTATCTGTTAAAACATACTCACCTTTACTATTCTCATGGTAAAAAGCAATATCTATTGCATTTGGAGTATAATATTCACTTTCTATAATCAAAAATTCTTGCTTTTTTATCGATTCAAATTTTACATTTAACTTCACAGGTTGAACATAAAAAAGCACTCCAAAATAGAAAACGAAAAATGAAACGCTTAATAATATACCTAAGTTCTTATTGATATACTTTTTCGCTTTAAAAATATCAATTATTTTAATTCTTTTGGTAAGGATAAAAATAATACAAATCAATAATAGAAATAAAGTCAATGTAATTATAATATAATTTTGTAAATATGCACCTAAAGTTACTACTACTATTAAACCAACTACAGTGGCGTAAATAGCCATTAATTTACAAGTAACAAAAATATTATAATAATATTTATTTGCTTGATTAATCGCTTTCATTTGATGACTTGAATTACTGCCTTCCCCAAAATAATAACTAAAACTGTATAATTCAAAATATACATATTGTAACACTCTAAAGAACACTATTATTAAGTATGAAACAACCAAAACTATTAATATATGCTCCGTTCTAAAGGGAAAGTAAATATATATTTTATCCGAAAAAATGTTTATAAAAATCTCTAGGGTCTTTTTAGCAAAAAAACCAACTGTTCCAAATAAAGTTAAAATTAATACAATTCTCGAAGAGCGTTCAACAATTGTTAAATCATTATGCTCTTTTTTTATATTTCTTATATTTTTTCTTAAGTATTGTTTTCTCAATCCAATTCCCTCCTCTTTAGTTAATTTACGGATATAAACTTAAATAGTTTCTTTTTTGAGTTATATTCTAAAAAAACCTCTCGCATCCCTAACTATTTCTTCAGCATCTATATCCAAATACCTCTTTGTGACAGCTAAGTATCGCTTACAATAAAGGAGAATGATTATTTAGCAAGTTAAGATGACAAGAAAGCTAACTCGAAAAGCATAAGTAAAATCCCAAAGCCTACTGAAATACATTTATTAACACTACTTCTAAATATGGAAATTCACTTGGTATTTGTTCTTAATTTTTGGCTTACAAGTAATCTCTCAACCCTTTCAACACTTCATCTGAACTTAAGCCCAAGTACCTCGTAGTAGTAGAAAGGCTTTTATGGGAAAGTGCCTTGCTAATTAATACTACATCGGCACCCTTTTTTCTCAAATTCGTTGCGAATAGCCTTCTAATAGCGTGGGCGCTTATATTATTCAATTTATACTTTTTAGCATAGTATGAGAGCCTTTTTGTTATTGCACAAGGCTTTGTTTCTACATCAAGCGAATCACCAAACTTGCTTAGGAAAATCACACGATTTCGCTTTTTATAATGATTCCGGATAATATCATTTTGGGCTATTAGGCGCTTTAAATAGATTGCTAAATCATCATCAAAAGGTAACTTCAAAACATCATGATTTTTCATAATATCACCCGTCAATAGCAATGAATTGGTTTTAAAATCTATATGCTTCTCTTCTAATTGGATGAGTGTATTCATACGAATACCTGTTTTGTAAATAGTTAATACAGCTACTGCATCACGAAACTGAATGAAATTAGTCATATCTAGTAACGACAATAAAATTGACAATTGCTTCTCATCAGCAGGAAGTTTGATTTTAGTATCTACTCGTATCCGAACATCTTTCCAAAAGTTTCTCTCTATCCATCCGTTATCGAAAAGTCGATTTAAAACAGCTTTAATGACACGAAGACGGCTTTGTTTCGATACATCTGAAATATCCCCTAAGCTCGCAAGCCAACCAAATATAGACTCCAATTTAATGTCATCTACGTATTCAATTTTCATTGCATCTACTAATCGTTTAAAAGTATAAATATATTCACTGATAGTCGCTTTACGAACGCCCGACAGACGCATTTGCTCTTTCACAATTAACAAAGCACTATTAATTTCTACACCTTTCTTACCTTCATGCAATTCAGCTACATCGATTATTAGCTTTGCTGGAGTAATCAGTATTGTATCTTCCTCTTTAAACGTACCCTCAAAACTTGGTAGCTGTATAGCTTCAGTCACATCCTCTAAATCAAAAATCCCTGTACGCTGACCTTTTCTAGCCAAATTAAAAACCTCCTAACAATTGAATGTTAGAAGGTAATTTTATTGCGATATTTGAAATGCGTTCTATTCCCTATTCTATTCCACAGCGTACTGTTTTCAGCCGATTAAGCTTTGACATTTACACCTAATACGTCGTTCTCTTCCAAGAATTTCGTGTTAAATTGCGCAGATTTGAAAACGTCATTGTTCATTAACGCTTGGTGGAATGGAATCGTTGTATTAATTCCAGGACCAGATACTTCGAATTCACTTAAGGCACGGTTCATTTTCGCAATCGCTTCTTCACGTGTATCCGCATGAACAATTAGTTTTGCTACCATTGAATCGTAATATGGTGGGATTGTATAGCCTGCATAGACAGCAGAATCAATACGTACACCATAGCCACCTGGTGTTATATACGTATCAACAGTTCCTGCTGAAGGCATGAAGTTTTTATAGGCATTTTCTGCGTTAATACGGCATTCAATCGCCCAACCATTTAATTTTATATCATCTTGTGTGAATGGAAGCTTCTCACCAGATGCAATTTTTAATTGTTGTTGTACAAGATCTACACCAGAAATCATTTCTGTTACTGGGTGCTCAACCTGAATACGAGTGTTCATTTCCATGAAGTAGAACTTGTCCTCTTGATAGTCATAGATAAACTCGATTGTGCCAGCACCTTCATAGTTACATGCTTGTGCCGCTTTTACTGCAGCTGCACCCATTTCAGCACGACGCTCAGAGGATAGGGCTGGAGATGGAGCTTCCTCTACTAACTTCTGCATACGACGTTGAACCGTACAGTCACGTTCGCCTAAATGCACCACGTTACCGTAGCCATCTGCTAAAACTTGGATTTCACAGTGACGGAAGTACTCGATAAATTTCTCTAAATATACGCCAGGGTTACCGAATGCTGCAGCAGCCTCTTTTTGCGTAATTTCAATACCTTTTACAAGATCTTCTTCTGTACGTGCTACACGGATTCCTTTACCGCCACCACCAGCAGTTGCTTTGATGATGACAGGGTAACCAATTTTAGCAGCCCATTCTTTACCAGTTTCGATATCTGGTACAATACCAGTACCTGGAACAAGTGGAACGCCTGCTGCTTCCATTGTTGTACGTGCAACGTCCTTGATGCCCATAATTTTAATAGAATCAGATGATGGACCGATAAATTTAATGCCAGCGTTTTCACAAGCTTCAGCAAAATCAGCGTTTTCTGATACGAAGCCATATCCTGGGTGGATGCCATCAGCACCTGTCTTTTCAGCTACGCTAAGTAGCGCTGGGAAGCTAAGATAAGAATCTTTTGATAGCTTCGGTCCGATGCAATAAGCTTCGTCTGCTAACTTCACATGTAATGCGTCAGCATCTGCTTCAGAGTACACAGCAACCGATTGAATGCCTAACTCTTTACAAGCACGAATGATACGCACAGCGATTTCGCCGCGGTTTGCAATTAAAACTTTTTTCATTTGTTTTGCACTCCTTACTCAGCTTTTACAAGGAATAATGGTTGGCCGTACTCTACTAAGTCGCCATCTTTAACTAGAATTTCAACGATTTCCCCTTGCACTTCTGCTTCGATTTCGTTGAATAATTTCATTGCTTCTACGATACATACGATTGTTTCGTCCCCTACTTTGTCACCCACTTTTACGTAAGCAGGAGAATCTGGGTTTGGTGCTTGATAGAAAGTACCGACCATTGGAGATACAATTTTATGTAACGATGGGTCGTTAACTGATGGTGCCGCTGCAGCTGGTGCTGGCGCTTCTTCTTTCGCTGGTGCAGGTGTTACTGCTGGAGCTTCTGCTGGTGCAGATTGTTGTACAACAGGGGCTACTACTTCTTTTTTAGGTGCTACAGTTTCTGTAACAACAACATTATTCTTTTTAAGTTTTACTTTTGCGCCATCTACTTCATACACAAACTCGTCAATAGAAGAAGAATCCACTAATTTGATAATTTCACGAATTTCTTGAATTTTGAACATTTCTAACTCTCCTTATGAATTAAAATCTACTACAATAACTATTCTATATTTTTTCGTATCAATTTGAAATAGTTAAATGAAAATTAAGTAAATATGAACAAAATAAAAGGCTTTCCTTTACTAAGCGAAAGCCTTTTCATGAAGCTGATATATAACAACCTTTTAATAATTAACTAAAAATTTATTTTTTTCTTTATTTTTTAATAATTATTTGCACTGAACTTAACTTGCACATCATTTGCGCCTTCCATCTCTGTTTTTACCAGATAAATAATTTCGTTTGCTTGGGCTTTTGACAATTCCTCTGCCATAACTGTCACCGACACTTTTTCTCCCTCAGCACGAACAAACGCATCAGAGTAGCCTAATGATTTTACGAGCATCTCAAGCATAGCTTCAGCTGATTCACGTTTAATAAGGCCATCCATTTCATTATATGCCTCATTTTTTTCTTCGGCAGAATATTCTTCTGAGGCAATCTTTTGTGTTAACTGTTCACGAAGCTGACTTCTCTCATCACTAACCTGCATACGCATTTCTTCAAATAAGTGACTTGGTGAAGATACTTCTTGTGTTATATCATTTGTTGCCTCCTGACCTGTAACACCTGTGACAGCTGTTTGTTGCAGTGTATCATCTGTAAAAATAGTAAGACCATTGAATTGCTTTGCTGGATCTACCAAATAATACACTGAAATGACTGCTACTAAACTTAATAATGTCATAAACCAAACTGTTCTTCTACGTACGCGCATTTACTTTTCCTCCTTATTTTCCATTGGAACGATAATAATTCGATGAATCGGTAATTGCATCACTTGACTGACGACAGCACGAATTTCATTTTTCACAAAGATATCGGAAGCACCCTCTGACACAACGAGCATTCCCGTCACGTTTTTCGCGCCTTGTTCAGTCCCTCGAAAATATTGGCTGAATAGTTTATTGGCATCCTGATCATCTGTCATCTCTCCATAATAAAAGTAGACTTTAACCTTTCCAACACCTTCCATTGCCTTCAGGGTTTGCTCAAGTTTTTCTTCATTCGTGAGCGGTGAACCTTTGTCGCTTGTTGAATTCGTTTGGTACATAGGTAAAATGATGAAAATTCCCACGGAGGCAGCTATCAAAATTAAAACCATCAATGACGTTGTTTTTTTTCGTGTCTTTTCCACATCACTTGTACATTGCCTCCTTTCATCTTCTCTTTTTCAAGTGTATGTACGCTTGTTTCTTCCTATGAATTGATAAATGGAATCTTTAATAGCAATTGCAAAAATACTAACGTGATGACCAACTTTGTCAGTGAAATTATTTCCTTATCATCCGTTAGAAACACAAAAATCTGACAGACAAACAGCAATGCCAATAAAAGAATCAATCTATCTCCCCCCTGCCATGACTTGTACGAACACAATGAGGAAAAAACAAGAAAACATAAATGAAAAAGCAATTAAAAATGATACAGCACATAAAGTAAATAGTGATTTGCTAACTTGATCTAGTAGTCTACAAATATCATCAAAGGCAATCGGTTCTAAAATAGCAGCGAGCATTTTCAAAGAATAGGCACTAACTACAAGCTGCACAGTTGGGATAAAAGACACCGTAATGACGGCGATAAAGGCGCTAATACTTGTAAGAGAAGATGTAAATTGAGTCATATGCTGAAACATCGAAAAACTATCCACAATAAAAGAACCAACAACTGGAATATTTTCTTCAATTAATTTTTTGACGGGCTCTGCTACAGCCGCATTGACACTAAATGCTGCTACACCGCTTGCGGTCATCAGTAAGACATAGCAAATAACTGAGGCCGACACGATGCTCATAATTGTAAAGCGAATCAATTCAGCTATTCGAGTAAAGGATATTTCCTTTACGATCACACTGCATACATCAAAGACAATGGCCAAAAGCACGCCAGGAATAAGCCACTTACTACTGATAATGGTGAGGACTTGTACAAAAAACAGTAAAAAAGGCTGCCAGGAAGCAATCGCTGTAATACTACTGGATAATAAAAAGCTTGATGTAAGAATCGGATAAAATGCCGTAAATAGATGGGCTAGTCCTTGTGCAATTTCATCAATTAATGTAAAGGAGTTGACAACAACAGGACCGATTGTTGCTAAAACGATAAGAAAAAAAAGTATCCTTGTCCCTTTTTCAAACTCTGGTAATAGCATGTTCACAATCAAAATGATGATGACGTAGCTGCAAAGCATGAGCGTCATCTTGAGCAAGAGAAAGAATGGGTCGATTAAAAACGATAATATTTGCTCCTGCAATGGCTTCGCTCCTTAGTTTAGCCTTTTTAAAATGGCCGACACCTCCTGTAGAACAGCCAGAAATTCTTTAAACCAATACAGCAAAATCACAATTTTCACCGCAGCAAAAACGATGTTCCCGAGCACTTTATAATTATGTTCTGCCAAAAGCAATGCCACCCACTGCCCGACATAGAACATACTTGCACTGATTAAAATAGCCTTCGCATAAGGTAAAAACGCAAGTGTTTCTAATAATTGTTTGGCGAAAGGCAATAAAAGCGTCGAGAACAACATGCCAAAAAGCAAAAAAGAAAACATCACACTGATTAGCGCATGGAGTGGCTGTATAACTTCTTTTATCAGCAATAATAAAAGCAGCATGACAACAGCGACGATGACAATTTCCATTCACATTACCCGGATGAGGTAAGCCATTGGAAGAAGGTTAAAATCTCATTAAAGAATAGACGTAAAAATCGAAGTAATTCTGCTGTCATATATAAGTAAGCAATGAAAAAGAGGAAAAATGAAAACTCCTTCTTCCCTGTTTGATCAAAGAAAACATGAAGAAGCGCAACGACTAGTCCCACTCCAGCAACTCTTAATACGTCTTGTAATTCCATTCCTACGCCCCCTCGTGTACAGCAATATATGTCGCTCTTCAAAAAAAAAGACCTCTATACAGATGTATAGAGATCTTCTACGATAAAAAATTATAATAGTTTGCTCACAATGTTTTTCACCGTATCCGTTTGCTGTATGAGGTGACTATTTTCACCCATCCACATGGATAAATATTCCGCATTACCTTGCTCAGCACTTTCCTTACGAATGGTAGTCGTTAGATAATTTTGTAGTGGATAAGGTGCTACTGTCGCATCCTCCATACGTTTCGTGAATTCATTTGCTAAACCTCTTGCTGGTTTACCAGTAAATGCAAGCGTAATCGTCGTTTGTTGTTCTTTTGATGCCAATACAGCATTTTTATAGAGTGGCGAAATTTCGCATTCATCTGCCACTAGTAAAGCCGTCCCAATTTGAACTGCCTGTGCCCCACTTTCAAGTGCCTTTTGAATATCCTCTTTGGTTACAAGGCCTCCCGCAGCTATAATCGGAATCGCAACTTTTCCCACTACTTGTTGTAGTAAGTCATGCAATGGAATTAATTGCAGAGGGTCAGTAAAAGAGCCTCGATGACCGCCAGCCTCTCCCCCTTGTAATACAACCGCATCCATTCCTGCTTGCTCCACCAGTATGGCTTCCTCTAATGTGGTAGCAGTACCAATCGTATAGACGCCATGATCTTTTAATTGTTTAAGAACAGCTGGAGATGGCAGCCCAAATGTAAATGAACAAACTGCTACCTTTTCTTCAATCACAGCTTGAACCTGTCCTGCAAAAACTTCCTTTGATGTTACGCTCTGTACAGGGGATAATCCTAATTCATCATAAAAAGGTTGCAGTGCCATTCTGGCTTGTTGTAAAACCTCGACATCAATTTTGGGTTCTTCTTGCACAAATAAATTGACCGCAAAGGGCTTTGTCGTTAATTTCTTCACTTCTTGAATAAACTGCTTTGTTTGTTCACCATCTAAGTAACCTGCACCAATTGAACCTAATAGGCCTGCCTCAGCACAAGCCGCCACAAATTTAGGTGATGTCACGCCTGCCATTGGTGCTTGTATAATTGGATATCGCATATCAAATGTTGTTTGTAGCATACCTTTCACTCCTTACTCTGATTGTAAACAATTCTACCAGTAATGACCATCTATCTGATGATAGAAACTTGATAGTACCTCAATAAAAATTAAATAGTGCTTCTATCTATTATCACATTAAATGAACGATTTGACAGTATATGTATAAGAAAAAAATAAAAACCTACTCTTTAATGAAAAGAGTAGGCTGATCATTATGCACGTGAAACGTAAGAACCTTCATCCGTGTTAATGATTAAAACGTCACCTTGGTTAACGAAGAATGGTACTTGTACGATTAGACCTGTTTCAAGAGTAGCAGGTTTTGTACCGCCAGAAGCTGTATCACCTTTGATTCCTGGTTCTGTTTCTGTTACTTCTAATTGAACAGTGTTTGGTAATTCAACACCTAACATTTCACCTTGGTAAGATTGAATATGCACTTCCATGTTTTCTTTTAGGAATTTTAATTCATACTCAATAGCAGATGAAGCTAGTTCAGTTTGCTCATATGATTCCAAGTCCATAAATACATGCTCGTCACCTTGTGCATATAAATATTGCATTTTACGATTATCGATTTGTGCCTTTTCAACTTTTTCACCAGCGCGGAATGTTTTTTCATTCACTGAGCCGTTACGTAGGTTACGTAATTTAGAACGTACGAACGCAGCACCTTTACCTGGTTTTACGTGTTGGAAATCTAACACGCGGTATAATTGGCCATCAACAATAATTGTTAGACCTGTACGGAAATCGTTTACTGAGATCATTTGTGTTCCTCCAAAGTTTATAAAATAATGAGTTCTTTTGACGAATGTGTTAGTAGTTCATTACCCGTTTCTGTGATTAAAATATCATCCTCGATACGGACACCACCGATTCCAGGTAAGTAAACACCTGGTTCAATCGTCACGGCCATACCTGGCTCTAGCACTGTATCAGAACGCATCGATAAGCCAGGGCCTTCATGTACTTCAAGACCAATACCGTGTCCTAAAGAATGACCAAATGCTTCGCCATATCCTTTTTCTTTTAAGTAGTCACGTGCAATCGCGTCCGCTTGAATACCTGTTAATCCAGGACCCACTTTTTCAAGTGCTAACAGTTGAGAAGCAAGGACTGTATTGTACATATCTACCAATTTTTCAGATGGTTCTCCCACAGCCACAGTACGTGTGATATCCGAAATATAGCCATTATAAAGCGCACCAAAGTCTAATGTAACAAAGTCGCCTTTTTCAATCACTTTATTCGTTGCAACGCCGTGTGGTAATGCTGAACGAAGACCAGACGCAACAATCGTGTCAAACGAAGACTGAGTTGCTCCTTGTTTACGCATGAAAAATTCTAATTCATTCGAAACTTCAAGCTCGGTTTTACCAGGCTTGATGAAGCCTAAAATATGTGTAAATGCGTGATCTGCAATTTCACACGCAGCCTTAATAATATTAATCTCTTGTTCCGTCTTAATCAAGCGAATTTTTTCAATTAGCCCAGAAATCGGCACTAAATCTGCTTGAATCTTCGATTTATACAGTTCATAAGTGCCATAGCTTACAGTATCTTTCTCAAAGCCCAATAATTTGATACCCATATTATTTACTTGAGTAGCAATTTCTTCAATAATTGTGGCTTCATGCTTGACAATACGGAAGTCCTGAATTTGTGCAGCAGCCTGCTCTGTATAACGGAAATCTGTAATAAATACAGCATCATTTTGAGACACAATTGCTACGCCTGCTGTCCCTGTAAAACCTGTCATATAGCGACGGTTGTACCCATTCGTAATTAAAATACCATCGATGCTTTGTTCTTGAAGTGCTTTACGTAGCTTTTGTAATTTCAACATAATCAATTCTCCCTCTCGATAAATGTACGTAGTGCCAGTTCATAGCCTTTCGTACCTAGTCCACAAATTTGACCAAGGCAGGCCGGAGCAAGATAGGAATGATGTCGGAAAGCCTCACGTTTGTGGATATTGGAAATATGTACTTCGATAACTGGCACAGAAATACCTGCTATCGCATCATGCAATGCGATGCTTGTATGGGTATATGCACCAGGATTAAAGATAATACCATCATATTTTTCGTCCTCTGCTTCATGCACCCAATCTACTAGTACCCCTTCATGATTGGATTGACGAAATTCAACTGTAGCACCTAAAGAAGCCGCAAGATTTTGAACATTTTCTCGAACATCATCCAATGTTTCATGTCCATAAATATGTGGCTCTCGTTTACCAAGTCGATTTAAGTTCGGTCCATTCAAACATAATAACTTCACGCTTCTATTCGCCTCTTTCTATGTACTTGCCATTTATTTTATCATACACCGTGCATTCAGCAACTAATTTCAACTAGTGGTGCCATAAATATCCCCTAAAACGAAGGGGATATTTTGTACCTTCAACTTTGTTTTTGTGCTGTATGTTCCTTCTGATGGAAATTGGCGGTTTCAAGCAAGAAACGTAATAAACAAATAACGGTCACCATAAAGGGAATCGACAGTTTTTTAAAAGACGTAAGCTGTAATGGTAAATCTAAAGCAATCCATTCCAATGAGATGGTCACCAAAAGACCTAATAAAAGGGAAGAAAAAACAGCTGGGATGATATATACATAGCGCATAGTCATGTATAAAAATAAGCCGATAATAAATAGTAGAAAAATAAAAAAGGTCCATTGAAATAATTTGGAGCTTTCTTCAAACCAATTCCATTTTTTATAAAACCCTATCGGATGCCATTTAATGAGATGGAAATAATGTAAACCTTTTAAGCACAGCGCTAAAACAAGCGCATTGACAAGTGCTGTAATTGTCGCTACTTTCACCCTATACCTCTCCTTTATGCACACTAATTATTTCCTAAAATGTACGATTAGTGTAGCCATATAGAAAATTTACTATGCGTAACGGTAGAGGTTTTTCACTAAATTTAGTACAATGGTACAGTTGAAATATATAAAGAGAGTGGTGTTAGCCTTGAGCAATTCACCTGTATACGGGGGACAAGCACAATTAGAGGGTGTGATGTTCGGAGGAAAGGAACATACTGTTACAGCCATTCGTCGTAACGATGATTCCATTGATTATTATCATTTCAAAAAAGTACAAAAACCTTTGTTACAAAAGCTTAAAAAAATCCCATTTGTACGAGGCGTTGTCGCGCTAATTGAATCCGCTGGCTTAGGTTCTCGTCACATGCAATTTGCTGGGGATCGCTATGATGTGACACCTGGTGAAGAGGAAGATCATAAAGAAGAAGGCTCTAAACTTCAAATGATACTGGGCGTTGCTGTAGTAGGTATTCTTTCCTTTCTATTTGGAAAATTTGCCTTTACATTAATTCCTGTTTTTATAGCTGATTTTTTCTCAAAATGGATTGAAGGAAAAACGGGACAAATTTTACTGGAAAGCGGTATTAAATTATTGTTACTGCTAGCCTATTTATATTTTATCTCGTTAACACCCCTCATTAAACGAGTATTTCAGTACCATGGTGCAGAGCACAAGGTGATAAATTGCTATGAAGCTGGATTAGACATTACCGTAAAAAATGTTCAAGCTCAATCACGCCTACACTATCGTTGCGGCAGTAGCTTCATATTATTCACAGTGTTCGTTGGGATGTTTTTATATTTCTTTGTGCCTACAGATCCACTGTGGCTTCGTATTTTAGATCGTATTCTATTAATTCCTGTTGTTCTGGGGATCTCATTTGAAGTCTTACAAGCGACAAATGCCTGCCGTAATATTCCAGTGTTACGCTTCCTTGGCTACCCTGGCTTATGGCTCCAATTACTAACAACTCGTGAACCGAAGGACGATCAAGTAGAAGTAGCGATTGCTTCCTTTAATATGCTACGCCAAGTAGAGCAGCAACCTGAAATCGCTGCGACATTAAATCATGATTAATAAAAAAGGCAGCCCAACGTCGGAGCTGCCTTTTTTTCATTTTGTACTGCCTTGCATTTTCTGCTTAAACATAAAGATAGCGAGAATTGTCATAATTATTGTATAACCAATGACAACAATAAGTGAATAAAACACATTCGCATACTCTGCATGTAAGATAGCCCTAGCTGCATTGACTGCGTGCATGAAAGGTAAAAGTTGCGCAATCTTTTGAAATGTTCCACCAATCATATCTAATTCGAACCATGTTCCACTTAACCAAGTTGTCACATTAACAAAGATGGCAAATATCCCTCCTACCTGCTTATCTGTAAATAATGTCCCAAATAATAATCCACAACTAATATAGAGTGGTGAAATTATTAGAAGTGCAAGAATCATAAAGTGGATAGACTTATTAAATGGCAACCCTAAAAACATGGCGGTAGCTAAACAAACAAAAATTTGTAGCAGAGCTATTGGTAGTAAAGGTATCATATACCCTAAAATGTAATCAGCGGCAGACAAAGGAGAAACAAAAATCCTCATTAAAAAGGATGAACTTTTATCTTTTCCTAGTAACATTCCTGAAAACAGTGTGAGAAAAGAAAAACTAAATACAATGACGCCCGGTGTTAGGTTATTCATTTCATATAAAGCAAATGGCATATTTTTTTGCATAACAGAAAATAAGCCCAATAAAAGAATTGGTAAGCCTATACCAAATAATAAAGTGATTGGATCACGGACAATCTCTTTATGATTCCTTGTTGCAAACGCAGCTACCCTCACAATAACGCCTCCTCTGTTTTTTCCAAGAATACCTCTTCTAAAGAATGCTTGCCTGTTTCACTGATCAATTGTTGGATCGTGCCTAGTGCACATATTTGCCCATGATGCATAATTCCTACACGATCAGCTAAAGCCTCTATCTCTTCTAAATAATGGGAGGTCAAAATAATCGTGACATGTCCTTTTAAGTGCTTCAATATGTTCCATACATCATTCCTTGCCCGTATGTCCATCCCTAAAGTCGGTTCATCGAGGAACAATACCTTTGGGTTTGACATTAAAGCCATTGCTACACTTAAACGACGCTGGTAGCCGCCAGATAGTGTCTTAGCCTTGTCATGCTGATGTGGTGTCAGTCCGAATAAGGCCATTTTGTCATATACTTGTTGTTGTGCTTTTTCTTTTTCGTAGCCATAAATCTGACTGAATAATAATAGATTTTCATATACCGTTAAATTAGGCGCAACGGCCGTTTCTTGAGGAGAAATATTAATAACTTGTTTTACAGCCTGTGTATTTTGCACAATGCTTTTTCCATCTATTGTGGCATCCCCCTCTGTAGGTGAAAGGAGCCCGCACAACATTTTGATTGTGGTTGTTTTGCCAGCACCATTTTGTCCTAAAAGAGCGAAAAGTTCACCTTGATGGATTTGTAAATTTAATTGATTAACGACTACACGCTCTTTATAAAGCTTTGTTAAATCTCTTATGTTAATCATCCTGCTCTTCACCTCGATTGGTAAGAATCGCATTAATTTTTTCTATGTCACGTTGTGAAAATCTATATTGTAAAACCCATGTCACAATATAAGTTCCGAGAAAGCTGGCTACGAGAGAAAAAATATTAGCCATCGTTTTTGGCATCCATAGTAGCGTTACAATCGGTATCCAAATCATTGCCGTTATGAAAAAGTGGACGAAATATTGCTTCAACATTCCCCAGCTAGCCATTTCAAAAATAAGTGCAGCAAGAGCAAAGGTAATGCCAATAACACCCGTTAATAGAATTTGAGTAATTATTGCACTTATCTCATCTGTAAAGTAAGCTCGAAATTCTGGCACCACCCAAACATATTTTCCTTGCCCTATGCCCATTGATACAAAGAATTGCACAATTTGTCCCATTACTATACCGATTAAAAATCCACCAATAATACGTGTTAAAATGTCTTTTCGCATATTTATCACCTCAGATTCCTAATTGCTTCTTAATTTTGCTTACATAACGCCTTGAAGCGTATGTTTTTGTGCCATTCTTCAATTCAACTCCGATTGTACCTGTTCTACTAATGTCCATATGCTTGATCATGTAGCGATTGACTATTTCAGCATTTGAAATACGGAGAAACATTTGAGGATTGAGCTTTTCCTCCAGCTCATAAAGACGCAAACGTACCGTATAAACACCGTGAATGCTCTGGACACAAACCTTTTTTTGCTCTGTATAAATACGCACGATCTCCTTACTATCGATCAATTCAACACCTTTATGGGAGAAAGCTAATAAAGTGCTTTCTGCTGTCGTAGTAATAATTTGCATAAGATGCTCAATGTCATCAGTCATTTTATCTGTGAGAATGATTACTTTGGGTTCTTTATATGTAGGGTCAATCGATATTTCCACCTTCATATGATCACTGTCCTTTCTACGCCTCACTATAAATTTTTCCATACATGTTGTAAATGGATTATCGACAACTGGTCGTTATCAAGGAATAAGTGGTAATCTATAAGATTCTGGCGAACAATAAAAACACCCTTTAAATAGGCCTATCCAAAGGGGTTAAACGTACAATTTAGCTTACTTAGAATCTTTTTTTACTTACTAGTAGGGCTGTAAAATCACCCACCATATTCGGGAGCTTTTAAAATATTGGGGGTAAGCTCTAATGATTGATTAAATTTTCCCAAATCAATTGCAGTGATTGATTGTTTTGAAACACCAACTAATTTTGACAAATCCTTCTGCGATTTCTGCAATTCACAAATTTTATTTTTCAAACATCTACAGATAAATAAACCTTGCTAAAAATGTACATAGAAAAAAAACGTATTTTGAATGGCTCAAAACACGTTTTTCTGTGAATTATTTACTTAGGATATTGATAATCTTCTGTTGCGCATCCACTGCCTCAGGGATTGGCATCACAACAAACACATGATTCATCTTAGGATAAACAAAGGTATTGATTGCAACGCCTTGTTCTGTTAGCTTTTCATCAAACTGTATTGCATCTGGATATAAGCTTTCGTGGGACCCAATAAAATGAGTTATCTTGCCAACTCCTTGAAAATCGCCATAAATTGGACTAATTATTGGATCCTTTAGAGCTTTATCAGCTGCCCATATTTTTGTTATGACTTCCATTCCTTCACTAGCTAACATGGGATCGTTTTCTTCATATTCCTGAATAAGTGGATTTTCTAAACTCATATCAACACATGCCGACAATAACATAATATCTTGTGGTTGAGGCAGACCGTCTCGCTTCAACAGTTGAATTAGACCAAGTGCTATATTTCCACCTGCTGAATCTCCTATAATGGTTAATTGATTGGAGCTTTCAATAGATACTAGAATCTCTTTATATAAGCTGAGCATCTTTGGGTACGTATCTTGATAGCTAAAATGAGGGACTTTTGGATAGATAGGCGCAATAACTTTTGCATTTAAGGCTTGTGCCATTTTATCCATGAACAACCAGTGTAAATTTAAAGGTTGATTCGTCCAAGCTCCACCATGAATATAAAGAATCACCATTTGTGATGAAGACTTTTGGTCATTTAAAATAAAAACCTGCATATCCTCGAATGTTTGCTCCTTCAAAGCGCTTAAAAGATTGACATCCTCCCCAATCACATAGGGGTGAATATTTTCTGTTCCTCTTTGCTTAATAAATTGTTGAGCATTTTCAATACTAGAAAAGCTCTTTTTATTACTTTGTGAAAACAATAATTTTTCAAATTGCACACTCTCTACAGATCGTTCTCCATTAAAAATTTCTATACTCATGTTTTTCTCTCCTTTTATTGTTCATTCTGTTTCCAAACATGTAATGATTAATAAAGTGATGTGCCAAACCACTAAAACTGAGTATCGACGATGGTAAAATGCATCTTTTTAGCGAACTTTATTTTAATTCCACATTTTGAACAATACTCCTTCCAAAATCTATCATCAAATAAAAAGACCTTCCTGTTGTAATCCCTAAATGTAAAGAGCATTGATTGTGCTGTATATAAAAAGCTGCCATTTTGAAACAAAATGACAGCTTTCATGTTGTTGAAAAAAGATGATGTCAACAACAGAAAAAGTAACTTTGCAAGGTGAGAGGTTGATTTCCGTTCCGCCAGCGTCCTTTCCAGGGGGCGTCCGATGAGCCGCTTCACTCACTTCCGTTCGCTGCAGGGTCTCATCTGTGACGCTAAATCCCCTAGGTGTGACGCTGGCTCCACTCCAATCAACTATTCTGCAAAATGTCTTTACTTTTTTCATAGTAGTAGAGCGATCAAATCGCCCATTATCTATATTCTTAGAGGGTTATTTTCAATGTGGAGATGTGATGCTTGACAACACCACTTCATAAAGAGTAGTGAACACCTTCAATTTACTAAAAAACTTTCGCTAAAAAGGTAACACTTTGGTGGGTTGGAGTGGAAGGCTACTTGACTCCCGTGGGATAGAGAGACAGGCGAGCCACTAAACGGAGCGGTAGCGGAGGAAGCGGCTTGGCGATCGCCCACAGGAAAGCAAGTAGCTTGCAACGGAAATCCATTTCTACCTTTCAATTGACTGTTTTATTTTTCAACACTAAGAAAGCTGCCATTTTGAAACAAAATGACAGCTTTCGATTTGGTATCTATTTCCTCCAATCTACCGCTATATTAATGGAGGTGGATTTGATAATAGCGAGTAACTATACCTATCCCATTTTCTAGCCTCTTCCACTCTATGAATGAGGCTAATCAATTTTGTCTTGCTAAATGTAGATAGTTAAGATTAATCATCCTGAAATAATTCATCTACTTCTTTTGATAAAATTTCTACCTCATCTTCTGAATTTGGAAATAGGGCTTGATTTGCCTTTTCATCTATTGCTTTATGTTTTTGCTTGTCTATTATGTGGAGCTCCATCATACAGAGGTAGCTATACAAAAGCGACACGTATGTATTCCTCGTTCTTTAAACTTTCAAGGTGATGCAATTCAAGGTCATCCATCGTAATACGACGGATTTTTAGTTTTTTATCATAATCCCCTGCCCAGAACCTAATTAATTCAGCACCTTGCTCTGGTTGTATATGTTCCTTCAAATAACTTAAAAAATCTTCTAAAAATTGAGGACCCCAATTTCCCTCGATGCCGTATACAAAGGATTTTTCATTATAAAGCCCTAAGTCATAAGGTGGATTATTCCATTCAAATATATTCAAATTTTCAAAAGCTGATTCATCTGCTGCATGTAAAACTCGTGCATCATCATCCATCAGATGCCACGGCTGTGTTGGTGTACTCTCTGTAATTGGATATAATTTTTTTAATTCTCTTACTGTTATTTCAGCAATTCCTGTACAATCAACTGTTTGTAAAGAACTGTTCGCCACTAGGACAGAATATAACGTCATATGCTTGTCTCCTTAAGCTTTATTCTAATATTCGCTTCATAATGTTCTTCATTTAGTCTCACTACTTCAAGTTCTTTTTTATTGTCATTCAATTTTAATGCTAAACTTTGAATGCCAAAGAATTCTGTGAAGGTATGGCTTCCAATGATAAGATTTATTCCTTTAAACTGAGCATATTGAATTGTATATAAATTACATTCTCCTGTAATGTATACATCACATTTATTTTCAACCGCTTCCTTCAGGCAAGCTGTTGTGCCTCCATTTCCACAGACTAAGCCTACTCGATTCACCATTTTGTCATTGAACTGCCAAAATCTAACGGGTTCGTCAAGTAAAAATTCAAGTTTTGTTACGAAATCTTTAAATTCAATTTCTTTCTCATATTGAGCGATTCTACCGAAGAACAGTCCTTCCCATTCATGGGTTCTTTTAATAATCTCTAAATTCAATTTTTTTAATAAGCTATCATTTGTGCCAAAGTTACAGTCAGCAAGTGGTAAGTGATTATAGTAATGGCTTATACCATACGCTGCTAGTTTTTCAGTGCATGCCTCTTTTAATCCATAGATTTCATCCCATGCATCATGGTGTGTTATCATCATGTCCACTCCATGAATTCTTGCTTCCTCTATCGTTTCAAGCGTTAGGTTAACACAGTATCCTATTTTCTTCACTTCTTTATCTGCATGGTATGTAACCCCAGATTCACTAGCATAGATTTCCTTATTCGTTACATTAAACAGTTCATTAATTCTTTCAACTATTTGTGAAACATCCTTACTTCCATCCTCCCTCAACATCTATTCTCGATTTAACACTTCGTACCCAAATTACTAGGAATTTATTTCCATTTATACAAAAATACCCCTTTAGATTATCTTATCTAAAGGGGTAAAAAGTTACAACTGTTATTAAATTTAATTTATAGACCGCATTTCAACTGTGCGCCACAGTTTGTACATGTATTACAGCCGCCCATTTCTTCGACTGTGCCTTTACGGCATACTGGGCATGTATTCCCAACGTCTGAGCCAATAACAGTTGTTGACTCTAACGCTTGAATCGTATCTACTAATACGACTGGACGTTTTGTATGTTCTTCAACCAATTCCTCTTCAAATGAAAGTTGATCCATATCATTTTCTTCTGCTTTTAGTGTAAGTACTTGTGAATCACGGCTACCGTCAACATAGACCGTACCACCTTTAGCGCCACCTTTATATAGTCGCTCGTACACTTTTTCAACTTGCTGTACTGTATAGCCTTTTGGTGCGTTTACAGTTTTAGAAATAGATGAATCGATCCATTTTTGAATAATACATTGCACATCCGCATGCGCTTCTGGTTTTAGCTCCATTGCTGTAACGAACCATTCTGGAAGCTCTTGCTCATTTACTTCTGGATGATGGTTCAGATATTCTTGGACAATTTCAGCTTTTACTTCAATGAATTTACCTAGACGACCAGAACGATAGTACGTGAAGGAGAAGTATGGCTCAAGACCTGTTGCTACCCCTACCATTGTTCCTGTTGACCCTGTTGGTGCAACCGTTAATAAATGTGAGTTACGGATTCCAGTCGCTAAGATTTGCTCTTTGATATGAGCAGGCATTTTTCGCATAAAGCCTGTCTCTGTAAAGGCTTTACGTAAACGAGCTGTTTCTTCGTCTGTAGCACCTACTAAGAATGGGAAGCTACCACGCTCTTTCGCAAGCTCTGTAGACGCCTCATACGCAGTTTCAGCGATTGTTTTAAAGATTTCATCGACTAACGCATTACCTGCTTCTGAACCGTATTCTTTTTCACAGTAAATCAGCAAATCGGCTAAGCCCATAACGCCTAATCCAACACGACGTTCACCAAGAGCTTGTACACGGTTTTCTTCTAAGAAGTAAGGTGTCGCATCAATCACATTATCCTGCATACGAACACCAACACGAACTGTTTCACGTAGTGCTTCGTAATCAACTGATTGATTTTCTTTATTCGCAAACTGTGCTAAATTCACAGCAGCTAAGTTACACACAGAGTATGGTGCAAGTGGTTGCTCGCCACATGGGTTCGTCGCTACAACACTTTGACCGTATGCCTTTGCATTTGTCATGTCATTGGCGTTGTCAATGAAGAAAATACCTGGCTCTGCCGAGTATGTTGCACATACATTAATTAAATTCCATAACTCTTTTGCTTTAATTGTACGGTATGTGCGGACTTTATAGCCCATTTTCTCCCATTCACGAACATCACCAACTTCATGCCATTTCGTGTTGTAAACGCTCATTTCTTCCTTTGTATATTCTTCAACAGCTGGGAAACGAAGCTCGAAGTCAGCATCTTTTTCAACTGCTTCCATAAATTCTTTTGTTAATGTCACAGAAATGTTGGCACCTGTTAAAAACTCTGGGTTATGAACAGTGTACGTGCCACCATCACGTAATTTATTTTCAGCCTCACGAATGATAGCTGTATCAAATCCACCTAAGCCTTCAATGTTTTTATAATTCACGATGCCTTGATACATCGCTTCTTCTTGCATAGAAAGTGGCTTGAAGTTTAATTTTTCTTTGGCTAGACGGATGATTGTTTCATCCGTTGTATTTTCGATCAGGTAACGCAGAATACGTGGATTTTGCATTTTGGAAATAATAAACTCCACAATATCTGGATGCCAATCTGCTAGCATAATCATTTGTGCGCCACGACGTGATCCACCTTGCTCCACAAGATGTGTCAATTTAGCAATGTCATCTAACCAGGAAACAGAACCAGATGATTTACCGTTTACACCACGAGCTAATGTGTTGCGTGGACGTAATGTTGAACCATTTGTTCCTACACCGCCACCACGGCTCATAATCTCCATTACTTGCTTACGATGATCACTGATACCTTCACGAGAGTCAGCGACAAATGGCATCACGTAACAGTTAAAGAAAGTTACATCTGTTTCAGAACCAGCTCCATAAATCACTCGTCCAGCTGGAATGAATTTCAAGGATACTAATTGCTCATAAAATTTTTCAAACCATTCTTGACGTTTTTCTGGTGTTTTTTCAACAGCGGCAAGGCCCGTTGCATTTCGTTTTGCAATTTGTTCATAAAATATCTCAAGAGGCTTTTCTAACACGTCAATTGAACGCGTAATCACACCCGTTTCTTGCTCTTGCGGATCGTCTAATGCGCTACGATAATCCTCTTCAATCAAAATCTCTGCTGTTTTTGTAGACATGTCCAATTTTTGAATTGTCCCTAAACCACGTGCAGGAAATTTCGGATCAGCTTTTACCGTTAATACAACAAAGTCGCCGGCTTTCAATGTTTTCTTTTCTGTGTCTTTAAACGAATAGCGATCGATCATGACAAGTCTTGATACACCTTTGTGTGTAATATGCATATCAGATGTTACGGGGTGTACCTGCGGGAATTGTTCAATATCTTTGTTTAACTGTTCAAATTGATTGTTTACTTCGGGTTGATGATTTGTGAGTACCATCGTTTAGCCTCCCTTGTTTTCTTCATTACAAAATAAATACACAATATCTTGTGTCGTTAAACACTACATATTGTGTATATGTCTTTAAAAAAGATACTATATATAGTTTTTTAATTCAACTCTTGCTTTTTTTAATAGATTCAGAACTACTTGTTATGACTAGGATTGAACGTTAAAAAATATTTTTTTCATACCATTTTTTACTTTTTAAAGTTCCACTCATCTGAAGCATATTTTTTTTCTTCTAAAGCTTGGACATATTCTAATTGCTCCTCAGAAAGTGTAAATGGTTTTAATTCAATTTGCAACGATTTTGCAAAGCCATCTCTAAAAGCTGTCACACATTGTTCAACTGTCACTGGCTCTTTTACAAGACTGTTGATGGCAACAGCCTTTTCTGGTAGCTTTCTACGCATACGATTCTTCGCTTCTTCACTGGAGAAATTAAATACGGATAATAATTTCTCTTGATCCAAATCTAATAAAATGGCGCCATGCTGTAAAATGACACCCTTTTGACGTGTTTGAGCACTTCCAGCTATTTTTTTCCCTTCTACGACAAGTTCATACCAACTTGGTGCATCAAAGCAAACAGCACTTTTTGGACTCTTCAGGTCCGCTCTTTTCTCCTCTGTATCAGGTACACTAAAATAGGCATCCATACCTAGGTTATGGAAACCTTGCAAAATTCCCTCACTTAACACACGATATGCCTCTGTCACAGATTCTGGCATATTCGGATAGCTTTCCGTCACAATGACACTATAAGTTAGCTCATGTTCATGTAGGACAGCTCGTCCACCAGTTGGTCGACGTACAAAACCTAAGCCTTGTTCACGCACAGCATCTAAATTAATATCTCTCTTAGCTTGTTGAAAATAACCAATGGATAATGTCGCAGGCTCCCACTCGTAGAAACGAATTACTGGTGGAATTAACCCCTCACTATGCCAATCAAGTAAGGCTTCATCTAGTGCCATATTAAAAGAAGGACTACATTTCCCTGAATTTAAAAAATACCAAGTTGTCATATGCTCATCTCCTACAAATATAAAATGATCCATCAGGCCCCACCTGTGGGTCAACTTTAACGAATATTATACTACAGTTCAAATTGCGAACGATTGCTTGTGTAACGAAAAAAGCGAATTCGCTACAACCTAGTTAATTTTATCAAACTCATTGGACTATCGCTAGCGCATCTTTTATAATAATAGAGAAGATAGAAAGGGGTAAGAAAATCTTGGACATACTTATCACAATCGGTGTCGTTTTAGTAGTCACAATTGCATATATCGGAATTAATGCACTACGACTCAAAAAAGCCGTAACCAACCTAACACAAGAGCAATTCATAGAAGGCTATCGTAAAGCCCAGCTGATCGATGTTCGTGAGCAAAAAGAATTTGATGCTGGTCACATTCTTGGTGCACGAAATGTGCCTTCGACAACACTACGTCAACGTTATAAAGAAATCCGCCCAGATTTACCAGTATATCTATACTGTCAAAATACAGGCCGTAGCTCACGTGCTGCACTATTTCTTAAAAAACGTGGGTACAACCAAATTTACCAACTTCAAGGTGGTTTCAAAACTTGGACAGGTAAAATAAAAGCAAAAAAATATTAATGCTCTCATCAAAAAAAGTCGTCTCAAAGTACTATGAGACGGCTTCTTTTTTAAAAAATTCAGAGTTTCTACTATATTATATCTATTTCAAATGATGCTGTACGAGCTTCATGTCATTAAAATAAAAAAGTAAAGCAACAAAACGCATTATAGTCCCCTTTTTTGATACAAAATCTACTTTGAACGAGTTCGCTACTTGAGTCGGGTCCTCATAAAAATGAGCGCTTTGATGTCTTTTTGGAGCGGTTTTCACTTATGTTTGAGCACTTCGAAAGCTACGTTGAGCAATCTTCCAATAAACCACCTCATATTTAAAAACTCCTTCACGAAACACTTTGTATGACCAAAAATACTATTTTTCGTTAGAGATATGCCAGTTACGAACCCTATTCTTCTATTTTTCTGAAAATAGTTAAAATTTATTGTTGAATAATTTTAGAAGCACTGTTAGGATGTATAATATCTTACAATAATAATTGATTATCAAGTTAATAAGCTATGAATGCTATGGATCAAACTATAGCAGGAGCAGTTCTGGAGAGAGCGCACATTGCGTCGCCGAAGGGTTCACTATCTCAGGCAAAAGGACAGAGGAGTAATACAGCTTTTATAAGCGATGCTACACTATTTCATGTAGACATCTGCGAATAAATGGTATTTGTTATTCTGACGTTTTTCCGAGACTAGTGTCACAACTAGTCTCTTTTTATTTTTCCAGTCATAGTTTTTTATGCATCTTTGAGGGGGATTAACGTGGAACAGCAACAATTAAAACGAGATTTAAAAAATCGCCATGTACAGCTTATTGCCATTGGTGGAACAATTGGGACTGGTTTATTTTTAGGCTCTGGAAAAGCTATTGCCTTAGCAGGGCCTTCGATCATCCTAGCCTACTTAATTGTAGGGACAGCGCTATTTTTTGTGATGCGTGCCTTAGGTGAATTGTTACTATCCAATGCAGGCTACACTTCATTTACGGATTTCGCATCCGAATACATAGGGCCTTGGGCAGGTTATATCACAGGTTGGACATACTGGTTCTGTTGGATTATGACGGCGATGGCAGACATTATTGCGGTGGGGGTTTATACACAATATTGGTTTGATATCCCACAATGGGTGCCAGCCATTGGTTGCCTCGTATTGTTATTACTACTAAATCTATTAACTGTTAAGCTTTTTGGTGAGCTAGAATTTTGGTTCGCTATTATTAAAGTTATTACAATTGTAGCACTTATTATTATTGGTCTTATTATGCTAGTAACTGGCTTCCAAACTAGCTCAGGAGCAGTATCAGTTGAAAATCTATGGGCACATGGAGGCATGTTCCCAAATGGTATATACGGCTTTTTAATGGCCTTCCAAATGGTTGTCTTTGCATTTGTTGGTGTGGAATTAGTAGGGGTTTCAGCAGCTGAAACAGCAGATCCTCAAAAAAATATTCCTTCTGCCATTAATAAAATTCCATTTCGCATTTTACTTTTCTATGTAGGGGCATTATTTGTTATTTTATGTATTAACCCATGGTATGAGATGTCTGCTTCAAGCAGCCCCTTTGTCCAAGTGTTTACATTAGCAGGTATACCGATTGCTGCTGGTATTATAAATTTTGTTGTGCTTACTTCAGCGGCTTCAGCAGGTAACAGTGGGTTATTCTCCACAAGTCGGATGCTCTATAATCTTGGTAACAATAAACAGGCATCTCCAGCATTCGCCAAACTCAACAAAAACAGTGTACCAAGTAATGCACTCGTTATTTCTACTATTGTTGTATCAGCTGGTGCTCTGTTAAGTAAGTTGATGCCAGAGAACGCCTTTAGTGTTGTGACGACGATTAGTGCAATTTGTTTTATATGGGTGTGGAGCATTATCATCATTTCGCACATTATCTACAAACGAAAAAAACGTGCTTTACATGAAGCTTCAATCTTCAAAGCACCACTGACACCTTTTATCAACTACGTCGTGCTTGCGTTTTTCGCCTTTTTATTAATGGTGATGTTTATTTCTGAGGCTACGCGTACGGCACTGCTGTTAACACCAATTTGGTTTATCGTTTTATTTATTATTTATAAAATGAAAAAAAGATGACTTCAGACTAAGCGCTGAAATCATCTTCCACTTATTAAAAAATAGTCATATCCCATTCTGTTGCTAGCTGTTTCAGCAACTGTACACCTGCCACACTGTTTCCTATTGGATCAATCGCTGGTCCGTAAATTCCGATACCACAGCCAGTAGGAAACGGCGAGTGTAGGCCTGCATGTCCTGGAACAGCCGCAAGAATCGCACCTGATACACCACTTTTGGCAGGGAGACCAATAAATGCCGCAAACTTCCCTGAGGCATTGTACATACCACACGTTACCATCAAAGCCTTCGCTAATTTTGCCACTTGTTTTGGGAATAGCTGTTTCTTTAACAGTGGGTGATAGCCATCATTCGCAATAACTAGGCCAATCATGGCTAAATCTGATACATTGACTTCAATTGCACATTGCTTCAAATAAACCTCAAGTGCCGCCTCTACTGGACAATCTAAAAACCCTGAATCCATTAAGTAATAGGCCAATGCTCGATTACGATTAGCCGTTTGCCACTCTGACTGGAATACTTCTTCATTGATACTCAATTGCTTGCCTATGATTTGTTCTAAAAATTGTAGAATCTTTGTGACCTTCTCTTGTGGAGAATGACCAGCCAACATGGAGGATACCGTAATAGCCCCAGCATTAATCATCGGGTTAAAGGGTTTACCTGGCTGATGACTTTCTAAGCGAATAATTGAGTTAAAGGTATCTCCTGTTGGCTCAACATCTACTCTTTCTAAAACATATGGTAAGCCTCGATCCATACAGGCTAAAATAAAGGTAATAACCTTGGAAACGCTTTGAAGGGTAAATAGTTCTTCGGTATCTCCCGCTTTGATTTCGTGGCCTTCAGTCCCAACAATCGCAACAGCTAATTGATTAGGATCTTTTTTGGCTAAAGCAGGGATATAATTAGCACATTGCCCTTCTTTGGTAGCTGCACGATACTGTGATACCCACTGTGCTAGAAGATGATGCTGATGATTGGGTTGTGTTGACATGTCGCGTTCTCCTTTCAAAATGAGGCAAAAACAGAGCCTTCATAGTTCTCCTATGAAGACTCTATCCTGTTAGCGCTTAGGTGGCTGTGTTCCCTCTGGAATTAAAGATTGATATGTTTCACCATCTAGACGTTCTTGCCATTCCTTTTTCGCTTTTTCAATGTATAGAGGATTATCCAGCAACGCTAAGGCTGTACAAGCCATAATTTTAGCAGCCTGTAGCATCCCTTTATGCGCTATTGGGGTCACTCCCTGAGACACTACCTGCCATGTATGTAATGGTGTCCCTAATGCCATGCATACAGTTGTACACTGTACGGTTGGTACGTTCCAGCTAACATCTCCAACATCTGTAGAGCCACCCATAATAAATTCAGGTAGCATGCCTGGAACATGATCAGCAATCACTTTTCCTTGTAATAGCTTGGCATCTTCTTTACGCAAGCCCACTAATGAAGCTGCTTGTACTTCTGGTGTAAACGTATTGAAAATAGCCTGCGCATACTGTTCATCCTCTATTGTATAGTCTGGCATACCAATTTCAAGTATTTGTTGATACATCACATCATAAAGTGTTTTATTTGTAATAAGATTCGAAGCAGCACCTTCAAACTCGATGTCCACTGACGTCCCTGTCATCATTGTGGCACCCTTTGCAATGTTCTCAACGCGTTGATAAATTTCCTGTACTTGCTGCTTTTTAGGTGCCCTAACTAGATACGTTACCTCTGCATATGGTTGAACTACATTTGGCGAAGTTCCACCAGAATTAGTAATGGCATAATGCACACGCGCTTCTGGAATGATGTGTTCTCGTAAGTAGTTTACCCCAACATTCATAAGCTCAACAGCATCTAAAGCACTTCGTCCAAGATGTGGTGCAGCTGCGGCATGAGCACTTTTGCCCGTAAACTTAAACGTTGCGGCATAGTTTGCTAGAGAACTACACGTCATCACAGTCGAAAACGTACCTGGATGCCAAGAGATCGCGATATCAACATCATCAAAAAGGCCAGCCTTTGCCATATAAGCTTTACCAGATCCATTCTCCTCTGCAGGGCAACCGTAAAAACGAATTGTTGCTGACTGATGATTTTGCTCTAAATAATCCTTTACAGCAACAGCAGCTGCGAATGCGCCAGTACCTAATAAGTTATGACCACAGCCATGTCCGCTTCCACCATCCACAAGAGGCTCATGTTGTGTCACCCCACCTTTTTGACTCAAGCCTGGAAGCGCATCATATTCACCTAAAAAGGCAATTACAGGCTTGCCAGAACCATAAGTTCCAACAAGCGCTGTTTCAAGACCCGCAACACCGACTTCTGTTTGAAAACCCTCTTTTTCTAGTGCCTGTTTCATATATTCCATCGATTTCTTTTCTTGAAAATGAAGCTCGGGTACAGCCCAAATCGCATCGCTTAATGCTACTGTAGCTTGCTGTTTTGCTTCAATTAACATTGAAATTTTCTCATGATAACTCATATTTGTCCCTCCAATTTCATTATGCTTTTAACAATGTTCCTTTTTGGTCGTTTAGTGTGACAAGCGACACAATACAGATAAGCGCAAAGCCAATTAACATCCAAAAGGCTGCATCAAAGGAGCCATTAAAGGCATCCACCATAAATCCAATTGCCATCGGTGTAACAAACCCTGCTAATTGTCCCCCTGTATTGGCAATTCCCATTGCAGAACCTGTAATAGAAGAAGGTAATTTCTTGAGTACAATAACAGGTAGTAATGTAATGACAAACGCAATAAATATCGAAACGACTGTTTGGTAACCAATAAATAACGTCACTGTTTTGGCAGTAAACATTAAATACAATAAAAGACCAATGACTGCGCAGGAGATGGAGCCTAACACTTTCTCCATACCTTTTGGTAGCTTATCAATGATATAGCCACTACCATATACACCAATTATCGTTGTAATGGCAGGTATTGTTTGCGCCCAACCAATGGACATTAAATCCAAGCCTCGATTTTTTTGAAGATATGTTGGAATCCAAGAAACTAATCCCCAGTTCACTGCATAAATACAAAAATAAGCAATGATTAAATTCCACATTAGGGGTGTTTTCAGTAACTCTTTAAAATTCACTTTGTTCGTAGTATTTTCTGTTCCAGCAGTAGCTGCCTCATCTTGCGGGAGTTGAATGTATTTCCAATATAAAAAGGCAATTATTGCCCCAATTGCCCCAATGATGATAAACATCATGCGCCAGCCAATCGTTCCTAATAAATAAGCAGCTAGCAAAGGGACGATGAGTGAAACAATGCCACCAGAAGTAAGCATGATGGACATCGCTCTACCTCTTTCCTCTTTTGGGAAAATCGTAGCAATAATTTTAGAGCTTGATGGCTGAAAACCACCCTCGCCAATGCCAAATAAAAAACGAATCACAATCATCGCTGTTAAAGACCAAGCAATGGCTGTTAGGCCAGTAAAAATAGACCACGTGATAACAGCCATCAATAAAACTCGTTTTGCGCCAAACTTATCGGCAAGCCAGCCACCCGGTATTTGCATAATGGCATAGCCTAAAAAGAAAGCGCTTAAAATAATACCCGTTGAAGATGCATCCAGTTGCAAATCCCCTGTAATCGAAACTACTGCGTAGTTCATAATATAGCGATCTAAATTCCCTAAAGACCAGCCTAAAAATAAAAGTGCAAGGATGACATTTCTAGATTTCTTCGTTATTTCATTTGTTGTCATTCATATCCCTCCCATATATAGAAATCCTCTCTTTATTGCCACGACTATTCTTGAATATGCTTGCCCCCTTGTCCGTAAATCCCCTTTTATATACCGACATTTTCGTTATATATTCGTATAATAATCAAAGTTCAATAAAAAGACAATATTTTTTTGAAAATTTCTAATAGATAATCGTCTTCGTAAATCCATATTATTTACCTAAATAACCGCTAAATTCATTAATTTATCAGTATTTAAGGCTTCAAAAAGCATAAAAAAATGTCCCACACCATTTATTGGTTTGGGACATTTTTGTTTTTAGACAAGTTGATACATTTTAATAGGTCTGCCTCGAGTATGCTGTAATTCTTCCCCACAAATTCTCGCTAAATCTACATTACATAAATCTGCTACGATTCGTTGGGCATTTCTCTCGCTCATTTGCAGTTGTGTCGCTAAATCCTTTGTCGTAAAATGCTTCCAATGCATTTTTTGTACAAGTGCATGGATTTTCATATAGGTTTTAATACTAATATTCCCTTTTTTTAGTTTTTCTAAGATATAAGGGTCTTCTGCTCGGTAGGAATAGGATAGCTCTTCTACATTCCCTACCGATTCAATAATGGTGCCATCATCCTGTATCATCACGATGTCAATAGCCTCGTTTTCCTTCGTCTGTCTTAGTCCTCGGTGAGCATGTAACTCAGCATTGAACACTGTTTGAGCAAAGCCAATGCCTGCTGTCACCTTCGTCTCCATTTCAATCGACAACTGATACATTTTTTCCTGTAAAAATCGTATTTGCCCTTCAATCGCACCTCTTGTACTAAAGATCGTATATTTACCATTCCCCTCTTCAATAAGAGAGCCATCAATCTGTTCACAGAGCTGTAGTAGATTTTCCTTCGTACGCAATTCTAAATATTGAATACGATAGCCTTGCTTCATGCGCTCTTTTAATGAATCAAAGTCCTTAATTTCAAGCATGACTGCACCAATTTGTGTCTCTTTATAGTAGGACGTTTTGATCTTCTCTGTAAAAAGCTGAACTGTATGATAAATTTCTGTTTTTGTCGGGGAAACCCAATAAGATGGAACGCCTCGTTTCTTCAGCTCTTCATCAACAGAGGGATAACAAGTAATCGCAAAATCAATTTTGCTCGCCTGCCAAAGACTATAATGGAAATCAAATAGCTCTTGTGGATCAATAGCGACATCAAATTCCTTTAAATACATATGATGGACATTATGCTGAATCTCTGCAAGACTTTCTGAAGCCATTTGAGAAGGCGAAGGAATAATATCGATACTAACATTTTCTATAAACTTTTTTTGCTGATAGGATTGCTCTAAAAAACCCCGATAAATAGCCGCTTCGGAAAAAATAATATGGGTCAATTTATCTTTGGATACATTCGTTTGACTGGCAAGCTTATAAGGGATGTAACCAGAAAACAACCAGAAATCGACAGCCTGATTATGTGTCTCCACAAGATGCTTTGTTTCCGTCGCCACTTCATATATATACGGAATAAATTCCATATCCTGTTCGATTTCTCGTGCTAAGGCAATAATTCTTTCAACGGATTGAATGGGACCAACAACACCTATTTTATACATCTTTTGTTCCTACCTTCTTTGTGAAACTACAATCTTTATGTAAAAAATTTCTTCCTTTGTTGTACATAGTATAGCGGACAATCAAATTACTAGACAAATCTTATGTATAAAGAAAAGCCTCGAAAACTATTCGAGGCCATCTGGAAGTAACAATTATTGCTCGGTTGGATACATGTTTGTATAGAGTAACTCTAATCTTTTAGAGAGCTTTCCATAGGCTGTTTGCCATGCTTTACGTGCAACATCATTACTGCTCCCTGTTGGTTCGTATATAGCATGCACCTCTTCAACCTTCTTCAAATCACCCTCTGCTTGCGTGAGCTTCGAATAATTTTTAACAACCTTCTTATCAGCATCACTCAGAGCATCATAGGCTTTACGGATTTCACTTACTTTCTCCTGTAAACCGTTGATATATTCACCTTTTACAAGAAGTGAATTGATGGATTCAATTAATGACAATGCATTTTCATTCGTTTGCTGTTGTCCTTTTTGCTTATCAATGATCAATTGTCTAGTTCCTGCATCAATCAGGCTCACTTGTTTAGATGTAAGCTTTTCATATGCCTTGATCACAGTGCTTGGATTTGAAGCAAAGGATTTCTCATAGGTCTTCATAAAGCTTTCCACTTTTTTCACGTCTGCAAGCGCAGTTTTTAAAATATCATAGTTCGTAATCAGTTTTTTCTCACTTGAACTAAGGCTACTATATTGTGTAGAAAGATTTTTAATACGTTCAATCGTTACGACATAGAGATTATTGGAAACAATTGTGGCAATATCATTATTTAGCTGTGTAATTTTCGATGCATTTTCATCTATATTTTGATTTTTTAATAAAGCTTCATATTGTTCTTTTGCTAAATGCTGCTGATTCGCAGGTAATTTCGCATAAGCTTTTTGCACTGTTTCAATTTTTTTAGCCTTTTTCGCAGCATCTGTTTCTTCTCTAGCAGTCTGTATTTTTTTATAGAATGATTTTACTCCTGTAATATCCTTATTTGCTGCTGTTAATAAATAATAATTTGTCACGTATTTTCTTGCAGCTGAAGACAATTTTTTATAGGATTCAGAAGCTGTATTAACAGCGGTTTCTAATTGATTGAATGAATATTTCATAACATCCGCAAATTTGGCTATATCCGCCTTTAACGCCTCTGCTGCTGCTTTATCAGTAGGCACTTTACCATTGCCATCAACTGAAATCTTTGGCGTGTTTAGTAAAAATTCTTCAGCATTATATACAAGTGATTGCTGTAAATTTGTAAGATTATTATAAGCTTTTAAAGTACTTGTATAGCTTGAATTAAGTTTACTTTCCGTTACACCAGTTGTTGCAGATAATTTTTGATAGGCATCCATATCTTTAATTACTTTCTCAGCTGCTTTTAAATCTTTCTGTAAGGTAACAAGACTATCGTAGCCATTAATTTGTGCTGCGGAGGCTTTTGTTAAGCTCTTATATTCCTTGATCATTTGATTAACATTATTGACATGACTTTGCCATGAACCAGCAGACGGATTGAACGGATAAACATCATCACTAATATAGCTATCTATAACATTATTTAAATTTATAATTTGGCTTTCTTCTGCACGTTCTGCTGTAGTCAAACGCTGCACATACACATCTGGCACTAATTTTAATTGTTTATACGTTAATTTTTCATAGGCTGTACGTATTGATTTAGCAGTCGTCACTTGTTTATTAGGCGTACTATTTGTAGCTAATTTATCAAATGATTTAATGAATTGCTCGACCTTTTTAATATCCGATTTAGCCTCAGACAAAATTGCTTGGTTTTGAACAGCGGCTCGGTAGCTTTGTGATAATTTCTCAATATCTGCTTCGATTGTCTTTACGCTCGCTTGTAAGGAATCAACATCCGAAGCTACATATTTCACAAGTGAATTTTCATAAGATAATAAATTAATAATAGCTTGATTGAGTTTTCTGACTTCTTTTATCTCTTCAAGATCATTTGGCTCGTTTAATAGATTTTTAATGCTCGTATATAGGGTCTCATCTACATCTAAGCTACGCTGTAACAGATCTAGCTTATTATAAGCCTCTTCTAGTTCCTTTATTTCTTTTTCATTACTAGTCTCTATTTTACTCCATTTTTCATTTAACTTAGTTATTAATTCAACATCAGCAAGTGCTCGCTTTAAGACATCATAATTAGACACATTACCTTTAGCTGCCGCTGATAAGGATTGATAGTTTTTTTCTAGTTCCGCAACTTTAGCACTAAATTCTGCTAAACTTGATACATTGTATTTATTATCATTGACCAGTAAAGCTTTAATCTCTTTCGTTAAAGTATCAGTGGGTTGTTTAGAGACTGTGATGGTATCAGATAGTTTAGATTCCGCAAAAGAAAGACCCACTTTTGCTTTGACAGTGACAGCAATATTTTTAATATCCTTTTCAATGGCATCCTTCGGAATCGTATATGTACTACCTGCAGCTCCCTCTATGATAGTAAAGGAGTTATCGCCTAATTTATAAAACCATTGATAACTATATGTAATTTGATCACTTTGCAATTTTGCACCATTCTTATCAGTTACAGTAATACCAGCTACTTTCACTGTTTCTCCAGGTGCTACAAAACCAGCGGATTGACCTTCTAACGTTGGAATGGTGATATCGAGCTCTAATGGCTGAATAGTGCGCGGTGCACTTTTAAATTTTTTACCGTCTGTCGTAGTTGCTTCCACAAAAATGCTTTTTCCAGCTGCTTCAACAGGCACTTTTAAGGAAATAGATGTTGCTCCCGAGATGGGCTTATTTGTTGAACCCTCTTCACCAGTAATTTCCTCTAGATAATACCATTGATAGGCATTGACGATTGAATCATTTGGTAATTTTTCTACTTTTAATGTTGCATTGACAATATTTTCTCCAGTGACTGAAACTGTTTCGGCCGCACCTGCTACAGTGGGAACGATAAGTGCAACAGGAATAGCTGCTGCTGTTAAAAATAATTTTTTATTCAAATCTATTGACCTCCTCAATCCTTCTCCTGAATTATATCGGTCATATGGCCATAATTTCCTTGAATATTAGGTAAATACTCTAAAAAGTGTATTTTTTCCTGATTTACTATTTAACAAATAATATTTTTTTGATAACGTTTTATCATTTTTGATTATAAATAAATACTTTTCAAACAAAAGCCTTCTAACCCACATTCGTAGCCTCTACGAAGAGATTAAAAGGTATTAAAAAAATATATGCACTTATGCTTCCGCTTCATCTGGTTATCCTCGTATCATATAAGTTGGTCGGGTCAGGGTCTTATAGGTATAGGGATTCGTATGTTGGGTTTCACTTACTTGGATACGAATCGTCATCCCTTCTCCTACTTTGCTATCTAATGCGAATTTCCCATTAAAAGCTTGAACGCGCTCCTGCATGCCTTGTATGCCCATAGAATCGGCAAGTAGAATATCATCTATATTACAACCAACACCATCATCGCTATACAAAATTTGGAATCCCTCTTCGGTGCCCAATAAATGTATTTCAACTGTATTAGCATAGGAATGTTTTAACGCATTGTTTAATAATTCTTGGAACAGTCGATAAATCATTAAATTTAAACGCTCATCCTCTAAATAGAGGCGGTCAATCGTATATATCAAAACAAAATTAGCCCGTTTATGAATTTTCTGTATTAGTTTTTCAAGGGCTGCATTTAAGCCCAATGTATCTAATAGAGGTGGCTTTAAGTTTTCGCAATAGCCCCTCAAATCATTCAGAGAGATAATCATATGTTCATGAAGCTTTATAAGTTTAGATGGGATCTCCTCTTTATCTTTGGTATGCATGAGGACATCCATTTCCCTTGCAATGTGCAGTTGTTCTTGTAAAATCGTATCATGAAGTTCCTGTGCTAACTGATATTTTTCTTCCTCGAACCTTAGCCAGAGTAATTTATTGAGCCATGGTAGCTGTCGATTATCAGCTTCTTTCATATGCTTTAACTGATTTAAAAGCTCCTCAACCATTTTTGTGTTTTCGATAAAATTATTTAAATAGAGCAGCAATAATTCTAGCCAGAGCAGTTCCTCGTCCTTGAGATAAATCGTTTTATTATGATCCACAACAAGGATTCGTTTATAGTTCACATCCTGATGAATAAAGGCGATATAGAAATGATCTGTCTTTTTAATATCTCCCAAGCCTAATCGTTCGACTAGTACCTCATCTATTTGATGCTGCGTGTATTCTTTGGATTTATTTGTTAAGGTAACTTGATGTGTTTGAAAATCATATGTGAGCACATACACACTTTCCATTTCAAGCTGAACCACAACCTCCTGTACAAATTTCTCCAATAAGTCCTCAATTTTCACCACTCTACCAATACTCTCAACGGTCGTATACAAGCGGTGGATGTAGTCGCCTTTTGTAGAAAATAAAATTTTCCGCTTACGATAATCAATCCGCTCTTTAATGTAGAACAACGCCATTAACGATAGAAAGGCAAAAAAGAAAATCTCCGTCATGCGCGTAATTGAAAGATCAGTGAGTAAATATAGTCCTATTAACAACCACATAGTAAATCCAAATGAGAAATTGAAGTAATATCGTAATCGTGAAATAAAATACTCCATATCAAATATACGTTCAGTAAGTTGTGTAAAGATAAAACTAAAAGGAATAAGCATTAAGAATAGAGAACAAATTTCTGCAGAAAGTATATACCTATTAAATACTATTACAGGTAAAGCGTACATAAAAAGAAAAGGTAAAAATGGTATAAAAACACTACTCAACAGAACTTTTAGTTGAGGTACTTTATATTTTAGATACCCGACTATCATAATGGTTAATAAGGTCACCAAGAGTAGAAAGAAAATACCAAGTACAATATAAGAATGGTGGTAATGTGTATATGGAATTATTATACTAAAAAAACTAAGTATAACAGCAGATATAGGAATTAAATAAAGTATTTTTACATTTTCAAAAAATATCCATTTGAGATTCAGAAAATAAAAGTACTCTTTTAAAAAATGTATTAAAATTACTAAACATAACAACATACTGCTTCTATTTACTATTATTCCAATAGGATCTAGTCGGCTTGAAGCACCGCTACTAACATATGCCAGAGAAACAGTAAGGATAAATAAAATAAGTAATTTAATTAAGTTAGAATTTTTTTGTTTGTATTTAATATATAAAGTAATAAATAAAGTGAGTAGAAAATAACAAGAAGGAATAACTAACACATAATAGAATTGTTGAGGAATATCTAAATGCCTTATTTTCACCACTAATATCTGGCCATCTGGCTTTTTTATTACTAATTCATTTGCTGCTCTAATCACAGAATCATATTCTAGATTAGAAACATTTTCTGTGTGCGTACCATTAACTTCTAAAACAATATCCCCTAGCATTATTTGATGATTATCTGCCCATTTTTTAAAATATGGCTTCTTTACGAACCATTGGCCGTCTTCTTCTTGAATTTCAATATTTATTGAAGGAGAGCTATAAGTTACATTAATTAAATATAAACCAATAAATAAATAAAAACTTATAGCTATCCATATAGGTTTATTTATAAAATATTTTAGTACCAAATTAAACTTTGAGAACAGAAATCTTCATCAAACGAATCCAATATTGCCTTTTGTTCTAATGCTGTTACACCAATGAGAGAAGCTTTTTTTTCTTTTAACAATGTCACTAACGTCGGATTTTGCTCTAAATACTGAATCATGTTAATCATTAAAATCGCCTCATTTCTTCATTTTTTTAGTTTATAGTCACTATTTTTTGCCAATAATTCCTCTTAATAAGGAATTATTAACCATTTATGTAACTATATTTTCATTATACTACCTCTCTCCAATAATTCAACATAATTTTCTAAAAAATTCAAAAAATAATAGATTACGTAATAATTTTGCTTTATTTTCAATTATTTTTCTCCATTAATAGACATAAAAACAAATGAAAAGCTCCTTCCTTCTAGTAGGAAGAAGCTTTTCATTTTTCTCTTTTGCTAATACCGACACCCTTCTTGTAGCCACTTGTAGAAATCACAAGTAATCAATGTTGCATGCTTTGGGTTCATATCACCACTATCTACTGCTAAAACACGATAATCCTCTGCCTTTATGTCCATTAAAAAGACCATTCCTCCACTATCATCACCAATTGCAATATAGCCTTTTGCATATTCCTCCACTTCCCAAGTCTGGTTTCTTTCTATTACTTCCTCTGTACCATAAATGAACACGCCATTCGTAAACGATAAACCGTTACTTTCCTTTAATACAAGTGTATACGCACTCGGAAGTTGGCAATTCAGCCTATGTTCTATGTGCACAATTTGGTGATCTGTTGCTGGTGGATTTGCTGTATAGCTATTATGTATAGGTAACATGTCGTCACCGTCCTTTCCAATAAACTTTTTTACGTCTGCGCTGCACAAAATTCATAAAACGCCAGGATTAAGGCATCAACCTTTTGTTTACTGACAATTTTACCTAACCATTCTTCTGGAATATTGTCCAACTGTTTATACATTCCCGCGATCGATCCTGTAATTGCTGCAACGGTGTCCGTATCTTCTCCTAAATTAACTGCCATCAGAATCGCTTCTTTAAATGTTGTAGAATTACCTACACACCAAATAGCCGCTTCTAACGAATGAACAATATAGCCACTCGATTGAATCTCGTCTTCAGGCGTATTTAAAAAGTTTTCATGAAAAATCCTTGCATAAGCATTTAACTCTGCTTTCATTTCATTTTGTAAATTATTTTGAAGTAGTTCAAAGACCTCTTTTAAGGCCACTTCTAGTGAATTATTTCGGTATAAGCTTAATAATAGTTCAATGTAAATGATGGACCCTACTATGGAACGTGGGTGACCATGAGTAATCTCTGTATACTGATGAACTAATTCTTTTCTTTTAGTAAAATCTACCTCATGCATGACAACGAATACTAAAGGAGCAATTCTCATTAACGTACCATTGCCATTATCAAACTCGCCCGTTTTACCACATTTTGCTGGCGGAACACCTTTTTTATAGTTCGAAACGGCTTCAGCTGTAGTAATTCCAATATCAAACATTTCGCCAAATGGTGTGAGATAGCCCTGCTCCATGTATTGTACAAATTTATTCATTAATGTTTTGGTATCCCCATTTTCAATAATGTTCTCGACCAGGCAGAGTGTTAAAGAAGTATCATCAGACCAAGTACCAGGTGGCTGATTGTAAGTACCGTACCCCATCACATCTTGCATATGGAAAGTCCCTCTTTGTTTAAACTCAACAGGTACGCCCATTAGATCACCGATAATCCCACCGTATAAAGTGTCAAACACCCGCTCCCTCAATTTTGTATCTACCATAGATGCCACCCCTAACTTTAATATTTAATTTATCACAATTCAAAAACAGTACATTTAATTTTATAATAAATCAATTCCTCATTTATTATTTTTTCGATCTCTCTCCAATCTCCTCCAGCTAAACCTGAACCAATTTTAGGCATCTGTATCGATAATCTATTTTTTAAGGCAAACCTCGCAACTTTTCTTAAACATAAACGAAGCACATCATAATCAATATAGGTTGTACGATCTTTATCATTTTTCCTCACACCATGCTGTGCAAGCATATTGGCAACAAAAGTAGCTTTCTGCTGGTCTACACATACAAACTGAACCTCTCCTAACCCAAAAGTTTTTTTATCCTTCGACCATTTTACATAATCATTTTTAGCAATAGGGAATTGCTTTGATAAAGATAAAACAAAGCCTTTTCCCCATTTTCCTAAAATATTGACAACATGAATAATGAGTGTATGTTCTTTTAAAGGAAGAGATGCATCGCCCTTTAAGTAGTTTATTGGAGATTTGTTAGCTATAATTCCCTCCTGCCATTTATTCTCAAAGTCTAATCTTGTAATAGGTACACTATCGCTTACATCTAAACTATCGATATGTCCGTCATACAATAAAAATCCAATATCTTCGTTCCAATCGTGCAATGATGAAGAACAGTACATATCGTTTTTTATTATATTGATCTGCCTAGTTGCAACACCATCATCAAATTCTGTATATAATTGACCATAACCTTTTAAAAATTCAATATTATCACATTTATAGTATAATAGACTATTACCAAACTTGATATCTTCTTCCATCACTTTCCCCCCTTAATAGAACCAACCTAACCCTATCTTGTGCTTAATAAGGTGGATTTTATTAATTATACTTTCGATTGTAGATAGTTAGGCACTAACTCTAAGTCCTTAAATTGAATCCCTTTAAGATGGAATTTTTCACAGATTTAAATTTTTCTGAACAAAACAGGTATCTACCAAGTTTAAATCGTTTAATAGAAATAAATCAAGATCAGAGTCTTTTAACACCAATCTTATATACTTATCAACGAAACTCCCATCAACTTTTAATTTTTCATTACTTGGCACTTCTCTTGTAAGATACTCAGATTTTCATAATCAATTGAAGATTCGTTTAGCCTGTAATTTAAGATGCAAAAAAACCGCTCACATGAACGTGAACGGTTTTGTAGACTATGCTTTTTGATAACGAAGCACTGGTGTACGAGCAGCACGAGTTTCGTCTAGACGAGATACGACTGTTGTATGAGGTGCTTCTTGAACAATTGATGGATTTTCTTCTGCTTCTTTCGCAATTTGAATCATTACATCACAGAATGCATCTAATGTTTCTTTAGATTCTGTTTCAGTTGGCTCAATCATCAATGCCTCTTCCACATTTAATGGGAAGTATGTTGTTGGTGGATGGTAGCCAAAGTCTAACAGACGTTTTGCGATGTCTAATGTACGAACGCCTAGTTTCTTCTGACGACGACCTGATAAGACAAATTCATGTTTACAGTGACGGTTATATGGTAGATCGTAGAATGGCTCTAAGCGACGCATCATGTAGTTGGCGTTTAATACAGCATATTCTGTAACAGCTTTTAAACCATCAGGACCCATTGTACGAATGTACGTATAAGCACGAACATTGATACCAAAGTTACCATAGTAAGGTTTTACGCGTCCGATTGATTGTGGACGATCGTAGTCAAAGTGGTATGTGCCTTCTTCAGTTCTTACTAATACTGGTTTTGGTAGGAATGGAATTAAATCTGCTTTTACACCTACTGGACCAGAACCTGGACCACCGCCACCATGTGGGCCTGTAAATGTTTTGTGTAGATTTAAATGCACACAGTCAAAGCCCATATCGCCAGGACGTGCTTTACTCATTACAGCATTGAGGTTCGCACCATCATAGTACACTTTACCGCCTACAGAGTGAATTAGCTCTGCCATTTCGATAATGTTTTCTTCAAACAACCCTAGTGTATTCGGATTCGTTAACATTAGTGCTGCTGTATCAGAACCTACTACTTTGCGAAGGTCTTCGATATCAACTAAGCCATTTTCATCTGATTTAACAGTGATTGTTTCAAAGCCTGCTACTGTCGCAGATGCTGGGTTTGTACCGTGAGCTGAATCAGGAACGATTACCTTGTTACGGTGTCCTTCACCATTTGCTTCATGGAAGGCACGAATCATCATTAACGCTGTCCATTCACCATGAGCACCTGCTGCTGGTTGTAATGTAACTTCATCCATCCCTGTAATTTCTACTAAAGAAGTTTGAAGATCATAAAGAAGCTCCATTGCCCCTTGTGCTGTTGATTCATCCTGTAATGGGTGAACATTTGCAAAGCCCGAAAGACGTGCAACTGTTTCGTTAATTTTCGGATTATATTTCATCGTACAAGAGCCAAGCGGATAGAAGCCAGAGTCTACTCCATGGTTTCTACGAGAAAGTGCTGTATAATGACGCATAATATCAAGCTCAGACACTTCAGGTAGTTCTGCTGCCTCTGAACGTACTAAGTTTGCAGGTAATAAATCTGCTAGGTCTACCTCAGGCACATCTAGTGCTTCTAAACTATAGCCAACGCGACCTTCTTTTGAAATTTCAAAAATGAGTGATTGATTTTCGTTATGCATTAAGAGCCCCCATTTCTGCAACAAGTGCATCAATTTCTTCTTTCGTGCGTAATTCAGTTACTGCGATTAGCACATGATTTTTAAGAGAGTCATAATTTTGACCTAAAGGATAGCCACCGATAATACCCTTTTCGATTAAGCCTTTATTGATTTCCTTCACACATTTATTCGTTTTCACAACGATTTCATTGAAGTGTGCACCTTGGAATGCTACTGTAAAGCCTGCTGCTTCAAAGGCATTTTTTGCATAACGTGTTTTCGCGATATTTTGAGTAGCCATTTCACGAATTCCTTGTTTTCCTAGAGCTGTCATCGCTACAGAAGCCGCAAGTGCAAGTAGTGCTTGGTTCGAGCAAATATTCGAAGTTGCTTTATCACGACGGATATGTTGTTCACGTGCTTGTAGTGTTAATACGTATCCACGACGGCCTTCACCATCCACTGTTTCACCAACAAGACGTCCTGGTACCTTACGCATCAATTTTGTTGTCACTGCAAAGAAACCACAGTGTGGGCCGCCGAAAGCTTCAGAAATACCAAATACTTGCGCATCACCTACACAAATATCAGCACCAAGCTTGCCAGGAGGCGTTAAAATTCCTAATGCCAATGGGTTAGAAGATACAACGAGTAAGCTTTTTGCAGCATGTGCAATATCCCCGATCACTTGGATATCTTCCACTTGGCCAAAGAAGTTTGGATATTGTGCAATAACAGCTGCTGTGTTGTCATCGATTAACTCTTTTAATGCATCCACATCTGTCACACCATCTTTTTGCGGGATAGTCACGATATCAATGGATTGACCATAGGCATATGTAGCAACAACATCGCGATATTCTGGGTGCACTGCTTCTGACACTAAAATTTTCTTGCGACGCGTATGACCAGCTGCCAACATACCCGCTTCTGCCAAGGCTGTACCACCGTCATACATAGAAGAGTTAGCAAGATCCATTCCCGTTAGCTCAGCAATCATCGTTTGGAATTCAAAGATGGCTTGTAGCTCACCTTGTGAAATCTCTGGCTGATATGGTGTATAAGCTGTATAGAATTCTGAACGAGAAATAACATGGTCTACGATCACTGGTTTATAGTGGTTATAAACACCTGCACCTAAAAATGATACGTTGGCATTTGTGTCCTTATTTTTAGCAGCAAGTGCCGTTAACTCTTTTAATAAAGCAGATTCTGATTTTGCTTCTTTAATATCATAAAGGCCTTTAAAACGGACTTTCTCAGGAATATCCTCAAATAACTCATCGACTGAGGATACACCGATTACGTCTAACATTTCTTTTTGATCTTGCTCCGTCATAGGTAAATAACGATGTTTCATAAATGTAGGTCCCTCTTTTCAACTATTATTTTGAACGCTTGTAAAACGGTGTTTCTACTGTTATTACCTTTAAGTGTTTACCGCGAATTTCAATTTCTAGCTCAGTTCCGACTGTTGCGAATTGACTGTCAATTAAAGCGTGACCAACATTACGTTTAGATGAAGGAAGCTGTGTACCAGTTGTCACTTCACCGATTTCTTGACCATCCTTAAACACTTTGTAGCCATGGCGTGGAATGCCTTTATCAATCATTTCAATGCCTACAAGTTTGCGTGGTAGACCATTTTCCTTTTGAGCTACTAATGCTTCATGACCAATGAAGCCTTCTTTATTTAATTTCACAGCGAAGCCAATACCAGCCTCTAGAGGAGAAATTGTTGCTGATAGCTCTTGACCATATAGTGGTAGCCCCGCTTCAAAACGAAGTGTATCACGACATCCTAGTCCAGCTGGAACAACACCTTTTTCATGACCTGCCTCTAAAATTTTACCCCAAAGCGCTTTGATGTCTTCTGGAGCGCCATATAATTCAAAGCCATCTTCACCTGTGTAGCCACTGCGAGAAACTAATACTTTATGTCCTGCAACCTCCACATTCTCTTGGAAGCGGAAAAATTTAATGGCACTTACATCAGTCGAAGTAAGGGATTGAAGAACTTCTTCTGCTAGTGGTCCTTGAAGAGCAATTTGTGCGTAGGCATCTGATTGGTTATCAATCGTCACATCATATTGATGTTGATTTTCCATCATCCAATCATAGTCTTTTTCAATGTTAGCTGCGTTGACACATAATAAATAGTGATTGTCAGCTAATTTATATGTTAATAAATCATCAACAACGCCACCATCTTCGTAGCACATTGCCGTGTACTGCGCTTGACCGTCAACAATTTTTGATACATCATTTGATAAAAGATTTTGTAAAAAACCTAATGCATCAGGACCAGTTACTAAAATCTCTCCCATATGTGATACATCAAATAAGCCTGCACGATTACGCACTGCATCATGTTCTTCTTTAATAGAAGAGAATTGAACAGGTAATTCCCATCCACCGAAGTCAACTGTTTTTGCACCATATTTCGCGTATTCTTCAAATAGAGGTGTACGTTTTAATTCATTCGCCATTCTTTTTTGCCCCCTTATTGTTAGTTACATTTTTACTGGTAGTAGTTCGTCTGCTTTTTGTATTCCTACAGTCAATTAAGTAAAACGGGCTATAGACATAAAAAAAGACAGACGAACCCCTTTTCGGGATTCTCTGTCCTTGCACCTGAAAGTTACACCAGACTGGCTCGCAAGCTTTACCGTTGCCAATCAGTCGGCTTTCCCCTTTGGTGGCTGTTATTGTTATACTACAGCTCTCTCCAGAGTTGCGTCTTGTACGAGTCCTTTTACCTGAGAGATTCATAGCCCATTGCTACTTGCTCCTTCGGTGGCGTCTACACGCTCTCTCCCCGTACAATCATCCGCCCAAGATAAATCTTGGTACTATTTAGTATTCAATGAACATTTAGTTACTTATTTGTCTATATCCTAACATTAAATGCATTGGAAAGGCAATCATTTTTTAAAAGATAATAAAAGACGAACATTAAATAAATATATGCTGTTCATCGTTCGTTTTTCAATCTTTTCACTTGAAATACTAAATACTCTAGAATTTGGCGAATCGTCCTACCTTCTGTCAGTACCTGAATATGACCTGCATCACGGTAAAACTTCCTTCTGTAGTGATACAGACTTTCTAGCTCCTCCTTTGTAGAGCTCTGTACAATGGGTCTATTTGGATCATGCTGAACTCGTTTATAAATATCCTCAAACGACGCATCTAAAAAAAACACCAGTCCACTGCGTCTCATAATTTTTCGATTTTCAGCATTGATGGCAACGCCACCACCAGTCGAAATAATACAGGCCTCGTCCCTAAAATTTTTCAAAAATTCTGTTTCTATTTCTCGAAAGTGGGCCTCACCGTATTTTTCAAAAATCTGTGGAATTGTCATCCCCTGCTGACGCACAATCTCATGATCCATATCATAATATGGCATCTTCAATAAATAGCTTAAACGTCTTCCTAATGCACTTTTTCCACTACCCATAAAACCAACTAAATATATTTTTCGCAATTCGATTCACCTTCTTATAACTACGATTCTACACTGTCTGACAAAATTTGTCCCAATAAATTTATCGTAGCTCGAACATTCAATTTTTCTAGCCCATCATATGTTCGATACTGCATTTCATAAGACATATAATACGCAAGAACAAAAGTAGTTACAAAAAATAATAATGCAATTGCGATCAAAAAAATAGCCCCTCTGTCATTTTTCAATAATTGGCACATAAAAGGTTCGCTCCTTTTGAATACCACTAGCCATTTCAACAGCTACCGTCAGCTTATTTTCGGAATAGCTAAATTGACATTTATTGATTCCTATTAGCATAGGAACATGTCCACCCTTTACCTGCTCACGAATAATATTCGAGTAGCAATCAATATGATGGAGCGTATTAGCTGTTTGGAAAGTTATTCTTTTTTGATCTTCACGAATGGAAAAGGTGGAAATATCTTTTAGAGAGAGGTTCAAGTCAGAAACAAATAGTTCCCACTTTGTTTGTTCATCTATTAGCATAGTTGATTTCATTTCAGCAAACCAAAGTATAATAAGGACAAAAAAATGAGAAATAAGCACAAAAACGACTAATTGAAACATAGCTTCTATTAATGTATAGCCTTTTTCATTCATGCACTTCACCTGTCACTTGGATACATTTTTGGCGTGACTCTTGTAAATTTTGAAATTGGACACAGACTTGTTGTTCGTCAACTATCCAATGATAAGCAACCTGTTCAATGGTCCGAGAGCCCTCTGTTACTTGAATCGCATGGTACTGTTTTAAACCTTCGTATGCTGTTTCAGCTGCAATTAGCTCCATTTTTTTATTAGCAAGATTTGTTTTCATCGTATAGGTAATGGGAATTAACGAGGTACAAAGCAGCATCAAAATACCCACACCTAAAATAGTTTCTATAAAAGAATAGCCTGACTCATTCAATCCTAGCTCTCCCTCGCCCTAATGTTATGATTACTTTTTTCTTGCCCTGTGGTGTTTTAAATGCCATGGTGCCTGCTGTCATCACATTGCCGCTATAGTTATAGACAAGTGTTTGAATTGAACTCTCCGCTGGCAAAAATTCAACCCCCTTTGGAAAAGAGTGTTCATATAAATGAGTATAAATATCTTTTTGAATAGTATAACGATTTGTTGAACCTTCCATTTTCAGGGCTATATATTGTCGTTGGCTCATACTATAGGTTTGAATATATTGAATATCCAGTTGTAATTGCGTAAAAAATCGTTCTAATTCCTTGGTTTCTGCTATTTTCAATGAGAATTTACTAACAATCGCTGTTAAACTCATAACAAGAAATAAGACAACCAGCATTTCAAGAATTGTAAAACCACCGTTTTTATGAACATTCATTAGCTATCCGTACCTGTTTCCAAGTTGACATTGGCTGGACGTACCTCTCCCTCATTAGTAATCACTATTTCTTCTTTATTTGGGCAGGTTGTTTCATTTTCCTTTAAATAGCCCTTCGCCACTAAATCCTCTAAGGTAGGATAAGCCATATAATCTACACGATACGCCTCTACTTGACCTTGTACCATGCTTATATAAGCCGTACAGCCTTTCTTATCTATTGTGGCGAAATGCTTTGTAACATTTGGGATTGTAATTAAAATAAGAATAGAAATTTTATAAGTTTTTCTTCTAAAATGTCTCAAAAGATGTTTATGTAATTAGTTATTTACCAATGGAGTATTTTGATTTTTTATAGAATAGTTTGTAAAAAAAGCTAAGCGTTTTATTTACGCCTAGCTTTTTAAGTTAATTATTGTGCTTTATTTCCCTGTCAAGTACTACCTTTCGCATGCCCAGCCATCTTTGTCACGGTCATGTTTTGAAGCATAAGCTGGGTGGGTAGCACTTACACCACTTGGATAGACTTTACGCAATTCTGTGCAATTTTTGTAGTATTCTTTTTGTGGGGTACTTTGAGCTGTATATTGTTTCTGTTCCTCTTGACTCCTAGCTTCTTGTTCCTTTAGAGCTTCTTCCTCTTTCCTTTTTAGCTCTTCTTGTTTTTTCAATTCTTCTTGTTTCTTTAACTCCTCTTGTTTTTGAAGCTCTGTCTCTTTTTCGTTTAGTTGCTTCTCTAGATTTTCCAACTCTTTATCTTTATCAGCTAATTGATTCCTTAGTTTCTCAACTTTTTGTTCTGCTGTAGCTAATAACTGCTCTTTTTTATGCAATTCTTCTTTTGAGATAAAGGTTGAATCTGTAATGCCACTTACCATTCCCATTACAAACGGAATTATGAAAAGTAAATAAATAAACAATGCTACAGCCATTTTCCAAACTTTTTTAGATCTAAACCCTAAAATTTTTCTATAAAATGGTCTTGATTTTTGGGCAAAGGAGTCTTTCTTTTGCTCTTCTAAAAATAATTGGAGATCTTTACCTTTATTAGCGATAGTTAGATTGATTCCGTCAATTGTAAAATGTGACTTAATTGCAAAATGATCTACGTGACCGTTTTTTCCTTCTGGCCAATCCAATGTATTGATAAGAATTAATTTCTTTTCTGGAGATAGTTTATAAATGAAAAGTTTATCTTGGGTGAAAGCACCATACCCATCAACTTTTAATTCTCTTTGTATACTCACACTTTCAATGAGCCATGCATCTGGATGCTTTTCTCGTATTAACTCTTTGATTCCTGTTGTACTTGATTTCTTGTTTTGATTTTCACTCATTTAATTACCCACTTTTCAATAATTTGGTACTTTAATTTCTATATTTCTCAGACGTGAATTTCTATTGATATTTCAATTTAAATACAAATTAACTATTAAATAACACTACCATTTTTCAATAAAAGAGAGTATTCCTCTTCATCCGTAAACAATTTTAGTGTGTTCTCCTCTATTTCATAATCCGTGATTACTTCACTTGTATGCTCCCACAGTTTTTCTCCGTAATAAGTAAGACATACAACCCCTAATTCACATAAAATAAGAATAGAGGTGTCAGGTAACTTAATAATTTCAAAGACAAGAGAATTAAATTCCTTCATCCATATCAACTTATAATTTTCTAATCCCACACAATAAATTTTCACATCAATACTTATCAAAACACAATTTTCTCTTTCAACTACCTGTAATGATGGGTCAATTCCATGTTGCTCACCAACAATACCAATGAAAATCGAGTCTCTTGTACCAGAACTTACTCCATAAAATTTCTTTTGATCTACACAATCTTTATTAAGAAGAGTAATTTTATTAACTTTGATATATTTTTCAAATTCTGATTTTGATTCAAATTCGTAAAGATTATAACCATTGATTACTTTCATTATTTCCCTCCGTAAAGTTTAACTGTTATTAATTTCTCCCTATCCCATACGGATTCAACTTTTAATACTCCATTAGGTCCCGAAAGTAATGATTCTCTCACTATTCTTCCATTTTCTTGTGTTTTTAGAATACTAGATGGGTTATCGAAAGCATCTGATAAGTTATCCAGAACAAGTTTTCTACCAAATGCATCATCAAAAACCCCAATACTATTTAACTGCCTTTCCATTGCAATAGATCGATCAATATTATGTTTGTTTCCAGTTGCATTTCCAAAAATGTACTCTAATTTTTTGCCGAAGTAAGGAATCCCTTCACATTGGTCTGAATCTACTTCCATCTCTTCATTAGACTCATCACAGCTAGTCTCATTTGGTTCTGTCGGCTCTTCACCATCAGAATCAGGATCCTCCGGATCTTGCCCTCCAGTGGTTGGATCTTCACTTGGTGTTTCATAAGATAGATTGTGAGGATTATCTCTAAATGGATCATCAAGTGGTATAATGATAGGCACATTCTCTATTGATGGCATTGCACTCGGTATCCCGCCAACGTCAGGCACTTCTATAACCGGCTGCAATATATCTGGTATATTACGAGTTGGTATATCTGTAGGTTTAGGCACATATTCATATTTTTCTAAAGGAGGTAGATTTTTTGCTGAAGTTTTCCGAATATCCTCAGAAGGTCCATTAATCTCTCCCGAATACCAACGATTCTGCTGAGCAATCACTATTTCTACCTGACCTGTACCTTCAATAGGTTTTATTTGTGAAATGTAAAAATATTTAGCTGGATCATCTTTGTATGGACTAACTAAATAAGTCCATCGGTCAGTACTTTCCTTCCCCCACAAGGCTTTAGTTAGACCAGGTGCATAAACATCGGTCTTCCAAAAACCATTATCAGCATATTCCTTACTAAAACGAATATCAAAACTGGAATTATATGAAATACCCTCATATTCCTTGAAACCATCAGCCCAATACTTCATCCTTGTTTTATCTAAAGAGTGTTGTTGTATATCAAGACCAATCTCAGCACCAATCCATACAGCCATACCAAAAAAAGTAGAATTAATTAATACCTCTCCATAACCTGGTACACTATCAAGTGGCGTGGGTGTCTGGGCAGATGCTTTCGCTGTTTCAAATGCCTCCCATAAATCCTGATTACGACCTGCAGCTTCATCTGCTTTCCATTTTTCATAAGCTTTCATGTTCCAAGCATCAAAAGCTCGTTCTCTAGCTTCACGATTTTCAAACTTAATTCCTGCACGTTCCAGAGACCCTATCACAGCCCCTTTAAGAGCATTACTTCCTACAACACCAAAAGCATGCGATTTAGTAGGATACATAAAGGTAACACTTATTACTAAAATTAAACTAAGTAAACAAAGAGCTATCTTTTTCAATTTCATCTCTCCTTATATATAAAATATATGTACATTCCAAAGTTACCATATTAATACTAATTAAGAAATACATTCTAACTACAAAAAAACATTCTATTTAATTCAAATTACTTACTAGATTAATCGAGAAAGACTCCTACACTCTTCAACTAGTTTTAGAAAGTTACGCTATGCTGTATTTTCTGTTTCTCCTACTTTAAATAACAAAAGACCACTCATAACAGAGTGGCCTTGCTCTAAGAATATCATTCTATTTCTCATACTTTTATATTATTTGTCTTCTATATTTTAATAATTCGTCATCTTCTAGGCTCTAACTGATTAATAATTTTCTTGTTCTTGATATAAAATAACTTTATTTGAACCAATAAAAATATGTCAAAGCCACCCTCAACTCTAAAGCAACACAAGATGGACATTTTTCATCTTTTCTATTTTAGTACATATCATTTAATTTGTTTTAACCAATACAAAATTTTAACTCTCTCCTTTTAATTTGATTAACAATTTTTAGTCATTTACTTTTATAGTCATTTATTTGTTTCTATAAACTAGACCTCTTTTAGGTGTGAAGTGGTCTTCAATTATTGTGTATTAACACAATACCCCTTGTATTTATCACAAAAAACACTAGCTGAATCATTATCAAAATGTTGATTTGTTATACAGTTTATAATTTCCTTTGTAAAGTCATCCGCGCCTTTTAATAAATATCCGATAGCAAAACCATTTGCTTCATGTTCCTCTGGTCGTTTTGAATAATCACTTATACTGAAATAATCCTCTATTGAATATCCTAATTTCATAAACTGTTTTACATGGTAGAATTCATGAGCAATAATAAATTTCAAAAAAAGCTCTGAAGCAATATCTACAAGATGTTGATCAAAGATTCTTCCAAACAATCGCTCACTTTCCTTAGTTAAAGGTTCAACTAGAAATTCCACTCTTATAAGACTTGTCTTATTTTTATTTGGAATACAAGACGCTGGTGAACCAAAAATATTGGCGTCTATCTTAATAGGTAAATTAACATCCTCAATATTTAAAGCGTGCCTAAGTTCTATTAGAAAGTCCCCTTCTAATAATTTCTTTAGAACGGTTTTTAACTGTGTAGAATCAATACATCCCCCAAAAAACGCCATATAAATCTCCATTCCCTAATATATTAAATAACAAATTATATCAATTAATATTTTGAAATCATTAAATTTACAATAAAACTAATTATCTTTTCTTCTATTTTCATCTGCTTGATTAAATTGCAATAAAGCAATAACAAATGCCATTGCCAAAGCACATACTGATATAAAATGACTAGCTTTAGAAACATGATCGTTTTCAATTATAGATATACAATAACAATACATAGCAATAGTGAAACAAAAGATTGCTACGAATGCCATTAAACTTAAAATAATTTTAAATGAAATATTTAATAAAAAATTTCTGTACCAACGTTGTTTAAATAAATAAAAACAAAATAAAGGTAATAAAACAAATAATATTTTAACGTTGATATGGATACTTATTACATGCTCATTAATAATATATAACAAGAAATAATTTAAGACATACAACAAGATTATTAAAATAACATTTACTAATTTATTTATTAAATTCTCATATTTATTTATATTTTTTTTATAAAAAGAATGAGATGTAAAGAAGCTTAGTAAGCTGGCCCCAATTGGAACACCTACAAGTATTCCTAAAATCAAGACAAAATAATAAACACTATTCATTTAAACTATCATTCCTATAATATTTATTCTTTTATTTATCTCTCACAAGCCAAACCGTCTCCATCTCGATCATGTTTCTTATCGTATGCTGGATGCGATGAATTAACTCCGTCAGGATACACTTTCCTTAGTTCTGTACAATTTTTAAAACTCTCTCTTGAAGGTTCACTTGGTGTTGTTATAGGAGTTGTAGTTGGTTTTTCTGTGTAGCTATCCTCCACTGGTTCACATGCCCATCCATCATTATCTGCATCATGTTGTAATTCATAAGCTGGGTGACCACTCATTACGCCTCCCGGATAAACAGCTCGTAATTCTGTACAGTTTTTATAGGATTCTTTGACTGGTTCTGTAGGTTTTGTTTCAGGCTTCTGCTGAGAGGGTTTTGACTCTGGTACGTTGAACTCCTCAGCAGCAACATTATATGTCTTACCATTAGTTGTAATTACGATTGTACCGTCGTGAGCTGTTGAATACACTTTACTTCCCACGCTCTTTAGATTAGTTAAAACCTCATTATGTGGATGACCATAGCTATTATCCTTACCATAGCTTAATATTGTTACTTCAGGTTTAACTGCTTTTAAAAATTTTGATGATGTACTTGTATTAGAACCGTGATGCCCAGCTTTCAAAATCTGTACATTTAAAGAATCAAAAGAATTGGTAAGTAATTCTTCCAAGTCTTTACTTGCATCTGCCATTAGCAAAAATTCAACGTTTTTATATCCTGTTTTTAATACAATTGAAGCATCATTTGTATCTACTGCTTTGGCATCAGAATATAACGATTGTAAGTAAAAATCAGAAGTCCAATCACCTATTAAAATTTCACCTATTTTAGGTTCTATATACTTAATATTTTTTTGCTCTACAAGTTTTAAAAGTTGAGTGTATGTTTCTGTAGTATGAGATTTACCACTATTCACAAACTTACCAACAGAAATTGAGTTTAATACCGATATTAATCCACCAACATGATCAGCATCAGGATGGGTTGCTACTACATAGTCTAGCTTCTTAACACCTTTTAATTTTAGGTAATTGACAACAGTCTTTCCTGCTGATTTTGGTCCTCCATCTACTAAAATATTCTTTCCATCGTGAGATTGAATAAGTATAGAATCGCCCTGACCTACATCAATAAAATGAACCTTCAATTCACCTTTTTTAGTTGGTGCTTCTGGAGATGTTTTATTGGCATTTTTCCCTGACACTACAGCATCGATTGAATCAGCGTACTTTTTAAAGTCAACATCGCTCATATCGCCATTCATTTGTAATAAAATTAATCCATTTTGATGTGTGTGTGAATAGAATAACGGACCCATATCACTTAATCCATCGTAGTATCCTTTAGCTTGTGTTAGACTTTTAGTGTCCTTAAAAATAAACAACCTTCCACCAGCATCCTCACCAAGCGAAGGAATTAATATTCGTTTACCTTCTTTGCGACCATTTCCAAATTCCTTATTAGGTAAATCTGAAACAGCACCTACTTCTAATCCATCAGTTTTAAATTGATTAATGATATATTCTGTTGTGATTGGCGAACTATTATCTGTGCTTTTTTGAGCAGCTTCTGTATTGATTGGTAGCGCCAAAGCAATTACTAGAATAAAAGTTAAAAATGATAATAATACTTTTTTCATAAATCTCCCTCCTTCAAAATAATTATACATATTTGGTTACAAATTGGTATAATAGTATTAAAAGATTTTTATTTATACATAATTACGCAGGAGGAATCTTGTAATGCATAGTAGGTTTTGGACTATTTTCTTTTTAATCATCTTCTTTCCATTAGGTTTATTTTTAATGTGGAAGTACGGTCATTTTACTAAACAACTACGTGTCATTATTACTTTATTTTTTGTCATTATTGTATTACTATCTTCATGTTTTGGTGGAACAAACAGGGCAAAAGAAGAAGAGTTACTTAAGAAGGAACAGGAGTTAGAAGAAAAAGAAAGTAAACTGATTAAATTAGAAAATGATTTAAAAGTAAGAGAAAAGGATATTGATCAGAAAATTAAAGATTACGAGCAAAAAATTGAAGAACAAAAGAAGTTGGAAGAACAAAGAAAATTAGAAGAACAAGAAGATGAACGTAAAAAACAAGAAGAGATAAAGCAACAAGAAGAGCAAAAAAAGCTTGAAGAAGCACAAAAACAAGAAGCTGCTCAACAAACTACTACAACAGCCACACCTCAACAAAATTTAAACTTCAGAAATTGCAAAGAAGCTAAAGCAGCAGGTTACTCGAACATTAGAAGAGGTGAACCTGGTTATTCATCAAGACTCGATAGAGATGGTGATGGATTAGCTTGTGATAAATAATTTCAAGTAAAAAAACCAGGTACTCATTCGAGCGCCTGGTTTTTAGTATATTTCTTCAGGTACTTTATCAAAATTAAATCCTTTAAAGGATGTGATTCGTATAGATTCTGTACTTGTATTTTCAAGATAGATTGATGGCAATTACAATTTCATTTTGTCATTAATATGATTAATCAATAATTTTTCTACTTGAGTCTTTAGTGCTTGGTTGGCATATCTAAGCATGACATCATTTCCAGCAGTTGCTATTTGTACATCGCTGAAATATTCATCTACATTAGTCCATCCCATAATTCGTATCTTTTGTTGCGCAAGTTCCCTTTTGAGATCAAAATATTCTTGGCGCAACTCTTTTAAAAGGGCATCCATAAGGGGAAGAAATACAACTTTCATTTTAAATTGTTCCGTTTTTTGATAATCAATCTGCAATGATTTAATTGCTAGTTCTATCAGTAAATATTTGTGTAAAAGCTGGCGTTGGTCAGGTTTAATCATAATAATCAGCTTCTAATTGAGCTGACTGTATGTTTTGAATTGGAATTCGTTTTGTTTTAAGTAGTGTATCAAGTATGAGTTCATTAGTATTAAAATTAATTGTTTTGATAGTTCCAGTCCATTGTATGATTTTGTTGTCCTGCCACGCTTCTAATTTAATGTCTAGATGCTGACTAAACGCTTGATCAATTGTTTGTTGTATTTCTTCTAGTTCCCATTCAGCTAGTTCTCTCGGCTGCTCTGTGAAGCCTTTTTTGTATTCCCTAAGTCCATCCAAATGTTCAGGCATCATCATGGATGCCCATTTAATGTTTCCACGGTCTTTTATCATCCAATCACTCCTATGCTAAATGCCCACCAACTAAACGATCACGGTTTATAGCTGTCCCTGCTCCGGTAAATGACACAGCACGTAATATTGCAGTTGATCCAAATTTATTTCTAATGGCGTCCATGGTAGGGCCAATCAGCTGCCTTTGTGGCTTTCGTTCATCAAACAAATCTAATTGGATACTGTGCTCGCGATCTAAATTGGAAATACGGACAGAAAGCTGTCGGGCTGGCTCCCCTGCAAAATGTTCATCGAGTAATTCAATACAGACTTTATACATTTCAAGTGTTTCATTAGTAGGCACCCTTATTGTTTTAGAACGATGAAATCCTTTCGTCATAGCATTGCGGCTATACGATAGACCTAAGCTAATGGTGCGGCCAACAAAGCCTGCATCCCGTGCTCGTTTCATCACATCCTCGCACATTTCAAGGAGTACTACTGATATTTCTTTTCGTGTGTGATAATCTCTCATCAACATTTGACCTTTACCAAAGCTTAGTGATGGATTCTTGACTAAAGGTTCACCTAGTTTAGATAGGTCAATGCCCCATGCATGGTGATACAATTGATTGCCCATAACACCAAACTGTTTTTCTAATTCATCTAAATCAGCATTTGCCAATCCACCAACCGTTTGAATGCCCAGTTTATTAAGGTTAGCCTCCATCTGCTTGCCAATACCCCACATTTCAGATAGTGGTCGTACAGGCCACAATTTTGTTGGTACATCCTCATAAGTCCATTTAGCGAAGCCTGTTTTTTTAGCATCCATGTCTAAGGCTAATTTAGCCATTAGCATATTTGGTCCCATGCCTACAGCACTTGGCACATTAAATTGATCAAGTATCGCTCGCTGGATTTCTTTTGCGGTTTCCTCTGCTGAACCCCACAATTTTTCAGTGCCAGTCAGATCAACGAAGCTTTCGTCCACACTATAAACATGTATAGCATCCACAGGTACATAATTAGCGATAAGTTTTGTGATGGTCATAGACATTTGAAGAAAGAAGCTCATCTTTGGCTCAAACAATTTTATATCAGGATGTTTAGGAATTTCATAACGACGATTCCCTGTCTTAATTTTAAATCGTTCTTTCATGACTGGAGATGCAGCCAACACCACACTACCTGGTTGACTAAAATTGCCGACAACTGCAATTGGGTCCTTTAGTATATCCAACCCCTCTAACATGGCGATACAGCTGGCATAGAAGCTTTTCATATCGATACAAATGATTGGTCGATTCGGCATATTCTCGTAGTTCATACAACATCACGCTCTTTTCGAATAACAGGAGTAACAGCGAGTATATTTCTGATTAAAAATGTACGCTTTGTTTGTCTCATAAAACAGAATGCCTGAAATGAATCACCAACGATTTTAATAATTTTTACTCGCCTTTTTGTTACAGACCCATTTTTAGATACATACATCATGTTTACTAATTGATTACGCTGCATAGCTTTAACAAGTTGTTCTCTCATCAATGTTTCCTCCTAATACGTGAAATGTTCCCCATTTATAATTTATACAAGAACACTTGTTTGTATACATAATAGAACAGATGTTTGTATTTTGACAAGATAAAATTTCTGGAAATAAAAAAGGCTATCGTATGATAACCTTTAAAAACTTTCTTTGAAATTGACAGCTATAATATTCTCATCTCTATGGACCATTCTGATTACGTTGTAACCCTGTGCTCGTAAAAGATTTAGAGCAACATCGTCTGTTAGTGCTTCGTGTTCTTCGTGTGTTAAATGCAAGCTTGATAAACCTATAATTGGTAGATTGTCAGGCTTGCGTTTGAATAAAAATTTTACTGGTACTATTATATCGTAATTCATAATCCACACCCCTTTTTACAGATATTTCTACATATTAAGTTAAATCCCTTCCAATATTCGATTATCAACTTTTATTCTATATACAAAACATCTCATTTTTCCTAAAATGGTATTGAAAGGGAGTGGGTGAAATAAAAAAAATAGTGGCAGTAATTGCAATTGTACTAGTAGCACTTATAGGAATATCTTACTTTTTGCTAGATTCAAAATATGAAGAAGGAGTCATAGTAAACGGGTTTCCAGTACCTAAAAATGCTGAAGTAATTGGGGAAGATGAGCTTATAGATATTGAATCAAATATATCTAACTCGCTATATTTGGATTGGCCAAAAGTGACGAATGGGATTCCGTTTGACTATAAGCTTTTAATTATGTTAAAAGGCTGGAAAGAGGTCGACAGTGAAACATTTGAAGACGGGGACACATTAAGGGTATATACAAAAGATGATGCTGAAATTAAGCTTACAACTACGGAAAGTTCTATAGGTATACTGTTATCTATGCCTAATAAAAAATAATTAATATTTAAGTTAAACCAAAAAAACCCAGGTACTCACTTCTAATTGAGCACCTGGTTTATTTGTTTGAATGATTATTTTAATAATCTTTCAACTTTTATAACTCCTAGCATAACGGATTCGTACGCAAAAAAAGTAGCAATTTTCACATACTGAAATGCAATGCTAATTCTTAGCCTTCAAACTTAATCACAAAATTTGACTGTTTAACTGATTAAAGGTTTTAACTTCCGATTTAATGTACCTAAGCCACTGTGCTTTGCGAATGATAATAATTCATGAACCATTTCCATAGGTATTTGTGAATAATTATCATGCCAAGTTTTTGTTGCCTCCCAAGCTTCTCCTATTACAAGGGATCTAGTGTCACTTACATATCCCAAAACTTTATCTAAAGATTCCGCAACTATTTGGAATAATCTAGGGGGCATCCTTTTGAAGTCATAATGAATAATGATATCTAAAATAATATTAAGATATTTATCATACATTTCAAAAGCACCATTCCGAGAGGATTTATTCCAAATTTCACCAATACATTCAGATAAAAATTGAATATATGGAGATATCATGTGATATTCAAAATCTGATAATACCTTAAGTAAGGATACTCTAAAACCTTGTTGAGTTACAAACCTTTGTTTTAAATCAGCATTATTCGTTTCTAATAATCTTATGATTCTTTCTAATTTTTTCATCTGAATATCATGTTCATATTGCTTTTCTATAATTTTTGAACACAATTCATTCAAAAAAGCTTCAATATCGTTAGTTTCGATTACAATATTTTCATTTACATCATAATATGGTTCATCTTTTGGAGAACTAGTCCAAAGAACTTGAATTATTTCATAAGGAAATTCATCTTCGACATTGTAAATATTTTTCGACCAATCTAGCGAAGATAATACATTCATATCACCTAAACTGTATCCTAAAACAAGAGTTGTTGATTCGCGAATTGTCATAGCTAACTTTGACTGTCTATATTCGTTCGGCCTAAATAAAGGTATGTAGTCATCTTGAGTAATAATAATTGATTCAGGATCAATTCGGGTACCATGAAGGTGATATATCGGCGTTATTCCTTTAGGTGCTGATAAATAATTCAATGGATTCAAACTTTTACATTTTCCTGTGAGAATTGATTCAATTACTAAATCATAATTAGTAGTAATTATCCAAGCAGGATTTAATATATCAAATATTTCCCTAAATGATTTTATTTTTGCCTCTTGAGGAAGCCAAGTCGACAATTTACAAATCTCTTGTTTGAATAAAAACTTCGCATCTTTATAACTTATACCATTTCTAAGAGATAAATCTTTACACATTTTTGTTGCAAGTTCTGGAAGAGATACCCCAACTAATTTATCATTACTTGGGAAATCTAAGCCAAAAGAGTTACTTACTTTTTGTATTAATTCAAACCATCCCATTGCACTATAAACTCCGTCATCAATTACAGCTTTAGAGAAACCAGCTCCTATAAACATACCTAAATTACCATAACTAAATGATGTAAATAATTTTTCAAATACAACATCTCTAGTAATTTCATTAGACAAAACATCCACATCCTTACATTTTTATGTTATTATCTCACATTTATACCAAAAGGCAAGATAGGATTTAAGGCTTATGAGTTTTAATGATAATTACTAAACTTAGCCCAATAACAAATTAAACTTATCGGACTAAGTTTTAACTTCTCTTTCTCCAACCTGAATTATTAAACGTGCTAAAAGTTAATAACCACATTTTAAATTATCTTTGTGAAATAATAATTTTCAATCCTTCAAAATCTCCACCAGTTAATGTACCAGCATCAAATTTATCAAGCCATGATTTATTTATCTTCCCTTTATCTACAGCCTGTTTAATGTAATCACGTACTGCTGCTTTAGTTGTTGGGTTTGTAAATATCATTGTATCATCATCCTTTTCTGTTGGTTTTTGTGATTCTTTTGGTTTCATAGCTTCCTCTATGCGTTTCAAAAAGCTATTCCAACGATCTTCTGCCAATATTCGGTGAGGACAGTATTTACCGTTCCAGTCCTGATGTTTCTTCACTCTCTCAATGCCCCAGCCATATTGTTTCAATAATTTAGCAATGTACTGAACAGCATTTTCCTCAGCTACTCCGTATCGAACACCACCACTTTTGCTGTAGCAAATTTCTACCCCGATAGATATACGGTTACCCTTCTTGTGTAAGTTAGGATCTGTACTACCTCCCCCATCACCACAATGCCAAGCGTTACGGTTAAAAGGAATTGCTTGAATAACCTCTTTATCATCTACAGCAACATGATAAGATACCTGAATGTTATTATTTATCATATAAGCAATTTCGTTAGCAGCTGGTGCGTCATTCGCTGTGTTGTGTACTGTGATATATTGAGGCACCATTGAGTATGGCGCTTTGATTGAATATTTGCTTGCAGGTAGAAAGGTTTGTTTGAAAGTATAAACCATCATTTATCATCCTTTGGTTTTTCATATTTTAAAGCTTGTTCGCTATCACTCGTACCTTCTGTAGTCGGATCAACAACCACGCCAATTAGCACTAAAAAAGCGAGCACAGTGTTAAATAACTCTGTAACTCGCTCATTATAAATTGTTGTGTCGTAACCGAATAGCGCACCGATTTGTTGCACTAACAGTAATAGTAAAGCAAATGCTGCCACTAAGAATGGTTTGTGTTTTAAACGTACTTTCCAGTTGATTTTCATGTAAGTTCCTCCTAAAAGATGTGTTTTTCCATACGGTCCATACGGCCTTCAAGTGACGTTAAGCTTTTACTAATTTCTCTCATCGCATTAGCTTGTTCACCTTGTGCTTCTGTTAACGTCTCTAAATTTTTAAGTAGTCGTTCTTCGCGCTTATTGGAATTCCAAAATACATAAACGACTAAGCAAATACACAAGATTGACCACACAACCTGTGAGTTTGCTATATGACTTGCTGCTGTTACTGCTGATACAATATCCATTCAATCACCTAACCTTGCCCTTTTTGTGTAAATAAAAGCCATGAGAAGCATCGAGATTCAGTAACATGTACCGTTGCCCTCTCGATTGTTCTTACAGCGCATAATAAAAAGCACCCTCAGTCGAGAGTGCTTCATCAAGTTATCTGAAATACCATTCTTTTCTTAATTCAATTTGTTTTTGAATTCCACCAATTGTTCTTTGAAATCCAGCAGCAATATATGGAGATATTTGCTCCATTTCTTCACGATCTGATATTGATTTTGATAAATTATCTAGAAATGCTATTTCCTCATCAGTGTATGGTAATCCACTGCGTGATGTGTTTGAATATGTTGTAGACATTCTACCACTCCTTTCGCCCTTTATTAATTTCGGCAAAAGTTAGTTATTTCCTTCTTTGCTAGGTAACATTGTGAGATCTTTATTTATACTTATTTTACATTAAAAATTCTGCTAATTTAGTTACAATCGGTGTTGCCACAGTAATATGATCTGCAGCGTTTGACATAAAATTTTTATACTTTTCAGTAAAAGTAGTTTTACCTACAGATTTTTCCATATCATTTACTAATTGTATTAAATTTTGCTTCACATCTGATTTCTCAAGCTGTTCCAAAGCTATTCTTAATTCGCTGAAAACATTAACTTCAGTTGAGATGATTCTCATATTAGCGGTTGAATTCTCTATTTCTCCATCATCCATACTTCCTACTAAACCTCCAACATTAGTAGCAGAACCGTTAATAAAAATTGTCCCTTCAGCATGAGAGTTTACTATTTTACCACCATTCATATTCCCAACCAAACCACCGATATTTGTTTTCATAGTCTATCACCAATCCTTTCATTATTAATATCTCATACGAAAGGGAATGGAAAAAGTTTCATATAATAAAAATAACGATAAGCCTATGCTTGCGTTTCTGTTTGTGTAGCTGATACTGGCAACACACTAATTATAATGTGTTTATTAATGATAGCCCCACCAATATTCACAAAGTTAATCTTCTGGTCATTGAGTGTTGCTGTAAACGCAGATGTATCAAACTCAGCATTCGTTAAGTTAATTGCTTGGCCGTTGTTTAGTTGTACTTGATAATCCATTATACCAATCTCCTTTAAATTTGAATTATATTAAATCGACATACCCTTGGGTCGTGCCGTTGACTTGCACATATAACCTTTTATTCGAATACGAGATACCTATACCTGATGAATTAGCACGAGCTAGCCCTGACACTGATGTTGTTTGTGGTACATGTAGGGAACCGTAAATCGTATTCTGACCATTCATTTCATTGTTAGTGCCATTCAGTCTGACGTTTGATGATGATAATTCGAGGTAACTACCTGTGTACTGGATAACGGAACCTGAACCGAATACAACCGATTTAGAACCACCACCATATTTTCCTAGATATAAATTATTCCCTACTGTAGCATCAGTGCTAATGTCAATTGTGGCACCTTCTATCCTTCCGGCATAAATCGTCCCTAAGTTACCACTTATATCAGAAAGAACACTGACAGCACCAACTAAATTGATTTTTGAAGCCTGAATAGTGACTGACGTTGATGTTTGGTTAATCAACGATGCTATTGTATTACCGTTGTAATCTGTTTGAGAAACCTTACTAATGATTTGACCAGCTTGTTGAATGATCGAACTTTCAGCAGTCCCCAGTCGATTGTCTACACTCGATACACGGGTTGATATCTGCCCAACCTCAATAGATAAAGAAGACACTTGTGTTTGAGTGCTATCAGCTTTACGTTCTACCCTTGTAACCTCTGCTGTTATGCTATCAGCTCGGATGTTGAGTTGAGCCACCTCGTTAGTAATACGGTTGTTCACGCTTAAATTAATGTTATCAGCTTTAATATCAATAGCTGCAATACTATGGTTGATACGTTCAACTTCTAAACGAATATTCGAGTCTGTTTGCGTAAAGGATGACCGATATTCCTTAATGGACTCTTTCAAGATCTCTTGTGTTTCAGTTAATTCATCTGATAATGTTTGAGGTAGTGCATTCCCGATAACTACGGCCACTGTCTTGAATTCATCTGTTTCTTCATCAATAACTTGAGTGACCTCTAAAATACGAGTCTGCATTTCATAATCCCAAGGCTCATAGATTAGCCAGATACGCTCCCCGAGCTGTTTATCCAAAAGTTCAACGGAATTCAACTCGATCGATAATTCCGGCTGATCTTTCAATGATTTTCGAGCCTTATCCATTAAATTCTCTGAATCTGAAAACCGTTCATCACTTATATCATCAGCGTCTCGAATACCCCATTTAGCAGCCTGTGGTGACGTGTATCTGATGATAAGATTGTCTTTACCCTTGGCACTAATGCGCGTCCTTAGGTTATCAGTATTTACTGATTTCGATAACTCAATGATGTTGTCCCCATATTGGTATACAAAATCATTGTCAGGACCAAGCATCTTGCTGAAATGGATGTTACTGTTTGAAGTAATCTCGTACTCACACTCAAATGCCTCACATATTTGATTCACCAATTTAACGATATTGCCATTGCCAAAAGCCTCTATATAGCCATCCTCGTTAAAATCACTTGTGAAGGTCCAGTTTGTATTACGCAATGCAAAAGTAGCAAATTCATTTAAGGTTTTATGTCCTCCGTTGGTACCTTCTTGCCTGCGCCAAATGTTATCAAAGAAGATATGTTGAGCCTTTACAGATTTTACATTTCCTCTTGATTTTCGTTGTAGCTGTTTAATCCGAAATTGAAAACCAACAGCTTCAATAACCCCTTCTTCTGTGATCAAATGAAAGGAATGAGGGTTATCATGTTCGCTTGCATCTAAGGTTAGTTCAAAAACGCCATCGATGTTTTTCCTCACGACCGGCTTGTCTCTGCATACTAAAGCCTCTGTTAAGGTTCCTTCATAGTTAGTGATTGATAGCATCGCATCACCTTCTTTCACAATAAAAATACGCTACTCGGTGTGAGTAGCGCTTACGTTGAATTTATTTTTGTAAATTATTAATTTGTTCAATCAGAAAATTTTTTGCAATATTAAGAGTTCCTATAATCAAATCTCCTTGAATTGACTTAATATATGCATCATAAAATTTCTTCTGTTTAGGATTAGGATTGTAAAGAGAAAAATCAGCCCACAACCACTCATTGAAAGTTAATGTTCCAAATTTCCTGATATTTTCATAAGATAAACTAAAAATATTCATATTATGTTTATTTGCATTGAATGCAAATCTCAAACCTAATAATATTTCCTCGATGTTATTTTTTTGTTCTTTTATTTTTTCTTTATATTCTTTTTTAAACTTTGCAAATAATAGATCGTTGGTGTTAATTATCCAATATAAAAGTTCGCTAGTACTTCTATAAACTTTTTCTATATCATTTTTCTCAACAGCCTTTAATAATGATTTATATCTTTTAATTAAGCAAGACTTATTCGCATTCATTCTTGCATAAGATGTTACATTTAGCAAATCTGATCCCATAACTATATTTCATCTCCTTTAACTATTAAATTCAACAAAAGAAAATTATTGCCTCTTAAAATGACACTAAAAATAAAATATACACTAATACCAACTACACTTAAACACCTTCTGTAGCTGTTAAAATGTAATCCTCAACAGCAACACGGTAATCTTCATTTGTTATGTCATCAAGGACATAAACAGCATTTGTCTTTGGATTTAGACCACCCGACATAATACGCTCTGCTGCAATACGTACAACAATTTGATTAATCATTATAAAATACCTCCTTCTTTTGCATCGGTTTGTAATAAAAGAATATCTTCTTGTAATTGAGTAATTTGCTTTTGTTCTTCTGTTGGTTCAGGTTCAGGATAATACTCAAATATAGGTTCTTTTGTTTGAGGATTAATTGAAGCAATGTAATGTTTCAACGAATCATAAGAATTGACTTCTAAGTCCACGTATCGAATTTCTCCTTCTATTTCTTCATGTTGCACAAGTATCGGAGATTCCCATATCTCTCCTGTTTGCCATAGAATTTTACCTGTAGAATCAAAGAAAACTCTGTTTCCTCTTGAGAAGTTCATTTTAATACCACCTTTCTTATCTAACCAACAATGGTATATTTATAATTCCTAGACGCTATTGGAACTGGCATAATAACTGTCCACTTACCGTTCAAACTCGTTACACTAGCTACCATCAAGTATGTCGACTGTCCAGTCGCAGTCGCCCCTCCAAAGAACCCACTTACATGTCTAGATAAGTTAACTCCTAAACCTTCATCCTCACCTATATACAGTGACGAGTATTCTTCTCCATTTCCAGTTAACGTCATTGAAGAAGCACGTATGATTTTGGGTTCAAACGGAATACCTTCGATGGATATATAAGGTTGATATATAGTGTTTGTACCTTTAGCAAACTTAAAGCTATACGTATTTGATGGTGATAATTTCGTACCTGTCATTGTTAGCTTGGCAGGAATAGCATCAATGTTAGCAATCATCGTACTAAATGGTGCATCTTTGTCAGTCGGAACACCCTTACCAGTAATAGCGACTGACAATCCGTCTTTACTATTACCTACATGTGTAAAAATCGACTGTTGTGCAGGGGTGTTATCAGGTATTGTTGCGGTAGAGTCCAACTCAAGAACTGCAGCATCTAAAATGTCGAAGGCGTTACCGTCTTTTGTGATAAATTCAACCTCATAGTAAATAGGGATATTTCTTGAACGTTTAATAATTGTTAGGTAAGGTTGACTATTTTTAATGGCAATAGTTTGATATTTAAAGAATAAAGCATGTTGCGAATGCATTGCTAAAAAATCCATCGTACCATTAACAGATTCATCTTTAGGTCTGTGTACAGAATACAATATTTCAGCAACTCCACCACCCGCAACAGATGGGACATATTTATTAGCTACACGAAGCTTGATGCTTCCACTAAGTGTTATGTTAGGGAATAGTAAACGGAGGTATTCTACATTCACATCATTCCCCCATAAATCCAAATTAAAATACCTAATGGCATGATTATCGTTGATTTTAACAGTGCCATTAGCATTAGGTTTACCTGACTGAATTTCTGACCAATCTGCACCATTTTTAATCTCTAATTTTTCATCAACGTAACGAATACCATGCACACCATCCTCAGACAATATCTCATGATCCAAATGTTCAGTAACTACTTGCTGATTGTTTGTTACAGTTTGCTGTAAATTTGCTATTTCTTGATTCACTTCTGTGAGATCAGCATCCTGTCCAGGAGGGCCTTGCTCACCTTGTGGGCCTTGAGGTCCTGTATCACCTTTCGGACCTTTAATCGTACCAACATTTGTCCAGTCATTTGTAGTATCTGACCACACATATAAATCACCGTTAATTAAGTAGGCATCCCCTGGTTCCCCAAGTGGTGGTAAAGCATTCTCATCTGGCAGTGTTCCTAAAATCCTTACCCCTGTACCTTGTTCACCTTTCTCTCCTTTTTGAACAAACATCGCCCAATCAGCATTCGATAGTACAGGGAATGACGGTGGCTTTACACCTTTATTGTCACGTAAAGCCATATAGCCGTTACCTTCTAAAGTAACAAAGTTGTTCTTTTTATACTGGGTTTCGGTGTTCCATTCTTTTAAATTTACTAACCCTTCTACATTCGGCAAAACTACATTAATTGCATCAGTAGCTGTTTGCGCTGCTTGCGTCGCTTGATTTGCGTTACCTGTTGCTGTATTTGCATCTTGAGTAGCTTGTACAACATTAACCTTTAATTGAGATAAATTGGACGCTTCTAAATTGGCGTTATTGGCTGCTTCTTGAGCGAGTACAGCTTTTTCGTTAGCGTAATTAGCTTTTTCTTCAGCAAGCAAAGCACTAGCATTCGCTAATTCTGTGGCTGTTGTAGCTAACGCTGTAGCTTCTTCCGTTGCTGTTTTAGCTGTTCTAGCATCTTGTGCAGCTGTTAATGCTTGTTGAATGGAATCATTTAGGCGGTCTAGTAATTCCCCAATGTTTTCACCAGTCAGCATATCGATTTGTTGTTGTAAATTATTAATATAATTCAGCATTTCTTGACGTAAAGCATCAGTCAAACCATTGGCTTCACCGATTAAGGCTTCTAACAGCCCGAAATTATAGTTTAAATCGTCACGGTATCCTTTATCAAAGGAAGCACCGATTTCACGCATACGCGCCATTGTAGCCCTCCTCACTTGTAATAAAATTTGAATTTAAACGATATTAGAAACTGAGTTGCACCACTAATTTGAATGGTGTTCCAGCCAGGATTCAATACCAAGACTTTACGGTTTGTATCTTTGAAAATACTGCTACCGTTTTTAGTAAATCTAGTAGGTGTTTCAAGTTTAATAACATCATTAGCACCACTAGAACCGTTGTATTGCCATTGTGTACCGTTCGTGGTATTTCTGATATTTAGATTGGTACTAGCACCCCGAAACTCTATTTCAAAAAGCATGTCTCGTAAGTTAGTTTTTAGTTGCACATCACCAGCATTGTAAACTCGAAAAGACGTTTCGTTTTGGAATACATATTTTAACGTTGTTGGATCCACTGCAATTAACCCCTGCCCTGTTTGCCATACCTCTTTATCAAAGGTACGCGCATCTAGAGTGGTACCAGAGGACTCAGCATAAGGTAGTTGATATGTCTCGAACTCAACATCAACCTTCCCTAGCAACCCTCTTTGTTCTACTTCATTCATGTTTGTGCGAATCACTTTGTATCGTTTACCTTTTAATATCTCGATATTGGTTGGTAGTTGTGAATTCTCGCCCCATATTTGCCCTGGCAATTCGAACTCATAAGTACTAGTCTTATAGGTTGGCCGTCCTTCGTAGATATAAAAAGGCTCCAAGTCGCTAAAAATTGAAAACAATTTGTCGCGTCTTAGAGCAAAATCTAGTTCGTCAGTTGCTATATACATAACAGACAAGATGATTACCCTTGAACCATGATTGACTGATTCTCGTACTACCCCTGGTCGTCCCTCTACATCAACACTAGATGCTTTCTGGTCAATCGGTCTAATTAACATGTCTTGTGTGATATAGCCCTCTTGTACAAGGGAAAGTGTAGCCCCTGTACTGTATTCGATTAATGTGTCCATTGACTACACCCCTTTACCTATAGTTGTTCGTCTAGATGAAACCCTGTTACTTTGGTTTCTATCAACATATTCACTAATCACGTCACCATCTAATTCCACAACAAAATCCAGTTTGCTAATTAATGCAGCAATCTGTTTTAAGACTCCAATTTGATCTTGACTTGAAGTTAATTCGTAGCTGTTTAATAAATGCGAATCCATACCACCGTTTAGAGCTGTAGACAGCCCGATAGATGCTGCTGAAATATCAGTCTGCATTATATCCGTTAGGCTTCTAACAGTGTTTTCTAACATACCTTTTGTGCTTGCTAGGCCTTGAATAATGCCCTGTCCAGAAAATACTCCTGATTTTTCGAGGACCCTTGATGGCGATTTTATTTGTAACGCTTTACGAATCGTTTTATCGATTGTATTTGCTATCTCATTAGCTTGAGCTTGTAAAGCAGGCACTTGACTAGCTAGTCCATTACGTAAGCCTTCAATAGCATTGATACCAATCTCTTTCATGCTACTAATCATAGGATTAAACTCGTTTTTTGTACCTTCACGAATTTGCTTGACTTGTTCAACCCATTCGTTTTGGTATTGCGTTAGCTTAGATTTCGTTTCTGTTTGTAACTTTTCGATTTGATCTGTCATGTCTTTTCGTTGACCAGTTAATTCAAACTGAGCTTGTTGTCTAGCAATCTGCGTTTTTTCTTTCCAAAGATTTTCGTACTCATTTAGTTCACCTGTGGAAAGTTTATTTAATGCAGAAATCTCTGCTTGTGCATTAGGACCAAGAGCTTGTAACTCAGCGAGTAAGCCTTTATCAATACCTTTAGAGGCTAACATTTGAAGATCAGTTGCCCAATCACGCATTGCATCTACTTGACCACGTAAATTTTCAATAAGTTTGGAACCAAACACATCTGTTTTACGCTCAAATTCATCAAAGATACTGATCGCACTAGTAATCTCTTTAGTACGTGCATCTTCAGCATCTTGGTAAGCTTTTTGAAGTTCTTTTACGCCATCTATTTCAGCCTGTTGGACATCTTTAATCTTGCCAATGTATTCTTCGTTTAATGCAATCAGTCGGTCGTGAATTGCCTGCTTTGTCTCTGCTATTTTGTCCTCATAGTAGATACGTTCCTCTGTACCTACTTTATACGCTTTGACATACTTTTCGTATGCAGCGAGCTCTTGCGTCAATGACATTAAGTTGTACTTCTTACGACGTTCAACGTAATCCTTTTCTTTGTTGAATTGTTCTGTCGTTAACTCGGCCATCGATTTGTTGTACTCGATCTGTGCTTTGATACGTTCCTCTGTACCTTCTTTAAACAAGCTAGTCGCATACTGCCAATAAGCAGCTTGTTCTTTTGTAGACCACTTCTCTAACCCTACCTGATGTTCTGCATACTCTTTTAATTTGTCGTACTGTTCTTTTGCAGATTTGGAACGAATAGCATCAATTTTCTTAGCTTTTTCTTTCTCAATCTTTTCTAACGCTGATTTTTCATCATCATGCAATTTCAAGATTTGGCGTTGTTGAGCAGCTGTTAGCTTTTTCTTTTTGTCACTAGCTTTAGCGTTGATCTCAGCTATCTTATTGTTCGACTTCTTAGTGGCCTCTGCTTTTTTCTTTGCGTACTCTGCTTCAACTGTCTTGATTTCTTTTTCAATTTCACTTGTCTTGGATGCAATAATCTTCTTAGCACTATCCATCATATTTGTTGTGGCTTTTACTGTTTGTTGGAAGTTCGGGATAGCTGCTTTTGACATAGCTTCAGCAGATTTTTTAATATAATCCAGACTGTTGTAGATACCAGTAGCAACTCCTGCAGGAATCCACTTAGCAATCGCGGCCATAACTCTTGACCTTTATACCCTCGGTTTCCCGATATTTAAGTATAGGGAGTAGACTGTCCAATATGGTTACAATGTAACGCACCGAGTATTACAGTCGTTGAACCTTATCCTACACGGATATTTGGCTGCTGATTATCAATTTATTCGACACTTAGGACGCTATTTGCGCTTTTATTTCACCTTATGTCATCTAGTGTATTTTTTCTGTCTTTCGACCACATTCACGCCCACTGTTTCCAGTCACGTTGTAGTTACACCAGCTTTACGATTTCCCAGCAATTTAACTCGTTTTGACACTACCTCACAGTAATGAAAGCCCTAAAAGTTAAGGCGAATGAATGCCTAGCTTTTTACGTAACCATGCTGGCAATAGTTCTGCAAGTTCTGCAATTTTCGCTTTTACTTTTCCGAACCAGTTGTTTATCCCAGTAACCAATCCAGCTACGATATTTTGACCAATACTTACTAGACTGATATTTTCTAAAAACGATTTAGCTGTATTCCAACCGTTAGCGACAGCAGTTTTAACATTATTCATTGCTGTTGTAACAATATTTTTAAAGCCATTCCAAATGGTTTCTATTGTTGATTTAATACCGTTAAGAATAGACGTAATTGAATTCTTTATTCCATTCCAAATGCTTTTAACGACATTAGCTATGGCATTTAAAACACTTGAAATTACGCTCTTAATACCATTCCAAACAGCACGTACAAGACCTGAAATACTTGAAAATAAATTATCTAGGAAGGATGCAATGCTTTGCCATACACTTGTAAAAACTGTTTTGATACCGTTTAAAACCGATGTAAAGAATGACTTAATTCCATTCCAAATCGATGTAATGGTAGTTTTGATTCCATTAAACGTGGATGTGACAATGCTTTTTATAGCATTTAATGTATTAGTGAAGATTCCTTTTATCGCAGTCCAAATACCTTGTAAAAACGTCTTTGCAGTAGAACCAAATGCCTTTAATGGGCCAAGTAATTTACCTATAAAGTAAAGGTTAACAATACCCCAAACTGCTTGTAATGCTCCACCTAATATTTGCTTAATGCCATCCCAAACGCCTTGCCAATCAGCTTTAAATAAGGCACTAAAAGTTTTAATAATGCCTAAGATAATATTAATGGCACCTTGGATAACGTTTTTTATAGCCTCCCAAGTTGATACGATTAAAGCTTTAACGACAGGCCAAATAAACTGCATGATAGCTCCAATGGCTGACATAACAGTAGTAACTACGGTACCAATAGCATTCCAAATAGTAGATGCTGTTGACTTTATGCTTTCTTGATTTTCATTCCAGAATGTAGTTATCTGTGACCATACTGACATTACTAAATCTTTGATCGCTGTTACAGCAATAGAAATGCCTGTTTTAATAGCTGCCCAGGCTGTTTGAACTTGAGACCTAAATTTTTCATTTGTTTGATATAGGCGTACCAAAATCGCGATAAAACCTACGATAGCTAAAATAACCAAGCCAACTGGGCTAGTCATCATGCCAAATGCTTTAACAATAGGCTTTCCGAAATTTTTAATGGCACCTCCTATTTTCGCCATAGTTCCACTGAAATTAGTAAATAATCCTGTAACAAATGGTATTGCCTTACCTATGCCACCAGTAATAGCTGGGCCTAACCCTTTGAAAAGTTCTCTAAAAGCAATTATGTTAGGTACGACAGCTAGCAATACACCACCAATTGAAATAAAACTAGCTAAAAGCACACCGATCACTCGGTTGCCTTCCATCCCTCCATTAATAAACTCTAAGATGTTATTGACGATGTTCATTAGACCAGCACCAACAGGAGCCATACCAATACCTAAATTCATTAGAAACTTAGTTAGGTTTCCTATTAACTGTAGAACGCTAGGTGCAGTTTGCTGTACATAGGATAAGAATGTTTGGAATCCTTGGTTTTGAGATAAACTTGCTGACCACTCTTTAAATCGAGCCATCATATTAGCAAGACCTGACATCATGTCGCTTGATGAACTACCAAATGCACTGAAGAAATAAACAATACCTGCAGTCGCATCTCGGAAGATTGCTCGTATCTTCGGCATGTTCGTATTCACATAGTCCATGAAGGATTGGAATTTAGAACTTCCAGATAATCCGTTTGACCAGTCAGCAAAGCGTGCTGTCATTTCTTCGAAGCCTTTGGCTGTTGATGCTGTTAATGGTGCAAATGCCGTTAACATTGAAAATACACCTTGAAGGAGATTCCCCATTGATCTTGTCAAAATCTTTAACATTGGTGCCCCTGTTGTATTCAAATAGTCTAAGAACTTTTGAATTGGAGGTGTACCAATAGCTTCGTTAAGTTGTGTCATCAAGCTAGATACTGCTTGAGCGCTGGATACAAACAATGGTCTTAACTTTGTAAGTAATGTATTTGTGGCCTGCATTGCACTTGTAAAAGCATTTAACACTGGCTTTTCAGTTTCTTTTACAAGTCCCTGGTAAGTTGATTTCATGTTGTCAAAAGAGGCTTTAGCAGTCTTTTGAGCTGAATTTAACTGTGCGTTTTCCTCAAATAACTTTTTAATCGTGGGTATTGCGACTGCTGCAAAGGCTCCTGCTGCGACACCAGCACTTGCAAACGCCCCTGCTAAAGCAAAAGTGGAACCAGCTAATGTACCGATCATTGGACCAAGATTTGCGATAGCTACACCTACGTTAGCTAGTAGTGGTGCAATCATCGGTAGAACGGCAATTATTGAACCCTGTAACGTGTGTTGCATGAGCTCGCCAAAGGCACGAATATCTGTTGCAATACGTTGTATTTTCCTTTGGAAGTTTTCTATTCGTGCCTCAATTTTGACGACTACTTTATCTCGTACAAGCGCTGCTATACGAGCTCGAATTTCAGCCATTCGACGGTTAAATTCGGATATATCTGCACCAATTTCTACACGTACATCATTTGCCGAAGTGCGAATGGCCTCGCGAACTTGCCTCATACGTGCCATAAACTGCGTTATACGAGCCCCTATTTGAGCAGTGAAGTTTCCGTTCATAGCATTCTCCTCTCCCTTCTATGGCTTCCAGTCTTTCAATGCAGCCATTGCTTTTGCATGTTTCCGTTTCTTAACTTCTGGATCTACTTCTTTTTGATTCATGGATTTTCTTACTTTATCCGCATCAAACAAGTCGCTCTTAGGATTGATACGTTGCTTATTAGTCGCCACTCGATTGAACATTGCTGCGTCTGCTAATGTTTGATAATGGTCGATACGTGCATCTTGAGCCCCTTCCAAGAAAGCTCTAAACTCACTGGGACGCCAAGATAGAATTAACTCTGGATCATAGACCTTTAGATATCTTGCTGCGTCTCGGTAGATTTGTCGGATTTCACTAACTCGATCTGTTTGTTCTCTAATAATTCGGCTCGCGCCGATTTCATCATTTCGATTCCAGCTGCTGCCTGTTCTTTTTCTTCCTCGGATGCTACTGATTCGAATAGCTCTAAGTTCTCCCAGAATGTCTTGACAGCTTTTTTGAAAAAACCCGATTCATCTATTTCGCGGAAAGCTTCTTGGAATAATGGTTCTACATCGCCATCCTCTTCGATTCGCTTTTCTAGAGCTGCTTCAATTTCTGCTTTGCTAGGCTGTTTAGATAAATGAGCAAGTCCACACATCCAAAATGCGCGTAAAGCATCTAAATCAAATTGCAATAAGCCTTGATAGATCTGATTAAATCCACCTGGACGGTTGCCATGTGCATCTAAATCATTGAATTCTTTATCCGCCTTATTTTTAAAAGCAAAAGTAAACTTCGCTGTAAGAGTGTTTTCACCAATTAATAATTGAGCCATTTATAATCATCCTTTTCTGTTTTGTTTTCAATAAAAAAGAGAGCTAATTAGCCTCTCTCGTTCGTTTATACAGTTACTGTCACTGCTGTTGTCGCTGTAAATCCACCATCTACTGTTGTTGCTGTAATTGTAGCTGAACCATCTGCTACACCTGTTACAACCCCTTGTGCATTCACAGTAGCAATTGCTTCATCGCTCGATGAAAATGTCGCTAATCTATTTGTCGCGTTCACTGGTACTACATTAGCGACGATACTACCTGTATCACCTACACCAACTGTCAGTGTTGTCGGATTCACTGATAAACCAGTAACTGCAACTGGAGTTGTTGTTTCTTCACCATTAAACTCACCAGTTTTTTCACCAGGAGCCTCGAAATCATAATCACCGAAGTTAAGTACATCATCTGGTAATGGTTTTAATTCACCTTTCTTAGTTGTATTCAGAACCTGTAAAGTTGCTGAAATCTCCAAGAAATTATCTGTGGGCGCTGATTTTTCTAATGATTCTACGTATGTGTACGCAAATAAAGAATTGTGCTTTCCATTCTTATTGAGATGCTTTTGAACTTCCCAAATTTTTAATTGTGTGCCCTTTTGAATTGATTCTAATACTGCTGTTTGTCCAGGATCATCAGGATTTCCATAAAAGGTAACATCTAGTGATTCTGATAATTGTCCCGGTCCTAATATACGTCCGAATTTCGTTTGTTCATCCGTTAATTCACGCTCATAAGAATGTGTATGTTCGGTTTGATCTCCAATTAAAAAACCCCCTGCGCCTAATGCGTTATCAGTAGGTTGTACTAACAATAAGCTATCTTTACCATTTAAACGTGCCATTGTATCACTCCTAATTAATTTGTACTTTGTAGCGCACTGTTAACACGCCATGTTTAAGCCCTACTTCTACATCATCAAACACTTGCGCCCCGTTCCTAGTAACATCTAATACTGTAAAACCATTTATAGAATACCTTCGTGTAATTAAAGCCTGCTGACAAGCGCTAAGAATTTCATATAGGATTCGTTTCCCTGTTGATTCATCATTGTCTTTTCGCCATGCATGAATCGTGAAGCTAACTTGCTCGCAATTATTTGTCTTTGTATCAAGTGGATTGCTGTATGGCTCTCCAATCGTTACGTAAGGATAAGGTGTGTTTTCATCAGGTGTATCATAGACCTCTACTCCAAGCGCCTGTAAATGTGGGCTCGCTTTTAACTTTTGATAAATAGCTGTCTGTATTTCATAAAACGGAAGTATAAAATAACTCATAGTCCCAACCTCCGCATTTCTGTTTTAAAGTATTCACCACCAGCATCAACAGCAGGGCCCCAAAAAGGTTGAGCTCTGTTACCACTACTAGTAACCCAATGTCCTAACTTTTCGCTGTAATATACCCAAGGGATTTTCTTAGCACGACTTCCTCCTGGACCCTGAGCATAGATACCAGTACCGAATTCAACCCAAATTGCATAGTTTGCGCCAACAGTAACCTCAGCGTTGTACTTTCCTAGCATTTTCATTTCAATAGAATCTTTAAGGCCACTATCATCCACTGGAGCAAGCGCCTGAGCTTGAGATTTTATTAATCTAGCTGTCTCATATACGATGTCAGATACTTTATCCAACAGTCCTTCTTCAAACCTTTGTGCAGCCCTCATTAATTGGCGACCTGAGTAAGTAATCCTAACCATCTTTCTTCATCTCAATGACTTTAGCTTGAATGGTAACTTTATTTTTAAAAATCTCAACTTCACTTTTATGTGTTCCAGATTCAACAACCATTTTTACAGATACAGCGGTATTAAAGATACTGCTAGCCATTTGTCCATCCCCTTTCTATGTCACTAATTTCAAAGCAACACGCATAATTTCATGTTGACCACCTTGATCTTCAGGATGTCCAGCAAAGGCATACATTTCACCTTCAAAGCTTAATCGCATATCCGACTTTAAGTCAGTGCGATAAGGGTAATACATAAAGCGATCTAGAGGATTTTGTACTTGATGCGCCAATAATCTCTCTTTTGATGTTGGTGTATCCACAAATACCTCCATAGTATCTACTGGAGACCATTCTGTTTTAAAGCCACCAGCACCATCGGATACCTTACGTTTCTGAACTACTTCAACCTCATGAGGAAATTCATCGTAATGCATGGAATCTCACCCTCTTATATGGCCTTAGATATGTCCAAATGGCTTTTGGGAACTCGGTGTCGTAACTATACGAGACAGTCCCCATTGTACGTCCTTTAAGACCAGTTGTTTGAGTATTAAACTGAATTGCTTTAGCAATGAACAACCTAACACCCTGTGGCATTTCTGACGGTTCCCACTTTCCATTACAATGGTCTTTTGCAACATCAAATAAAATAGGAGCCATTGCACGATAAAATCCATCATGCTTAGCTCCTGTTACGTTATTCATTTGCTTTAACTGATCTATTTCTTCTTGTGTTGGTTCCCACATAAGACCACCTACTTTTCTACTTCATCTTCTGACTCTGGTTTCTTAGACGGAACACGTTTAGGCTTTGGTGCTTCTACCTCTTCAAATTCATCAGTACGTAAAAGACGTGCACCGTGTTCCTCAGTGACCGCCCATGTGATATCTGTTTTCAAGTTTTTAACAAACACTTAAAACCCCTCCTTATTGTGGACGTTTAGCTGATAACACTGCTAGAGCTTCAGGACGTGTCACTTTGGCACCGTACAAGTGAAGTCCTTTCACAGCATCTGCAAAACGTTTCTCTGGGCGGTATCCTTCAACTTGAGCTGCTTGTTCAGCATACGTCCAAGCCATATTGTGACCTGCGATGATTTTTGAGTTCGCAACCACTCCAGTGTCTGCTGCAACAGTAGGAGCATTGTTAGATTTCATTAATAAGAAACCTGCTGCACGACCTACAACGCCATTTAATAAACGCTCATCAGCTGGTAAAGAACCTGAACCAACGAAACGATCATCCTTTAACAATAAACCTTCAAACCAAGGTGGTAGAACAGCAAAACGACCTTGAGTTGGCACATTTGATTCATCAAGCTTAGTTGAAAGGTCTACTAGGTATTCATAAGCATTATCCTTTGTCACTTCAATTGGTGTTGCATCAGTACCAATAGTATTCGTAGCATGTACATAATGTGATGCAATAAATTGATCAGCAACATTCGATAGTGCATAAGCAGCTTCAGCCATTGCAGCATCCATTAATTTTGGGTTTTGTTGAATTTTATCAAGATCATCAATCTGGAAATTGAAGAATTTTGATTCAGTGATTTGTAGTGAACGAGTATGATCTGTTAGCTCTTCAGGATCACCCATATTTGAGTTTTTAGTATAGTCACCGATTGTTACAGCACCAATACCATTGATTTTTACAGTGTCACCATAAGCCTTAATTTCACCTTCATAATCACGATTGATTACACCAGCTTGTCCGAATACTAAAGATTTTTGTAAGTTGTGTAATAGTCGAGCTGACCAAATTGTTGGAATAAAGTTTGTAATTGCCATATTATTATTTCCTCCTTACCGATAATCGGTTTATAGTAATTTGTTTTTAACGATTTCATCCCAGTTTGCATTGATTTCTTCAGGAGTCATTTTCAGTACTGCCTCTTTCGTCAATGCTGTAGGATTACCGCCTTTTGGTGGTGGTGGCGTTCCTCCATCTTTGAAGCGTTTATCAACTTCTGCTTGTACAGCCGCATTAAATTCAGCTTCTAAGATGCCTAAATTAGCAGTTGTCTTTTCTGCATCCTCACCTACAAAGAACTCTACTAATTTAGCTGGTAAACTCTTTTCTGTTGCAGTAGACAACGCTTGATTAACCAACTTTTCGCGCGCAGCTTCTTTTTGAGACTGCTCAAATTGTGCTTTTAAGTCGCGTAACTGTTTTGCTTCCTCCGATTCAGGTGGGTAACGCTTGGAAATCTCATCTTCTAATTTCTTTGGAAGAGTTTTAGTTTCGTACGTTTTAATTGCATCAGTTACTCGAGTATCAGCAAATGATTGAAGCCATTTCTTACCCTCATCATTGTCGTTTAGAAATGATTGAACTGATTCAAGTGTCAATGTAGCCCCTTGACCGTTTCCTCCTGATGCTGGCTCCGGTGTAGGTTCAGGCGTTGGCTCGGGATTAGGATCTCCTTCTCCCGCAAGCATTTGAATATCTAAAGGTAATAGAGTTCTTAAATTGAATGGATTTTGATAATATTTCATGTTTTCCTCCTTGCCCAATTTAGTTATCCGTAAGAATCCCTAAACTGTTCAATAGTGTATTTGTTCTCGTTCTTTATAGCGTCTGCGAGAGGAAAGACAAAAATAAAAAGCCATTCAAAGTGAATGACTTGTGTAGGTTTATAACAATTTTTGATTAATATCATGAGAAAAAACCAAGTTTTGAACAAGCATAATAAGAAGTTTAATTACCATTTCTCGTTATTTTTATAATTTTTCAAATGAATATACTCATCATTTTTCATTTTCTTCCAACTACTAATACCGTTCAAAATAAGCATAAAAATTACAAATAAAGCTGAACCCACCATGTAATGACCTAAGTAAAAAATAACAAATGCACCAACCAATAATGATATCATCAGCAATATCGCTAAAATTTGTAATTTATTATTCTTCTTATCATTCATAAAATCCACCTCCTAATTAAATGTTTTTTTGTTATTTCTATACGTTATTATGGTTTATTTTACCACACGATTAAAATTCTTATATAACTTTCCTTACTTAATTACAAAATAATTTTGATTACCCTTGAGAAACTTTCAAACTTCAATTTGCGCTAAATTTTTTCTTCCACTCTTCATAACTCATAAATGGCACCGTTACACTGGGCGGTTTAACCTGTTGATACGCTTTGTTAAAAGCTTGTCTATAAGTTAGACCTTGATCAGACATATAAGCATCAATACGTGCGGCCAATTGCTTTTGGTAAGTATCATCCATGTAGTCTCTGCCTCGCCTGTATTCCGGTAACTTGCCATTCACCATGTAAATCGTATGGCAACGGCACTGAATATCCATCGATGCAATCCCCCATAACCTTGGAGCTTTTGATTTCCACTTACCGTAGTGAAAATAACCATCTTTATCAGCTTTCTGCCCGTCTAGCTTTCTATGAGACTTCCTTACCCTGGTATCAAGTGAGGACATCCAAACCTTAGTTAGCCGTGCTGTCTTGCTCGCCTGTTCCTCAATAGCTAAATCAACCTGTGATCTCACACGGCCACCTTCAGTACGAGCTACTAGAATGGCTTTCTTCCTCGTCCATCCCATAGCATTTTCAATCCTGATAGCCATATCTGTGTAGCTTTCACCAGCCTGTAAACTCTGAGCAATCTCGATGTTTAATCGCCTGATAATGTCGTTCCTATGAGCCTCAAATATCTTTGGTAACGTCAAAAACTCAACAGGATTAGTTAACGCTGCTTGAATCACCTCAGCAGATGGTATTTTAAAGCCCATTTCCTCGCCTGTAGACTGTTGTAAGAGATAAGCCATCAATAAATATCTCTCGATGTAAAGTCGTTCCTCTGACGCTTGTATGAGCTTTATAATCTCTTTGTAGTCAGCGTTTAACTGTTGAGCAATTAACTTCATCTCTTGGTTAAAGCGATTGTACTTATTAACGTCAGTCCAAGTAGCTTGGCTGTTCTTTCCAAACTTACGATGCATCTCCAACATTTGAGCAAGTATCGTCTTTAAACGTCTTACAAAAACAACCTCAATGTCTCTTTCAGCTTTAGCTTCTAAATCATCTAAGATACGATTGATTTCCTGTTGATTCATGACTCTTCAACTTCTTTCGGATCTTCGTTATCCTCATTCAAAGGTTCAAGCTCATTGCCAAACAATTGTGCATCTTTCTGTATCTCTTCAAGTTCATACTCCACATCATCAACAATTGATAACTTAGAAAGTCGTGTACGCTCTGACACTAACCCTTTTAAAGCTTGTGAGGCCTGTGCTTCTGAAAGTAAATCAACCGGTATATTTCGTTTGTACTCATACCAAACTTTCAAATAATCGTCCTTAGAGCAAATACCCTTTTTGGCCCATGCACTACACAAGACTTTGAATTGGTAACGTAAAGCTGTCGTAAACTTTCTCTCCATCGTTTTGCATTTGTTCTCAAGTGCCATTAGTTTATACTTCATAGCTACACCACTTGCATTTCCTGCAAATGATTCATCACTGAAATTTACACTCTTAGCTAAGCGCATGATGTTCTCTTCAAGACGGTTTAAATGATTCTCAATCATTTGATCATTAACATCTTTAGTTAGATATTTAATGTCGTCATTCTCACCCATCAGTTCAAAGATACCTGTCCGTGCCAGTTTGTTTGCATCTTCGTCATCCATCCCCATTCCTTTAAGAACCAGATAGGCCAATCGGAACTGTTCAATTTCATTTGATGCATCAGATAGCGTTCGGTCATAAGCATCGATGAGGTTGTACACCTTGTCTGCATCACCCTGTAGCTCTTCGTTATTAGGAACACCGAACAATGGGCAATAGTCGAATAAGTGCTTCCGTTCATCTTTTAAAACAAAAGGTGAATCAGCATCAGCACGGGTGTAGAGCCTTTCAGTTGCTGCATCGTAAAACACCAGCTGCTCAATCTCTACTTTTTCACCATCAGCATCTAGTTCAGCGCTTTTGAAATATCGTATAGCGTATTTAGGTTCGCTAACATCTGCTGTTTCAGAAAGGATGACCGTTTCCCACGGATCAATGACAGTTACTCTTTCATTGCCATCAGTATCAATGTAAAGCAGTCGTGCTGAATAACCACAAATAGCTGTTTTCTTGCCTGACTCACTATCAAGATCATCAACAGAATTACGCAAATTAAAAAGCTCAATCGCCTCGGATAATTTATCAAGGCCTTGAGCTTGTTTGTCTACTACGTATGAAATTGGATTACCGAACATGTAGCCAACCTTTGTATCTACTATTTCAGCATCTAGTGGATTATTTAAAGTGTTATTCACCTTATCGTCAACACGAACAACATGGTCATTACCTTGAGCGTAATCAGTTGGTTTACGTGTTAAAATTGGTACTGCTGATAGTTCAGCTTTATAGCGATTGTAATTGAGTAATCGTTTGTTCCGTTCAGCCTTGGTTTCTTCTACCAGCTTATTAAGTAATAGAGGCGTAACGCCTTTCTCATCGATATAAGCAATGTATTCGTTCACTGGACCACTCCTTATCGGTTCTTTCCTGTGATGATTTCTTTGTAATAATGCGTATAAATCGCATAGCGTAGAGCATCCAGTACGTCATCCCACAATTTAACTGGTTCTCCTGTACTCGAATTCCACACGTATTGAAAAATTTCATCTTCAAAACGTTTTACTTTATCACGAACAATAAATAATCTTTCCAATTTGAATCGTCTAGCTACTTCTTCAATCCCTGCAACAACTGCTTTCTTTGCATTGAATGCTCGTATTTTTTCGCGTTTGAAACGTGCAACATGTTCTGGTCGAGCTGTATCACAATAAAAGTTGATATTGCCATAACGCTCTTTAATATCTTTCGCTATCTTTACCCAATCATCAATCTCATAATATTGATGAGCATGCTCTTCACACAAATATACATCGCCTTGGTCGTCTTCTGCCAGTACAACAATAGATCCGAAGTGCTCATATCCCCAGTCAACGCCAGCAAAATATTTTACGATATTCTTTTTGGCAAATTCCTCTAAAGAAACATAATGTACTTTCTCTTTAAAATCTTTATATACTATACCTTCTGCAGCTACCCAGCGTCCGTGAATATCACGTTCAGTAAACATACCTGAAGGTGTACTTGCTACAATTGATTCGATATATTCCTCATCTAATTTATCGTTATCAAATAAAGAAAAATTGAATACGCGTATGTTCAAACGACCACTTTCTAAAGTTTGACCATCTTTATCAATGTAGTCTTTCTTGATACTGTGTGCTGGATTCTCCGGGTTTGTATCAATTAATATTCGAGCTCCTGGGTAAGAACAACGTGAAATAACTTCTTTTACAAATGTGTCATGTAATGCGGTTCCTTCATTGACGAAAGCCCCTGCTGCAGTAAAACCACGTGCCTTTTTCCATGAATCTGCTTTTGCCCCATCAAATACATATACTTTATTACCGAAAATCGTAACAGCATTGGCCTTATTGAGCTTTAATTCTTTGCCCAATATCATTTCCATATCATCTAGTACGTTGCGTCGTATACTCGCTTGTGTAGCGCCACCGATGATAAAAGATAACCCTTGTCCTTCATACTTTGAAATATGCATTAAATAAAGCAAGATAAACACAAATGTTTTTCCTGCTCGCTTTGCGCCACTCGCGACTATGATTTTTGGTTTTTCTTTTACGTACGAATCCATAACGGTCTGTTGCTTTTTTGTTAATTCAGCCATTACTCTTCACCAGCCATGCGACGTAACATTTTCGCAATCTCCGATTCTTGCTTATTACTATCAGGTTTTTCCAGTTTATCAATTTCAACTTTTGTTTTATCAATGTTCAACTTGGCTTGCTCATTCTGCAACTGCTTACGTTCATTTTCATTGAGTAAATCCGTATACTTTGCAAGAAATGCAAGTGCTGCCATCTTATCAGCAAGTTTAACTTTGAACATGCCGTCTTTACCTTTCGACAATTCAGTTATGAGCATGCCGTCAATCTCTTCTGAATGATGCATAGAGAATTTTGTATACGTATATGGTACTACTTCTGTTTTCTCAGACTTCTTCGAGCCATCAGGATTATATTCAACTGTTGTCTCTGTTGCTTCCGAATCAACTTGAGTAAAATCAATGAAGTCCGTTATGTCCGCAAAGGCGATAGCTTTATACTTCTCTAACACATCAAATTTATCTAAATCAAGACTCTCAAGCCTTTGCTTTTTCAATTCAGCAATAGTTTCTTTCACCTTAGCATTACTTAGCAATCTACTTCCGTTCGCCATCGCTGCTTGATAGCTGCAATCATACACTTTTTTGTATGCACTTGTAGCATTCAGTGACCGAACATAGTACATACAAAAAAGCCGTTGTTTATCAGTTAATCCGTCCTCTGTTACCAAAGTGGAAATGTCATCTGATTCGGCGACTTTTTCTTTACTTTTTTTCGATTGTATTTTTATCGGAGTACTCCGTTCGCTTGATTGGAGTACTCCGTTTAATTTTCCTTTCCAATTATCCTTTGATTTAGATTTCCATGAACCAATGGTTTTTTCTGATACACCCAAGATTTCCGCGATGGCACGGTTAGTTATTTTACCGTCATGTTGCATATAAATCTCTAGTGCTTTATCGCGATTGGGATCACGAACCCGCGCCATAATATCACCTCTTTAAAAATAAAATCTAAAAATGTATAATTTATATAAAAATTCGTTGGAGGTTTTAGTATGTTTAAACGAACTATAGATAAAGAGCCATATAGTGTATTTCTTTTTTTTTGATATTAAGTTCTTCCTATTTTACAATTTTTTCTATAACTTTTCTTATATGCTATAATACTTACCCTTTGTTTAATCAATCATTAGAATCAATTTTTTACAGTAATATATTGCTTATTGGAATGCCACCAACAGTATCTATCGTTTTATCATATTTAATTATTATTTTTATCCTTTATCGAACTAATAGTTTTATAAATAAAAATTTGGTTTCAAAGGTTAAAGATCTTCTTGCACAAATAAGTGTTTTTCTATTGATATTGGTTAATGCCATTAATTTAATTAATAAAGAATCAAAACTTAATTTAATTCCTGTAGTAGAAGAAAAGTCCGATTTTATCAGTAAAAATATTTTGGAAACTTTAACATTAATGTTTGAACAGATAAATTTAACTTACACAATCCCTATACTATTTAGCATACCCACCATTATATTGTTAGCTATAGAACATACTAGTTTTGCAAGCCAAACTTATAAACATATAAAAGGTTCACATAAGAAAAGCACACGCCTTCCTCTAGCAAAAAGCGAAAGAGTTATTGAAGGTGAGAGAATTGTTTTTGAAATAAAATTAAATATTGCTGAATCCAGGAGACTATTAAATAAATTACATAATAGAGTTAATCAATGATACACTTCCCACCACCTATACCTGAGCTTTAATAGCCTCTAGCTGTCCCTTCCTTAAATCTTTAAAAAACTAAGACAACCGTAACTTTGATTAGTTACCCCATGTAGCAGTTGTCTTAGTTTCGACTCTTATCACTCTCATTATTATTAATACATCTGTTTTTTACGAAATTCGCTTTGTACCAATGTTTAGTTTTTAAGTTTATCTGGATAGTTGTCAGAATTGTTCATAAACAGTTGTTTCTCTATTATCATTCTTAGAAATTGTAACTACGATGTCCAATGGCATTACCCCAATATGCTAGTTACTTTGTAAAATAAAAAGCACCCTAATCGGATGCCTACACTGGATTTCTTAAGTATTTAGTTTTCTCTTCATTTCTTCGTTGAAGTCTACTTTTACTGCAAATATTTCTGCACTCATTTCCATTGATAATGGCGTATGAACAACTAATTCAATTTTATACCAATCAACATCAGTTGATAAATATTCACCTTCAACTGGTATCCTGTCAAAATCAAAATATCTGTTATCCCAATTTACATCACCAGCATCATGAAGATGTACAAATACACTTTTCATCATAACCACCTCCCACCCAATCATAAACCAGAAGATGAAATATATGTAATAACTATCTGCTCTCAAAACCACACCAAACTCCGCCCTATCGGTTACTAGTACATGCCTGCGCTCCTCGGTATCTAATGTTCCTGATAAACCTGGTCACCCGTAAACCAATCCTTTTTATTTGTATGGCTGTTTGATGCAGTTTTCAAAGCAAAAGAAAAAGCCCTTTGAAGGGCTCTTAATTACGTGCAATTGAAGCGTTAGCCCACATTACAGCAGTTTCGAGGTTAGTGATAGCTACTGATCTTTCACGACTGTTTGGACACACTTCATCGATTAAATAAGCAAGCTCCTTCGCTTTTTTGCGAATAGCCTCATACTTTGCTGGTTGCCCCTCTTTCGGACTGTGATACTTAAAGTTGTTTTCGATTTGTGGATTCACTGGACGAGGCTTAAAACCTCCATTTGCTAAACATTCTGGACAAAATTCTGTTTCTGCCTGATTATTGCATTCAATTGAAAAGCATTTGTTTTTGTTACCCATTAATTACATTCCTCCTTTTCTTTAGCAAAAGAAAAAGCCTCCATCCTAAGATGAAAGCTTTGCTATTGTGGTAAATTGCCGAGTGCTCTTTTCCGACTCGTGGTAGAGCCACACCACGTTATTTTGTAACGAATTGTGTTCTAATTTTTAGAGTGCATTTCTGTGCACTTTGTTGATGTAGTAAGTTTGACTGAAATTATGGAAAGTGGACGAAGTTCGCATATAAACCACTCCTTTATTTAAAGAAGATTTGAATTGAAACAAATATTGAAAATAAAAATACCCCAATATGGAACCAACCAGAAACTTTTCTCTCTCTTTGAAATTCTTTTATTCCAAGAACTAAAATCAATAATCCTAAGAAGAATAACACTAGGAAACTCAACTGGTAATCACTTGTTATCATTGAGTAAGTTGAGAGTGATACTACTATGATTGAAAAAATAATTTGTAATATTGTTAGCAAATTTACCATCACCTTTTAAATATTGTAGTTTGATTATACAATACAAAAGACGATATGGATATAATTACCATCTTTTTATAGGCCGGCCATGTATGTCTTGCTCCGAACGAATTTGCTCGGCGCAGGTCGGTCGTCGGTCTGTCTTTCCCTAATATTTAGGTTTTGGAAAATACCAAGAGAGGAAAACCTTACCGCGCCGACCTACCTCCGAGTTTACAATGGATTTTTTGTTTCTCAAACTATTAAACTTCTCCGTCATTTGATACACATGCAACAAATGATACATTTGCATCATGAGTACAATCCATGATACAAAATAAGACAGAATAATACCCCAATTACACTTGGCAATTGGGGTATTGATTATTTGCGGTTAGCTAAAAAAATTAAAAGTAATATCCAACCATATGGGATAATTATATGAATAAATAAAATACTAATTATATTACTCATTTTTAACCCCTCCTCTCATTTAAATTAAATTCGAGGAATAAGATTGAACTTAGTGTCTGGGCATTTGTGAAATACCCATGTTGAATTGAGTTTTATATTTCTGAATTATAAATTATTCTAAATTATAATCATTAAAAGATAAAGTAAAATCTGTTGATTAAACCATCTGATTTAAAATATTATTTCTCACCCTAGCAATAGTTGTGCCAGATAACCTCATGAGCTTTCCAATAGCTCGCATGCTATCCCCATCAAGCAGTCTATGCAAGACTTCAATCTCTCTATCACCTTGCACCAATGGAATACGCTTTTGCACTTCTGCAATCTTTTGCTCATATTCCTTAATACGATAATTTAACGAATATACACGACGTTGTACTTCTGTAAACACTGGATCACTTGTACCTCCGCTTGCCTTTGGTAGAGTTGCTTCAATACCATACATAGCTGTTTTCGCCCCAATGTAACTATTGTTATTTACCTTTGCTACTGGCTGCCGTGCTTCCTCAATCGTTTCAACCATCCATCGATAATTTCCAATCCACTGTAACAAATTCTCTTTCGTAACTTTAATTTGCCCTTGATTCATAGGTTTGCCCTCCTATACCAGCTATTAGTAGTTGTGCTATAATGACTCTGTCAAGCCATCAAAGGGCATAAACCAATTAGAGCTGTAGCGTGTGACGACGCTACGGCTTTTTCGTGCTTTCAAACTAATAATTTGTTATAATTTTCTAAAATTGAAAGAAGGTGAAATATGGATAAGTTATTTTCTTTAATAGATACAAACCCCTTCCAATTCTATTTAGCATGTATAATCATTGCGGGGTTTGTGGGTCTGGCTATACGGTTTATTCGTAACTCTTTTGAAGCCTTACTAGAGTTCGCACTGTCATTCAGTGTCGTTCGGTATACCGTTCTCGCATGTCTATTAATCTTTGTTGTTAAAACGTTAGTCTGGTAGAAGATTTCTATCAGACTAACTATTTTTATCATATTGCGCAGTAACTACACAACTGCACTGGCATAAGCGATTTCGCACAATATGCCACACTCGCCCATGACTTCAACTTCAATTCTTCCTCGTTCTGGGTCTAACTCGTCTAAGTAAAACCCTTTAATGCAAATGTCCGTAAGGAGACATTCTACCAATTCAAGAGTTCATCCGTGTCCAGAATCCAAACAAAATGATATAATAGAAATTTCTTAATACTTCAACATGCTCTAGTTAAATCTGTTTTAAAATAATGTACCAATATCAAATAAAGAAAAGGAGGCACCAACAGAACAGGTTTTTACCCGTTTGTTAGTGCCTCCGGTATTTTCCGTAAAAGCATAATTTTCCATTATTATTATTAAACATGATTACATAAATCTTAAAAGTTTATAATATACTCTCTTTGATTTTATCTATAATTGATTTTCCTATTTTTTCAAAGAATTCATTCTCTATTTTTTTACTCCATTCTCCATTTTCTTTATCCAGATGGTAGCTTTCAATAATTTTAGGTAATATTTCTAAATAAAGTCTTAATAATATGTTACTTTCTCTCTCATTTAAGGGTTGGAACATAAAATCACCTGTATATGTATCTATATCGATCTCTAAATTACCCTTTAAGTTTATAGAAAAATCTAGTACATCTTTATAATAATCAACTTGTGCTTTTATATAATTTATTTCATTTTCATTTTCAACCTTTGCCTTATTTTCAAATAAGAATGCTAAGGTGCTCAACTGATTCATAATTAGATTTCCTGTACCAATTATTTCAGCAAGCCTATCTTTGCGAGCACCTTTAAAACCAATTATTTTAGTCAATATTAGTTTATAGTTTTTTGAAATTGAGTTTGTTCCTTTGTCATTCATTACTCTATAAATCATCCAAGTAAATAGGTCTTCTTCAAAATCAATTTTTGACTCAGTTATCTGCAAGTTCTTAGTACAATTATTTAATTTTCTTAGAATAGTTTTAGTATTGCTATTGTATGATCTATTAATAATAAATTGCGTTCTATGCCCATCTGAAAATATTAAAACTTTTACTTCTATTTCCTGAATACGATTGGTCTCTATATCATCTGTTTCAGAACCAGATTTAATTTTTTCAAAAATAAACTTCATTACATTATAAATTATCGGAGTATTATTAATCGAAATTTCTAGATTTTCTTCAAATTCTTTACTAATCTCAAATTTAAGAGGTTTATTAGGATTTAATGGATCATACTCAACACTATGCCATAGCTTGTAGTTCAACATATTTTGAATGATACTATCCATATCGTTGATCTCTTGATCATTATTCCATCTTGAATACATCGTTTTCCCCCTAACTTAATTTAATTTTTATAGTTTTGCTATTATGTTTAATAAATGCTTTTTGAATATAATTTAATTTTAGTTCTTGATATACTTCTTCTTCATTTTTTTTCACACTACTTGTTCTAATTAAATCAATAAATATAACCCTCTTAAATTTAATTTTTTCTCGGTTCTTAGTAATTTCATCTATCGAAATCAACAATACATTATTTTCTACTTCCTTAATATAATGTAAATTTTCAGGCTGAACATCTAGCCATTCTGGAAAAACTATTTTCAACTCTTGTTGAAGTTCTCTTCTTTTCCCTTCTATTTCTATATTTAAAAAAGCTCTAACTGGATCATCGGTGTTTAATACAATAGTATCTGATTCATCTCTCATACTAACAATTTTAGTATCTATGAATAATCTATTAGAGTGAAATAAATATAGAATAATTGAAATAAAAATACTTACCAATATTTGCAACAAACTAAAATCTATTAACCAATGAATTCTTGAATATTCTTTAATAGACCCAAATAAATTTGTAATATTTAAATTAATTGATAATAAGCCAATAACAATTAGAAGTATAACTATATTTCTTATATTTCTGTAAATTTCTTTTTTAGTTTCTTTTTTTAGTTCATTCATAAAAATATGATATGAGCACCGGTTTAATTATTTTACTAAAGAAATTATTAATTTCACTGCGACCATACAATACACCATTAGACATTAGTGTAAATTTATTACCATCACAGTATAAAGTTATAGAATTTATATCTATACAAGAGGTATCATTTGTCCACTCTAATTGTTCTTTTAGTCTTATAAATAAAAGCGGATTCTCACGTATTTCTCTCACTAATTTTTCTACATTATCACTTAGATCTTCATCTGTACTCTCAGACATTTCTACATTCATTAAAATACCTTTTTTTAACAAAACTGATTCAATTATTTGTAGCATTATCTCAGAATTTACTATCAATTGTTTATAACCAGCTTTTCGTGCTTCATTTATTATTTCATAGTATCTTTGTTCACTAGGTTTATACTTCTTAATTATAAATTCATCATGTTTCTTCCTAAACATCTTTCCATATGTATCCATTATGTGCTCCCTCCTTTCCATTTATAATATATATTACCTATTTAATTTTGTCACTACACATAAAATAAGTTAAAAGAGTTCTTTTTTGGAAAATAAATTTATTCAAAAGTAATGTTATTTATAAAATCCATTTAGTCAACGTCAATTTTCAAATTTAATTTCTGTATTAAATTCTTTTCTACAGGAAGCGCATTTACATTCATATATTTGAATTAAATTATTCCCTTCTTCTATTTCTATAACTGGCTCGTAAAAGCGATATAAGTTTGATTCACTACAATAAGGACACTTTTCAGAAGTTGTTAAACTCCCTCCTTGTTTATTTGGTTCGTCGCTATTCACAGAATAGATAGTTCTAATTTCACCTGCAAATTTATCGTTAAATGGTACTAAATAAGTCATTTTATGTTCTCCTTTCTTTTATACACATTTCCCTATACCACTAAATCCCATACATCTCTTATGAATAAATATATTATTCAAAGTTTCTTTCGATATTCCCACAATCACAAAAAAGAACATACGTTCTTATTTCATTATACAAACACACGTTCTTATCCGCAACATGAATTTCCTTTTCATACTTCGATGTTGATGAATTTTACTTATCCACAAAATCTTTTTATTTCTTAAGTACCCCAACACGTCTACGCTTGCTTTCGCTCACTTCAAACACTTTGCCATGTTGCCACTGGATAGAGTCTTGTCCATACTCTTTAGGCTCTAAAACCTCTACAATTGCCCCTTGTTGAACGATGTAAACACCATCGCCTAATGCCCCTAAATTAACTGTATTGCCCATATTAGCCCCTCCCTGCTATAATTTCCGTACTGTAAATTGTTAGAACGTTTAAATGTAAAATACTATTCAACCATACCCAACGCTATCCACTCCAAATTCCCCAATAAATTGTTCACCACAAATCACTCTAATAACACCAATGCCTACCATAATAAAATTTCAATTCACTTGGCATTTATTCTATCCTCCCAACATTTCAAGTATTTTTTGTCTTTCAGCCTCAAAGTCTAACGTAGAATTTTTAGGTTCGGAGAGGTGTTCTTTTTCATTACGATTATCGAACCATTCAGGAACTACTTCAGTTCGTCTATTTTGCTTATTGTTTTGTTGAGGTCTAGCTCGTTGTTGAGCTTTTACCTGCTGACTCTTCCAACGCAAATCTTCGGCCTCAACTGCTTCAAGTGTTAAGAGCTTTTTATTACGCCAATCTTTTAAGATAGTTTCAACGTAACCCCAGTTAGTTTTTCCGTTCAAAATTGCTTTCTCCATAGCTTTTATTACTAAGGGCTCTGAGAGATCTTTAATCCATGAGTCGATTTTGTACACGATTAGAGAACCTAATGCTCCAAAGTGATTTTGTTCGTAAAAGGCAAATGCATTTTGTGGAGTTGTAGTTGAAGACTTTGAAGCTGCGTATGCAGGCTCCTTATCATCATCATTATTATTTAATGTATTAGTATTTAGTGAATCAGTACTTAGTGTATTAGTACTTAGTAGTTGCGGATTTTCCGTGAACGGTTTATCCGTCGACGGTTTTTCCGTTAGTGGTTTTCCCGTATACGGTTCATCCGATGATGGATTATCCGTAAGTGGTAAATCCATGTACGGAACTTCATACACAATGGTAACGTAATCAAACTTCCCACCTTCAACACGTCGTCGTTCTTTTTTTACATATCCAAATTTCTGTAGCTCTCTTAATCCAGCAGTAAACGAGTCCTTGCCATCTTTTGCCCATTGCTGCATTTCCTCGTTATAAAATGTCCAATCATCAGGCTTAGATAGCATGAATACATGTATTGCTTTAGCTTTCCAACTCAATCTTGTATCCTGGATGGAAGTATTGTTAATGATTGTATAATCTTTATTTTTTTCTACTCTTACGATGCTTCTACTTTCCATCGTTGTCCCTCCTATATGCTTTCATCATTCTAATAAATAGCCAACTTTAATTGTTTTAGTAAGTTGTTTAGTCATACGACAATATTCGCATTTTTCACATCGTACTGGCTCTTTTCTAGAGCTTTTAGCTTCAATAATGCTAGGTAACATGGTTTTTACATACTCAAATTCAAAATCAAAATCAGGTATTTCAAACTCCAATATTTCCTTATCCGGAGGTGTTTCCTTAGTTACCACAACGAGATAGGGATCATAATACTGTCCTGTGTTTTGATAGATTATTTCGCGATAAATTGCCATTTGTAGTACATAATCATAAGCCTCAACGAACGAAACATACTTATTGTACTTTTCACTCCAATACCGTTTATAAAGGCTCTGAGTGGTCTTTAAATCACTGAATGATTTACGGTCATGGTGTATAGAGTCAACTTTGACTTTCCAAGGTACTCCAAAAAGCTCACCTGTAAAAATAACTTCTTTTTCACCTTCAAGAGCAAACATTGCAAATCGGTCATTTTTTAAAGTTTCTATCATACTTTCTGCTTGCTCAAAGTCAGCGTATTTTCCTCCACGACTTTTAAAAATGCTGTCATGATGTTTCTCACAAAACTGGGTAAAAGCTTGGTCACTTTCGAAAGCTGCGTGTGTGTAGGAACCAACAATTAGGGCTGTTGATGAAGGACGAATAAACTCGCCCTTCAACTCAGCCACAAAGCTTGCTTCACATTTCACAGCACTTTTAAACTGAGATACTGACATATAGTATTGATTAGCCTCATTTGAGTGGTAATTCTGTCTGTTCAATTGGAATGACTGTATCATCTTGCTTCACCTCAGATTTTGGTTGTTCTTGTGATTTTTCAAACTCAGCAACTAAGGAACTTTGCTTCTGTTTAGCTGTATCTTTGTCAAACCAATCTTCTACCTTTGTCATACCATCACATAGAGAATTGTAGATTTTGCCCAAATCAATATAATCTCTTTCTGTAAATTCACTAGTTTTATAACCAAACTTTTCTTCAACCATTTCTTGTGTGACTTTGAAATATTCTTTTAGCATTTTTAAAGCATTTGCTAGTCGATCTTTTAGTGGCTCAGTGTTATTCCCTTGTAATGTCAACTCACATTCTTTTAAAGCTCTTTCAACGATGTCACCTGGAATGATGCCAAGAATACATGCTCTTAGTCTACGAGAACCATCATTTGCAACCTTTTCATAAATATCACGTGGATCAGAGAATGTTTTTAACCCATTTTTTGTTTTTATTGAGTGTTTAACTGTAAAAGTTTTTTCTTGTCTTGTATTTGTTTCTAGATCCCAACAAAATGCCATAGCTGTTGATTCACCATTTCGTTGTTCTAATTCTTTAACACCAAAAGAAATATTCCCCCAATTTTGCGCTAAAACCTCTGCAAGCCGAATTGAAGGTCCAGTAACATTTGTACCTGCTCTTGGATACGAATACATTGCTGACTCTGCAAGTGAGAAGCGTTTGCAAGCATCTAGGATTCTTCTCTCAGCTTCGTAATAATTTCTTGGATAAGACTTTGCCATAAATATTTGTCCTTTCACTTCCTCCATTTCACGAGAGAAACTAACTTGTGTTAGTACCCCTCCCCCTTGCGATGATTGATAGGAAGTAGGGTTGTGAAATTGATCAGTTAAGTTACTCATTGAAATTCCTCCTATAGTGCGCTATAATGACGCTAATAATGTTTGTTTAGACCACTCTGCCAAGTGGTTTATTTTTTTGTATGAGCAAAGCCATAATGCTTTTCCACATACTCAATAACCTTTGAATCACTCATGTCGTAAGTTGTATAGTCCTTATATCCAGCAGCCAAATAATCACTGATATTGTCAATGTGAATCAATGCATCACCTATCTCAAAATACACATCACCACAAGCTATAAAACTACCAAAATCATCGTGCATTTCAAAAGATACAGCTGGCTCATAAGGTGCATCTGGATAATCAATACGCCCTAGTACCATTGGATTTTCTATTTCCATAAGTGTTCTCATGCAATCGCCTCGTCCTCTCTTTCCCAGCAGATAAATGCAATACCTTCCTTAATAATTCGGAATTGTTTCCAATGTGCATCGTCATAACCTAACGTGCTCTCAATTTCACAGACACCAAGTTTTTGAATAGCTTCTTTTGTGTGCAATTGAACAAGAACATTAATATGATGTGTGGTACTAGCACAGTATTCTAAATTAAGAACATTCTCAGGAGCTACACCGTATTGCTCCAAAATCTTTGGCAATTTAGCAATCTTAGATAATGCATTAACTAATTTCATACATATCAACCCTTTCGTCTATTTGATGGAAAAGCCTGTCGCCATACGCAAACTTTGATTCTCGAGTTTTTTCACCGCCTTCAGTGAAATACCACGTTTGGTTAAATCATTTATTAACCCTCCAAAACTTCTGTTGTCCTGCAGTTGGACCTCTAGGCGTCTAATAGTATATTGTGCCTGTGTTATCCGCCATGCACATTCTGCAGCCAGGTGGTATGTTCCTTGTTGCTCATGAAATTTTATAGCAGCTCGTAAATCCTCTATACATGCTTTCTTTGCAGCAATTTCTAGTTCCAGCTTCGTTACAATGTTCATAGAATAAATGCCTCCTACCAATGCTTATTAAGATTTTTATAATAATCAAAGAGCCCTTTTTTTCTTAGAGAAGTTACTTTAGTTTGAACAGTATGTTCTGTTCGCCCAATAGCAAATGCTATAGTCCTCGTATGGTCGACCTCATAAAATTTACATATATATTCGAGTTCACTTTCTGAAAAAGGTTTTCCATGCGAAAAATGAAACTCTGGGTGATACCGCATACGCCCAAAATTGTCATAGCTAATTGCTGTGTTCTCCATTGTGCTCCCCTCTTTCTAAACCTTGATGAACTAAAGTCCAAAGATCGCGAAGGGGCTTATCACCATTGCCCCACATCCGCAATATTTCGAGCGCTAAAGCCTCATTCTTGTTTGATAACTCAGTTAGCTTTTCAGGTAAAAATGCGCGAATTTTAACTAACTCCATATTTATAGTGTTTTTCATTGTTCTGACTCCTTTCTTAAATCATCCAAACTCACTTCTAGAGCATCTGCAATTTTACACATTACTCGAAATGTGGGATTAGGATTATCACTGTTTTCTATCATTTGGAGAGTAGATTCATTTATCCCTGATAGTTTTGCAAGTCGATATCTTGATAGATTGCGATACTCTCTTAGCTCTTTCAAACGAATACCCAATATATAGTTCACCTCCCATTTGATTACAACAATATAATGTGATATATTAATAAAACAGAACAAATGTTCTTTTCTAAATAGAAAGGAAGTGAATTACTTATGGCTAATAAGAAACAAACATCTAAAAGTATTGCTAGTAAGGCTAGTAAAATTTTAAAAGACGGTCGATACAGCAAAACTGCTAAATCTGTTGCTGGCTCGGCATTAGCTCAAACTAAGAAGAAATAACCTTGAAAGTTTGAGTTACCTGTATGGAAATAATCATTTCTCTTTGTAGAAAAACAGTGTAGTTGCTTGCATTTACTCCAATAAATTGACCAGGAGCTACACTGTCTACCTCTTGCGGTATGTTATTAAAAAGCTCCACATCCTCATACTCATCGCCATTTACAAGAATCAAACGCTTGACTTTCACTTATACAAGTCCCCCCTTCTCCTGATTAACGTTTCCACCGTTATTTATTAGCTACAAGTCCAATGCTAGTTCATCGGCTTCCAGCTCAGCACATGTGTTACTAGTTTGGTATAATTCACCTGTAGAAGGCGAGGTGAATATATATGAAATTAAATTTTGATGCTATTCGAGAACTACTACTTGTAATTGAAGAACAGCCAAGGAACATTAATCTTAACCAAGTTATTTCTGACACAAGACTTAAAGAGTTTGAACCAAATGATCTAGGTTATGCGCTTGAAAAAATGATTGAGTCTCGTTTGTTAATTGGACAAGTAGCAAAATCTAAAATGGGTATCAACTTCTATATTGATTCCATAAGTCTTGAAGGGCATCGCTTTATTGATACAATCCGTAATGATACTCTATGGAATAAAACCAAAGCAGTTATGACACGAACAGGAGCAACAGCTATCAGCATACTTATGTCTACTGCATCGGATATTTTCAATAAATACATTTCAGATATCATCTAGTCCAGCAACGTCAGCATAAAAAGTTAAAGTCACTGTAGAAAATTTAGAAACACCGGAATTCAGTGTGACATCTAATAGCCTGTGAATAAGAACTCCGTCTATTTGAATACCTTTGCCAATAGATACTTTATTGAGTTTTGAATCGAAATCATAAATAGCTTTACCTACCTTACTCGTTGCACCAACAACCTGTGAGGATTTTTTATTTTCTTCCACCATCTCACCCCCTCTTAAATCAAATTTTGTTGCAATTAATGACTAGCTCGTACAAGATAATTCACGATTCATTAAATTACCGCTAAAAGCGTTATGTGGTCCAAAAAAAATATAATCTAATGGACAAACATATAGTTCTGATACTTTTTTCATCATATCGAAAGTGATTTCGCTAGAATCAACTTCTAACTTTCTCAATGTCATAACGCTAATACCAAGATGCTTAGCAGCTTCATCTTGGCTCAGATTAAGACGTACACGTAAACTTTTTAATGTTTGTTTTACATAAATGGGTACAATTTTTTCCACTGTTGCCACCTCCTATTAGTTTTGTTGAATTCAATATATCACGCTAAAAGCGGTAAATCAACTTATTTTTTTCTAAAAGCGGTATATTTTTTCTAAAAAACACATATTATTGTGTACTTTATATGCTAAAAGCGTTATCATTAAAAATATAAGGAGGTGAAAACAATTGAAAGATACTACGAAACTAGTTTTTTCTAAGAATTTAGAATCTCTACTATCTAAAACAGGTAAAACGGTGAGTGATTTATCTAACGATATAGGTATCTCTTATTCCACTGTTTCTGATTGGAAGAATGGAAAAAAGATGCCTAGAGGTGGATCCTTACAAACGTTAGCTGATTATTTCAACGTAAATCTATCTTCATTGCTAGAAGAAAAGAAGACTAATTTAATAGAACTTTCACAACCATCGTCAGAATATACTTATTTCCCTGTGCACGCTTCAGCAGGTGTCCCAATACGAATTGATAGTTTAACGGATGCAGAGACTATTACAATTCCAGACGCAGTTTTAGGTAGACATGCTGGAGATGATGAACTATTTTTTATGCGTGTAAATGGAGATTCGATGAATAAAGTAATACCTCATCAATCTCTTATTGGTGTGAAACCTATTCAAATTAATGAACTAAAAGATGAAGATATCATTGTGTATAGTGATGGATATAACTACTCAGTCAAAAGGTTTTATCGAGATGGAAATCGGTTAATTTTTAGACCTGAGTCATATGATGCTAGCTTTACTGATTACACGGTTAGCGAACCATACGAGGACTTGAGATTACATGGCAAAGTTGTTATTTATATTGTTAACTTAGATTAATACTTAACGTTAAGCATTAAACCAAGAAAAGAGCAGACTCATTTGTCTAGCTCTTTTCTTATAAACTTCGAAAGGAGATTAAACTGAAATGACCGTAAAAGAAACTGCAGCCAAAAATATTTTACGTGTAGCTATATACGTTCGTGTATCTACCCGCAATCAAGAAGACAAATATAGTTTAGCTGCCCAAGAACATGATTTAGTAGAATATGCCTACAAACAAAACTGGCATATCGTTGAAGTTTTTAAAGATGTAGAAAGTGGCGCAAAGTTCGATAAAAAAGGATTAACAGCTTTAATGGATTGTGTAGATGATGGCCTAGTAGATATTGTACTAGTAGCTGATCAAGACAGGTTATCACGCTTAGATACATTGAATTGGGAAGAATTAAAATTAGTGTTGCGTGAAAATAATGTAAAAATTGCAGAACCAGGCTTAGTTATTGACTTAGAAAATGAAGATGATGAATTTCGTTCTGATTTATACAACATCATTGCGAGACGAGAGCGTCGTTTATTTCGTAGGAGATCCCAACGAGGATTACGCCAATATGTACGCGAGGGCGGAATATACGGACGTGTGCCATTTGAATATATTTATAACAAGGAAACAAAAGAAGTATCCCTTAATGAGGAATTTTCTTGGGTTATATCATTCATCGATGAATTATTTTTACAAGGATATGGCCCCTCAAGTATTGCTAGACGCTTGAATAAAATATCACGAACACCAAACGGTGCTAAATGGCATGCCAACACAGTGTACCAAAGATTATTAAACCCAGCTTACTGTGGTGAGTACAGCGTAACATTTATGAATGGTGAAACGATTACCATTAAGAAGAAATATCCCATATTGCGAACAGTAGAAACTTTTGAGCGCATACAACGCATCATCGAAACAAATGCTAAGCCATTCTCTACAACCCGAAAACATCATCATCCATTAGCTAAGCTGCATATCTCATGCTCTGAATGTGGACGTAAAATATCTTTACAGCAAGGCGATAAATCACAATACGGTGGATATAGATGGTATTTAGCACATAATAATGGATTAGCTGAGCCTTGCCCCTACGATCCGAAATATAACGCTGTTCGCATTACTAGACCCCTTGTATTGGCAGTTAAAAATATTTTGCTGAGCGAAGAAACTGCGAAAAGATATCTAGATATTGAATTCAAAGACGAATCTCAAATTACCCAGCTGGAGCAACAAGCATCCAATATACAAAAAATGATGAGCGATAATAATGGGAAAATTGATAAGTTGCTTGATTTGTATTTAGATAGCAAGCTGACAAAGGAAAAATATGAGGAAAAAACAAAGTCAATCGAAACAGAAAATGCGAATTTAAAAGCGAGCTTTGATGAATTGAACATGAAAATAGATTTGATGAAGGATGAGAAATATAGTTATAATGTGTTGCTTGATAATTTAGCAGTAGTAGAAGAACATTTGTCGACTATCTATCGCATTGACACAGAATACAGCGAGAAAGATAAAGAGGATTTAATATCAGCACTGTTTGAATATGCACTACTCTCACCAGCTGATAACACCATCACGTTTAAATTTACTACAATCAATGATTTCCCTATTGATTTAAAGATTAATATTGATGAAACAAATCTGGAATATGAAGAACGGTTATTACAACAACAAAGAGAACGTTACGAAGCTACACAAGCTATTTTGGATGCACAGCCTTCTCCAATATCATTTATGGAGTTAAAACGACTGTCTGGACTGAATGCACAAACTTTGCGACTAGATGAAGAACGCTTCGGACCCTATTCAAATTTAAAACTAGGTAAAGGCAGCCCTGAACGAAAAGCAGAAATTATTGAAGGTATTAAAAGGTTAATTACTTTCAATCCAAACATGACTAGTATAGAGATTGCTAAAGAATTGGGTAGTTCACAGGGCACCATACTAAAATATATAAGAGAAAATAACTTGCGTGAAGGTAGACAGCACAAGGGTTGAGGAGGTGATATGTACATAAACACTTATTAATATGTTAAACATTTTGAAATTGTATAATTAGGATGGATATAATTAACAAAACTATAAGCATCTCAATTAAAGTAAAACCAGCTTGTTGGTTAAGACGTTTCATCATCTTCCTCCTAAACTAATTCAATCATGTGATAGATGGGTAATAATAAACTGATATAAGCCGCTATTATACAAGCAGCTATAAGGATAAAGAAACTTGGCTGCACAAAAGCTAATATTTTTTGCAAAAGCTGTTCCTGCTTTTCCATTAATAAATCGCTATACAATACTAACTCTTTTCCTAAATATCCGCTGTGCTCGCCATGCTCAACGAACATCGGAAAATCCTTTTGAAAAACGGCCATGATCGTTACCGCGTGTGTGAGTGATTCCCCAAAGATGACTCTATCTTTTATACGCTGTGAAAGAACTTGAAGAAATGGTTGTAGTTGCTGTTCCTCTAATAGCTGTAGGCTTGCTTGTAATGAAAATCCACTTTGTAGTAAGCTTCCTAAATAAGCAGCAAATTGCCTTGTCAAAGTCAACCTAAAATAGCGTTGTATAAAGGGGATTTTTAATAAGACTGTAAGTTGATGAGCAACAGCTTGTCGTTTAAGATAGAATCGAAAAAGGAATACGCTACCTATTACTATGAACATGGTCGAGATAACTACATCTGGAACATGCAATAACAGATTGGACAATGCAATGCTTGTCTCTTCTGTTTCAGAGGTACGACTGCCGACCATTCTTTCAATGTTCGGCAAAAAAAATGTACGAAACACAAAAAATAATAACAATAAAAAGATAATCAGTGTGACAGGATAGATCAGCAGCTTGATTAACTTTTTTTTAGTCTTTTCACTTACTGTTATCTGTTTAGCTACACCTTTAAATGCTTCTATCATGTGGCCATTGTTTTCCGCCACCTTAATTGCCATTAAATAATGATTCCCTAGCTGTAATGTTTCAAATATCCCTGCAACGCCTACTCCTTGTCTGAGCTTTTCATCAATTTGCTGCTGTATGTCCTCATGTGCTTCAATATGATGAGGTAGTAGCATGGAAATAGCTTGGGGAAATAAATATCCTTCCTGCATTAATACACATAAACGATTGAAAAGCTGAGCTTGCTCCTTTACCCGCCATTTCGTAGCCCGATTATAAAAAAGAACAATTTTATCGATGTATGTTTGTAACTGCATATAGGCTCTCCACTAATTCTTTTTGTCCCATTAATGTTAAATCATAAGGAAGTTTGTAATTGCCCTTATCTTTGATGGCGGTGATGGCTCTTGATAGATGGTCATCATGTAATATCTCATAGACAGCTCGACGTTCTTCATGTATAGCTGAGGTTTGAACAAGCATTTGGGCAACTATACCGATAACCGTTTGACGAAGCTCCTCTATCGACACACCTAAATCCATTAAACGGTAGAGACAATTAATGGAGTCTTTTGCATGAATAGTGGAGACAACTAAATGCCCTGTTAGAGAAGCTTGGATGGCAATATTTGCTGTTTCTCTATCGCGAATTTCACCAATCATAATGACATCAGGTGAATGGCGCAAAATGGCTTTTAATCCTGCAGCATATGTAACGCCTGCTCGCTCGTTGACTTGAATTTGAAGTAAATTGGCTTGGCTGTTTTCTACAGGATCTTCTAAAGAAATCACATGTCGATTCAATTCTGTGGAACAGTAGTGGATGAGGGAATAAAGTGAAGTAGACTTGCCAGAGCCGGTTGCTCCCGTAAAAAACAGAAGACCTTGTCGGTTTTGTACCAGCTCCATGAGTTGGTAAGCTGCGCTTTTGGAAAAGCTTAGGGAAGTTAGTGGAAATGCATGATTTTGGAGAAGTAAACGAATAATTAAGCTTTCTTTTAAAAATACAGAAGGCAGTGTGGATACACGAAACGAATAAGAATTTTGCTCCATTGCCTTTTGAAAGGCACCGCTTTGAGGTTTACGACGCTCACTAATATCTAATTCTGCAAGAAATTTATAGTAAGAGATCATTCTTTCTGCAAGTTCATGAGGTAGCTCACCAGCGTGGAGAAGTTTATCATATTTTCGAAAATAGATCCGATATTTTATGTTTCCTGGAACTAGCAATAAATCGGATGCTCCAAAATGATAGGCCTTTAGTAAAAGTTGCTCACATTTTTGTTCGACAACTGTTTCAAAATTCTGCATATATGCACCTCTCTTTTAGTTCATTCGAATATGACCGCTCTATTCGTTATTTCCTAGTATAAGGAGGAACTCGCCACGAGAAAAGCCCTTTTCAGAAAATAAAAATTTATAAGTTAATTTTCTGCCAATAATGTTTTTTGCTATAAAAATGTGGATAAAGTGCAATTTTCCACTAAAAAAGAATATAAATACATGAAAAAATTAATATTTATGCCGAAATGAACTGTATCTTTTTCAATAATACAATATAATAGTATCAACATGATTATTTTCCTAACACTTGGTAGACGAACATAATTTTTATAATTAATTAAAGAGGTGAAGCTCATGATCCATCCATTAAAAATTACTAGTACACTAGCGGATGAAACAAGATACTCTATTTATGAGTACATATTGCAAGAGAAAAAAACAGTTACTGTACAACATATTGCTGATAAATTCGGTATCCATCCAAACGTTGCTCGACTTCATTTAACGAAGCTTTCAGAAATAAATATTATTACAGCTGACTATGTAAAAACAGGTAAAGGTGGCAGACCTGGACGTGTTTATAAAGCTTCAGAAAAAGGCGTATCTCTTACTTTTCCAAGACGTGATGAAGATCGTTTATTAAAATGGACGATACAATTAATTGAAGACTTTGGTCCATCTGCATTAACAAAGTGCCAGGAAATTAGCTACCAAGACGGCTACCAGCAAATGAAAAATTATATGAGTGCTGAATTGACATTAAGTAATTCTCTTTCCTTCGATGAAAAACTTCAGCTATTAACGGACAATGCCGCTTTAATTGGCTATATTCCACAGATTCAACAAACTGAGCAAGGAAAAAAAGTTATCTTCTCCATCTTCAATTGTCCATTCCAGGAGCAACTGACAGCCTATTCTGAAATTGTTTGTTCATTACATGAATCCTATTTAAAAGGGCAATTAGATGCATTGTTTACGAACAATGAATTTGTGCAAATGGAAAGTATGATACATAATTGCGATTTATGTAAATATGAAATAAACGTGACAGAAATCGATAGCTAGATTAAAAATCCATTTGTTTGTCACAAACATGGAGAAGTTCCAGTTTACAGACACCTTTCATATCATTTATAATGAGTAAGAGATTATTGTGTCGTGGGCAAAAGGAGGGGAAATTTCATGGATAATATGTATAAAGTTATGGCATTCTGGACAGGTATTTTTGCCGTTATGTTCTACCTTGGAGGTATGAACGAGGTATCGCTATTATTCTTAGGTAATACAGGTTTATTCTTATTATTAGGCTTCTTAAACCTTTCAGAACGTATGTACATGTACATTTTCGGAGCATATTTAACTGTATTCTTCGCTGGCTTCACGTACTATACAACATTCATTCACGTACCTGGTGGCGGTCATTAATACAAACAAAATCGCGTATCTCACTTTCGGTGAGATACGCTTTTTTATGTGCTAAAACAGTTTACTGTCCATGTTTTAAAATCCATTTAAAAAAGGATTTGTCTCCATTTCTGCACCTACCGTTGTATAATTACCGTGTCCAGGATAGATAATAGTATCCTCAGGTAATGTCAACAGTTTATTATGGATAGATTCCAATAAAATTTTGGTTGATCCCCTTAATAGATCTGTACGTCCTACACCTTGTTCAAATAACGTATCTCCCACGATGGCAAAACCGTCATTTTCAAAGATATAAGAAATACTCCCCGGTGAATGCCCAGGTGTAAAAACAGCTTGAAACACAAAATTACTTATTTCAATTTGCTGTTCTTTTTTGATGATTGTATCTTGCGCTGGTGCGGCTACCCTATAATCTGGTAATGCAGGATATTTACTAGAGCCATTCTTCGTTGGATCTGCTAGCCAACTAACTTCCTTTTCATGAATCCATACAGGAACGTCAAATACCTCACGCACTGCATCTACTGCCCCTATATGATCAAAATGGGCATGTGTTAAAAAGATAGCAAGAGGTTTTAAGCCGTTGCTACGGATTGTTTTAATTAGACGCTCCGCCTCTTCACCTGGATCAAATACGATACATTCTTTTTCTTTATTCGATACGATATAGCAATTCGTTTGGACGGGACCAAGAGAATAACTTCGTACGTTCATCATAGTTATCACCTCAACTTCCTATTATACAGGCTTTGCCACAATTTGACGATAAATGTTCATAGTTTACAGTATTTTAGTCCTCGACAAAAACAAGTAGAACGTTTACAATTAAGGAGGAATATTGTTTGCGACATTCATTTTCTGATGTCGAAAGGAGTGTCTATTTTTAATGAACTTATTAATGGTTATTTTTGGTCTAGTAGCGATTTTAGCTGTATTTGGTACATTCCAAGCAATTAAAGAAAAGAACCTATTAAGCGTTGTTTTCAACTTATTAAGTGCTGCTGTATTCGGATGGTTCGTCATCATGACGATTGTTCACAGCGGTTACCCACCAAAATTACACTAAAATTCAGACAAAAAAAGAGCAGTCTCTTCGGAGATTGCTCTTTTTTTGTCTATTATTACTTATTGAATTGAAGAAACCGCTTCTTGCCGATTTGTAGTACATCATTATTCATTAATACTTGTGATATGTCATCCATCGCCATTTTTTCTCCATTCAAGGATACTCCTTTTTGCTTGATTAACCGCAAAAACTCACTCTTACTTTGAATAAAACCAATTGCCACTAGTTGTGGAATGATATCCACGATTCTTTCCTTATCAATTTCTAAGAGCAGTATAGGAATGTTTTTTGGTATTTCCTTTTTTTGAAATGCTGCTTCAAAATAAGCTCTTGCTTCCTCCACTGCTGTAGATCCATGGTATAAAGCCGTTATAATTTCTGCTAATAGGAATTTCAAATCGCGGGGATTCTCTCCCTTTTGTAGTCTATCTTGAATAGCCTGCACTTGTAGTGGATGCTCATCTGTTGCTAATTCGAAATATTTGATAATTAAAGTATCTGGTACTTCCATCACCTTTTTAAACATAATCTCAGGTGCTTCATTGATGCCAATATAATTACCTAAACTCTTACTCATTTTTTCAATACCATCTAACCCCTCTAGTAAGGGCATAAAAATAGCAATTTGTTTTTCTAATCCTCGATGCTTTTGTAAGGTGCGTCCCATTAAAATATTGAACGTCTGATCCGTTCCACCTAACTCTATATCTGCCTCAAGTTCTACTGAATCATATGCTTGCATAAGTGGGTAGAAAAACTCATGTATACCAATTGGGATGTGCTGCTGGTAACGTTTCTGAAAATCCTCGCGCTCTAGAAGTCGAGCAACAGATGTTGTGGCTGCTAGCTTGATGACTTCTTCAAAGGACAGCTTCGCTAACCATTCACTATTAAAACGAACCGTTGTCTTGTTCGGATCTAGTACTTTAAAAATTTGCTCACAATAAGTTTGGGCGTTTTTCTTCACTATATCGTCATTTAAGGCTGTTCGCCCCTTAGCTTTACCTGTAGGATCGCCAATTCGTCCTGTAAAATCACCGATAACAATAACTGCATGATGGCCTAAATCTTGCATTTGCTTGATTTTCCGTAGAACAACCGCATGACCTAAATGAATATCTGGTGCGGACGGATCGAGCCCTAGCTTAATCGTTAAAGGTCGCTGTTCTTTATACGATCGCTCTAATTTTTCAAATAAATCCTGTTCATCAACGATCTTGTTAGCACCCTTCTTGATAATCGCTATTTGCTCCTTTGGTGTTAAAAACATACGAAACATCTCCTTGTAATATTAAATATTAATATTGCAAGTTCTATAAGAGTAAATGGGGTACCGATTTTGTTTACAAGGCTTTAATAGCTTTACACGTTTTGGCTTAGAAGGCATAAAAAAACGCCTTTAGGAAATTCCTAAAGGACGTAGATAAACGTGTTACCACCTTTTTTCGAGAGCTATTCACATAGCTCTCCTCAACAAGTACAGCCATAGCGATACTTTTGCAATGATTACGGATGCAACCCCGTCGTAGCCTACTATAGTTTCGGTACGCAGCTCCAAGATGTATTCACTTTAATATCCCCTTGCGCCTCTCAACAACCGGCTACTCTCTGTCAGTTCCATTAAAGTTACTCGTTCTTTTCGATGCCTTTCACTCTTATACTCCGAAATGCGAAAAACAAATCTTCGTTATGCAGATATTTACACTTATTATAATCGTATCTTGCTATTTGTCAATAAAAAGAAATGTTCAATAAAGTGTATTCACGTTGCATAGTGTTGTAAAACATTGCGAAAGGTGTTTTCTTTAGCATAGGATTCACAAAAAAATTTTATGAATAGTGCTTGAGACTAATTCTTTTTTATCAGCAATAAAAAAGAGAGATCCCTATACGAGATCTCTCTTTGATTATTTAACTGAATCCTGCTTTAAATTACCTGTTTTTTCGTCATAGAAGCGAAGTAAGTCTCCATTAATGATGGCATCAGAATTTTCTAACTCCATTGTAGCACGATCAGCATAAGACTGACATGGCTCACCATCTATTTCTTCGCCAGTTGCTTTGTCATAGCAAGCTTCACCAGCATAGACGTATTTATCTGTAATAAAACGTCCATCACGGAAGACTACAAAGTCCTCATGCTCTGGAGAGAATAAATCTGCACCCATTTGCATATCTTTTGACGTTTCAACGCCAAGAAGGTGTAAGATCGTTGGACGTAAATCCATTTGTCCTGAAATCTCAGTCATTTCTTTTCCATCGCCAGCTCCTGGGATGTGGATGAATAAAGGTACTTCTTGAAGCATTGCATTATCCATTGGTGTAATTTGATCTTTTCCTAAATATTGTGCCATTGCTTTATTATGGTTCTCAGAAATACCATAGTGATCCCCATACATCACAATAATAGAATTATCATAGACACCTTGATCTTTTAACTGTTGGAAGAAGTCTTTTAAAGCCTCATCCATGTAACGTACTGTTTGGAAGTAACGATTTAATGTACCTGAATTTGAATCATATTCAGGAATCATAATATCTTCTGGGTCCAATGTAAATGGATAATGGTTCGTTAAAGTAATAAGTCTAGAGTAGAATGGCTGTGGCATATCTTTCATTAAAGCAGCTGATTGCTCTAAGAATGGAACATCTTTCATTCCCCAGTTTACAGCTTGCCCCTCTTCCACAGTATATGAATCTATATCGTAGAATTTATTAATTTTTAACGATTGGTACATCATGTCACGATTCCAGAATGATTTATTATTAGGGTGCATGACATTTGTAAAGTATCCATTTTCTCCAAGGCGTTCAGCCATTGAATTATACGTATTTCCACCATGCGTGAAGAATACAGCACCTCGACCTAAACCAAACAATGAGTTTTCAACAATAAACTCCGAGTCAGATGTTTTTCCTAAACCTGTTTGGTGATAGAAGTTACTGAAATAATACGTATCTTTATCTTTTGTTAAAGAGTTTAAGAATGGCGTAATTTCATGACCATTCATGTCATTATTAATGACAAAGTTTTGTAATGACTCCATCGATACCACAATCAGGTTACGACCTTTATATTTCCCAAACATTTCTGGATTTACAGCAGCCTGATTAGAGCGTATATAGTTGTTCACTTCTACTAGTTCACTACCATCGGCTAACGCACGTTGGGCAGATGATTTAGATTGAATATAAATGTCATACAAGTGGTAATTGTACGTACCAATGTTTTTTACTAATAATTCGCGGTCAAAACTACGTGTTAGTAATTGTGGACGCTCAGTTTCTGCTAATCCTAAATTTAAGAATGTCATTGCTATTGCAAGCACGAAGAATGCACGACGGAATTCAATATTCACTTTAAATGCATCTTTCATTTTTGGTAAAAATTTATTCGCTAAGATTAAGATAACAACATCAACGAAATATAATACATCCCAAGGCTCAACAATGGCTGCTACTGATGTTCCTAAGTCACTAAAGTTACTTGTTTGGAATAATACTGGTAGCGTAATAAAATCATTGTAGAATCGATAGAACGCTACATTTCCGTATAAAACAATGGACAAAATAACGCTGACCGTAATCAAATAACGATTTCTAGCTTTTGCTGATTTAAAGAATAGTGATAAACCATACGTAAATAGCAAGAAGCTTAATGGATTAATAAATAAAATAAACTGTTGCATTGCATTTTCAATTTTCATTTCAAAGCTTGTGTGGTAAACAATGACCGTTTTGATCCAAGTTGCTATAATTGCTAGTATCATAAATGAATGTTTAGGCCACTTTATTGATTTCATTCCTAACATCCTCCCTACTTCCTTACAAAAAAATAATAATTTTTTACATTTTGTTACGGAAACAAAATATATCTTAATCCTTTTTTAACAGATAATCAACACATATCTTATGGAAAATTTTTTCTCCCTGCTCTTTCTATGCACCAGATATCTATATATACGTTTTGCATTGTAAAAAGTTTCGTAAAAACATAAAAACAGCGGAAACCCACTGTTTTTAAGAATATTACATACATGTTACATTAATTTTACAATACCCAATTACATTATATTTCAAACATTACTTTTTATGCTCTTCCATACGAAGTCTTGTTGTTTCTTGTCGAATAAGCAGTAGGGCCATTTGATAATCTTTTATATCTAGTACATTCGCTTTATAGAGCTCACGTATTTCATCCTCCATCAACATCAAATCGCCAATAGGATCACGTGTATAAATATAAGTACCATATGTTTTCAAGAGTTCATAAATATCTAGCATTTTATCCATTTTCGTTCGCTCCTCGTTGTGCAACACAGTCAATACGTTTTGTGGGCGTCACAATGATATCTACTGGGCAATCATGTGCTTCAGTAGGAACACAATCAATAATTTGCTCATCAAAGAGCAGCGACATCAGCTTACCCTTATTATAGTTTAATACATAGCGGTCATAATAACCACCGCCATAGCCGATTCGATAACCGTATGGATCAAAAACAACGCCTGGTACAACAATGATATCCATTTCATTTGCGTCAACAAACTCACTTTTTGCTGGAATGGGCTCACGCAAATGCATATATACAGTTTCAAGCTGTGCAAATGATTCAATGGCATAAAATGACATTTCTCTTGTTTTCGGGTGACATTTAGGAACTGCGACCTTTTTACCTAGTTTCCATAATTCCTCAATTATAAGAATTGTGTCGACTTCTGGCTTATTTGAAATGGTCATGCCAATTGTATTTGCTTCTATTATATATGGTTCCTGTAGCACCTTGTTTAACACAGCTAATGATTGACGATGATAGTCTTCATCCTTCATAGTTGCAAGGGCTTGGCGTACCGTGTTTCGTAAAGTTGTTTTATCCATCTAGGCTACCTCCTATATCGTAAAACTTCATATCCTCCCGGAATTGTTACATTAAATGAGTTGATAAAATGTAGAAAGCCAAAACCACTTGTGGTTTTGGCTTAATGAGCGATTACTTAGTTTCACGGTGAAGAGTGTATTTCTTCTCGCGAGAGCAATATTTTTTAAGTTCAAGACGCTCTGGATTGTTACGCTTGTTCTTTTTAGAAATGTAGTTACGTTCGCCGCAATCTGTGCAAGCTAAAGTAATATTTACGCGCATCATTAACCCTCCCACTCTATATCAAGAATTTAAATTTGAGCATGATTTATACGACTAACCTATTATAACATAAACTGAAAAAAAATCTACCTTCATTTCATATTAAGTTTGCATATGGTAAAATATCTTATAATTACATACTACATTGAGGTGAAACTATTGGATTTATCCATCGTATTAATGAGTATCGGCATTTTTCTGATCATCGTTTCGTTCTTTTTCAAAAATAGCTCGAAAAAAATCGAACAAGATGTCGAAGAATTATCTATCTCCATCTTCCAAGAAACGAATAATTTAAAACGTCGCCTTAAGATTGTGGAGGAAGAACTTTTACTAGAGCCTGAGTTCCAAGTGAAATCAAAATCAAGTATCCCTCCAAAAGGTCAAGATCCTAAAGTGCACCAAGTCATGCAGGCCGTTCAACAGGCTGCACAGAGTTCAAAAGTTGGACAAACAACAGCACCAGCAAAACCGATTCATCAAATTATTATTAGTCAGGTACTTGAATTAAATAAACAGGGTCTTTCTGTAGCAGATATTAGTATTCGCTCAAATTTAACAGAAGAGCAAGTTCGGCAAGTGATTGCAAACGGGGGGCGTTGATTGATGAATAAGTCTGCCATTCGTGCATTTGGTATAGCCATTTTTCTTGTTGGGGCATTGCTTGCACTCGCAAACCGCTTCGATGTAAATATTGGTCTTCCTACTAAGGAATTTTCCAATCAACAACAGGTAAAAGAACTACAAAACAAATTAAGTAAGGCCAATCAGGAAATTGCCTCGTTAAAGGATCAATTAAAGCAGGTACATACGACTGAAAAAACTTCTACAACAGATGCATCTGAACAAGCTGATGAAGAAGCAGATACAGATGTAACAACGATGTCTCTGCAAATCTATAGTGGTATCACACCCTATAGTGTGGCCCAAAAACTTGAAGACGGTGGCATTATTACCAATAGTGTTGAAATGGAGTTACTACTCGCTAACCCTAAATATGCTAGAAGCTTACAAATCGGCTCCTATGAAGTCAATTCTGCCATGACTTTAGAAGAAATAGCTAATTTAATTACAGGTAAGAAACAATAACATAAAAAGCTGTCGCCCATTCATATATGAGGCGACAGCTTTTTTATTACGCTATACTTTCTAGAAAGGCTTGCATCATCATACTACCTTCTTTTGTGCCGATTGATTCAGGATGAAACTGCAGCCCATAAAGTGGATATTCTTTATGTTGAATGGCCATGATTTCTCCGTCATCACCCGCTGTGGCGAGTATTTTAAAATCCTTGTGTAAAGTTTGTTCTTCAATAATAAGTGAATGATATCGCATAACCTCGATATCCCCATCTAATTGGGCAAATAAACCTGTTTGCTCGTATTGTAATGGGGACAGCTTTCCATGCATAATATTTTTTGCCTGCACAATATTTGCGCCAAAAGCCTGACCTATCGATTGGTGCCCTAGACAAATACCTAAAATAGGGAATTTTTGGTAGAGTTCCTTGATGACCTCTATCGTTATCCCTGCTTCATTTGGCGTTCCTGGTCCTGGTGATAAAATGATGGCTTCTGGCGACAGTTTTTGAATTTCTTCTATAGTAATGGTATCATTCCGTACGACCTTGACGCTTTTTCCAAGCATACTGATTTGCTGAAATAAATTATAGGTAAAAGAATCGTAGTTATCTATGATTAAAATCATTTTTTTACCTCCAATAGGGCACGTGCCTTAATCAGTGTTTCTTCATATTCTGACAATGGAATCGAATCATAAACAATACCTGCTCCTGCCTGTACATGTGCCTTCTGATCCTTAATGAGCATCGTGCGAATCGCAAGGGCTAAGTCCATATCACCAGTTGTCGAAATATAGCCTACTGCTCCCGCATACACCCCACGTTTTACTGGTTCTAATTCATTAATCAATTGCATGGCCCGAATTTTTGGAGCCCCTGACACTGTACCAGCAGGTAAACAAGCACGAAGTACATCCAGTACATGGAGGTCATCTCGCAATTCGGCAATAACCTCAGATACCATATGCATCACATATTTATAGCGCTCAATTTTCATGTATTTGGTTAGCTTGACAGAACCCACTTTTGCAATACGTCCAAGATCATTGCGCCCTAAATCCACTAACATACGGTGTTCAGCTATTTCCTTGCTATCCACTAATAGCGCATTTGCGATGGCTTCATCCTGTTCTATTGTCGTGCCACGCGGCTTTGTACCTGCTATTGGATTGGTTGTCACTTTTCGATTTTTTACTTTTACAAGACTTTCAGGAGATGTTCCTAAAATAATATAGTCACCATAATCCATATAAAACATATAGGGTGATGGGTTAGACGTGCGCAATTGACGATAGAGCGAGAACGGCGAACCTGTAAACGGCGCAGAAAAACGTTGCGATAACACAATTTGGAAAATATCACCTCTCAAAATATGCTGCTTAGCACGTTCCACCAAAGCAACAAATCGTTCATTTGAAATCATAGGCTTAAACTGTAGCTCATCCACCTTTAATACCTCAAAGGTCGTACCTGCACAAAGCTGTTGCTCCATCCTTGTAATAGCAGCTTCCATCTCCTCTAATGAACGCCCATCCTGAAATAGATCAATCGAAGCTAGTGTAATTTCTTGTGTTAGATGATCAAAAACAATAAATGTATCATAGAAAAAAACATGAACATCAGGCATAGCTAAATCATCCTGTAAATAGTCACCTATTTTTTCTGTGTAAAATGCTGTTTCATAGCCAAAGAAACCTATAGCTCCTCCAAAGAAAGCAAAAGGATAGCTTTCTTTATGAAAGGGTATTAGTTCTTTTAATCGATCAAGCACATTGCCCCTAGCCTTGTCATTTTCTGCTCCTTTTGAAAACACGAATTCTTCATTGTTTCCTTTTAGTTCAGCCACTGGATTGATGGCGATAAAGGAATATCGCCCACTTTCCTCATGTTTCGCTGAGGATTCGAACAACATTTTATGCTGCCCTTTCAGTGATTGATACACAGAGATCGGGGTCATCATATCCCCATGTAATACTTTCATAGCATACTTTCTAAGCTCAACTGTCATACTCTTCTCTCCTTCTCTAAGCTCTGCTCATCTACACCTCATCTATCTTTAGCAGCAGAAATCTGCTAAAGGCTTTCTCTTCTTTCAGCTAAAACATTTGCCGTCTAAAGAAAAAAATATAAAAAGGCCTTTCCATCACAAAAGGACGGAAAAGCCGTGGTGCCACCTTCATTGGTCTCCTGATAGGAAAACCCTCTCTAAGCCTTGTAACGTAGGCATCCGCTAATCCGTACTTTTTTCAGGATTAGAGCTCCGAAGTCCATTCACTAAACATTTGTACTAGTTTTCACCAACCACTAGCTCTCTATAACAAATTGTACTAGCTACTACTCTTCATCAAAGCTGATTTCTTGGTAATATTGTAAAGCAAACTATCTTACAATTCAATTTATTTTTTATTTCGCAGACTTTCTTCTTCAGGATGGCTAGCTAATGTAATCGATAGCTCCTCCATTATTTGACGAATGGCAAATAAAATATCCTGCCGCACTTCCAGCATAACAGCGGTATCATTTGTGGCAACAAAGAATCGAACAAGCACGCGATACGAATCATGATGAAATTCATCTATAAATACATGAATCATGTCTTTCTCTGTTTTAGCATGTAAATAAATTTCCTTATGAATGGCCGTTAAAGCGCTACGTATGTCTTCCTCATTATTAGCAGCAGCGATATATAAAAATTGCTCACATTTCCGTTTTTCTCGTTTAGATAAATTATAAAGTGGGCGATTCACTAAATAGGAGTTCGGCACATACACAAGTCCTTTGTCTCCTGTTTGAATTAACGTACTTCTTAAATTAATATCCTCAATCGTTCCTTCAATTTTTTGATCCTCTGTCGCAATCCAATCTCCTATTTGGAATGGATTATCTAAAGCTACGGACATGCCACCAAATACATGCGCTAGTGTATCGCGAATCCCAAAGGCAATCGCCACACCCGTTAAGCCGATTCCAGTTAAAAAGCCATTCAGATTAAAATCCCAAAAGGAAGCAATCGTAAACATAGCAAAAATCATAATAAGTACTTTACCGATTCGTAGAAAAAACGGTAGTAAAACATTTTGATCCTCTTCGCTTGTTAATTCAAATGGTTGTTTCGTATAAAAATTCAAAACATCATAAATCCCTTTAAAAGCAAAAAACACCATAATAGACAATACAAAATTCTTTGTTGATGGATGTGTAAATAAAGGGACTTTTATTAGATAAGATAAGCTTAGCACAATGACAGTCGTCATAAAGGCATAGCCAATTGCTTTACTAAATTGAGCCAGTACATTTGCTTGGAAATTGCGCTGACGATCTTTTAAAAATAGCACAACACGATGAATAATTTTTTTGATGATGAATCGTTGAATAAGCCACCCGACTAAACAAATAATGACAGCAATTAAGCCATCTAGCCAGGTTGGGACTGTAAATTTAGGTAATAACCAATGTAATGAATCCATGTATTTCTCCTTTATAACTACCTATGTATCGCCAGCAAAAAGGAGCCGACCTTCAGTAATGGTTAGCCCCGTTCTTGTTATTGTATGGCATCATCTGCAAAAAAAGCCTTACTAGCAAACCAAAATTGCTGTTTATTAAAGTTATGTTCATGCATGGCAATTACCGAAAATTCAGCATGATATTTTTGCTTCATTTCCTTTAGCATCATTTTTGCTTGCTTGCCAACGAGATGCTGCCCATCAATAGGTGCTCCTTCTGTAAAAATAATGACATCTGCTTCTGTACCTAATTGATTTTCCTGTAGCAATGCTTTCACAAATTGTAAAACAGGTAAAATGGCTGCCTCTCCCTTTGCCTTATATTCGATAAAACTTTTAAAATCAGCTAAATTTAAATGACCATTTTCAAAGCGGTAGTGGACATGAATTTGCCGATCATACGGTACAATGTATAAATCACGGCCTTCTCGATGTGCACTCATAAATAACGCTAAAATCATACTTTTACAAATCTCAGAATAAGCGGCCATTCCTGTCGTTTGTTCTAAACAAATAATCATCGGGCCAGGGTCTTGTTGATAATCATGAAAGGGTACATAGTAAATATTGCCGCTTTTCGTTGTCTGTTGCTTAAGCTTTTGACGTCTAAGCTCTGACCATTTTCGTTCATAATACTGGCGTTGCTCTTTGCCATTTGCTAAGCGTTCTGCCTTCTCAATAGCAGGAATATTCTCTTGGATTTCATGCATGATATCCGTCAATTCCAGAGCAAATGCTGCCATATTTCGTAATGGCTCACTCTTGAAAAAATAATCGATAAAATAATGTTGTTCCCCTTCACTTAACTCCTCTATATGTAGGTTTTCATAGAGAAAACGTAAATAGTCAAGTTGTTCTATTGTCAACTGCTTGTCAAATTGCTTGATGAGGGATTCAATCGCATCTTTCATGTAGCAGCACCTCCTAAGCACCACATTTTTTGGATAATGTCTATAGTATAACCAAAAAAATTTTTTGACAATACAAAAACGCTTGCTATAAAGACGCTACAGCCAAAGACAATGTTGCTGCTTCAGGAGATTTTTTTCTACAAATGAAAAAAAGAGCTAAAACGCAGCTCTTCTTTCTTAATTATTTAATTCATAATGTTTGCCTTTTACTAAGTAAAATAGATGTTCAGCAATATTTGTAGCATGGTCAGCAGAACGCTCTAAATAGCGGCAAATAAATGTTAGGTGCGTAATCTGTGAAATATGGGAGGGGTTTTCTACCCCAGCACGGAGTAAAAGGGTGATCGTTGCCCCGTATAAATCGTCCACGTAATCATCTAACTCTGCAATCTCTTTAGCGCGTACCGTATCTTCCTCAGTAAAGGCCTTCATGATGCTCTCTAGCATTTCTACTGTTTTATTGCACATGGTTTGGAGATTTGTTATTGGAAATATCATCGGCTCCTTACCAATTCGAATTGCTTCTTTAGCTATATTAACCGCATAGTCCCCTACTCTTTCCATATCTGAAGCTGCCTTTACGAGAACCATGAGACGGCGTAAATCTGTTGCTACTGGTTGTTGCTTGGCAATCATTAGGATCACATGGTCATTAATTTCTTCTTCAAGGCGATTAATGATTAAATCGTCCTCCAAAATTTTCAAAGACTTTTCTAAATCCTGCTCTACCAATGCTTCAAAAGCTGTTTTTAATGCAAGGATACTGCTATTAGCAATTGCAAGAAATTGTCCCTGTACCTCTTTTAACTCTTGTTCAAAACGTTCACGTACGATCATTCATTGCTCCTCCTTAGCCGAAACGTCCCGAAATATAGTCTTCTGTACGTTGATCTGCTGGTGTTTGGAAAATAACATCCGTTTTATCGTATTCGACAACCTCTCCACTTAGGAAGAATGCTGTACGATCAGAAATACGTGCCGCTTGCTGCATATTATGTGTCACGATGACAATGGAATAATCCTTTTTCAATTCTTGAACCAGCTCTTCCACTTTCAACGTAGAAATCGGATCTAAGGCAGATGTTGGCTCATCCATTAAGATGACATCAGGCTCAATCGCTAAGCAACGTGCAATACAAATACGTTGTTGCTGACCACCTGATAATCCGTAAGCATTTTGATTCAAACGGTCTTTTACCTCGTCCCAAATGGCTGCCCCTCTTAATGATTTCTCCACAATTTCATCGAGAATTTTTTTATTTTTAATGCCATGAATTCTTGGTCCATAGGCAATGTTATCATAAATGGATTTTGGAAACGGGTTTGGCTTTTGGAATACCATACCTACACGTGTTCTTAATTCCTCTACCGTATAGTTTTTATCTAAAATATTTCGCTCACGATATAAAATTTCTCCTGATGTACGTACGATTGGTACAAGTTCAACCATGCGGTTTAATGTTTTTAGATACGTAGATTTCCCACAGCCAGATGGTCCAATAATAGCCGTTACTTCATTTTCATAGATGCTTAAATTAACATCTTTTAAACCATGATGATCACCATACCATAAGTTTAAATTGCGTGTATCATAGACAATATTTTTCGCCACATCTGCTATAGGCTTAGTCGTTGCCTGATTCCGTTTGACAATTGTTTTTTCCTCTTTAAAATCTAATACCATAAGGTCACCTCATTAATAACGTTTTTGGAATTTATTTCGGATATAGATGGCAATCGAATTCATTAATAGCAGCACTGTCATAAGCACTAAAATACCTGCGGCTGCTACGTACTGAAAGGCTTCTTGTGGTCGTTTTGCCCAATCATAGATTTGCATTGGTAATGCTGTAAATTGACTCAGTAAACCATTCGGTAAAAACTGGAGGATAACTGGAATTCCAATTACAACTAGTGGAGCTGTTTCTCCAATGGCACGAGACAAGGCTAAAATACTTCCTGTTAAAATACCTGGAATGGCAGCTGGCAATACAACACGCAAAATCGTTTGCCATTTCGTTGCACCCATGCCATATGAAGCTTCACGTTGTTCGTTTGGCACTGCACGAATAGCCTCTTGAGCCGCTACAATGATAACAGGTAAAATTAACAAACTCATTGTAAAGCCAGCAGCTAAAATACTTTTTCCTAGACCCATCATACGTACAAAAATAGTTAATCCAAGTAATCCAAAAACAATGGAAGGAACACCTGCTAGATTCGATATATTCATGCGAATAAAGTCATTAATTTTATTTTTCTTGGCATACTCCTCTAAATAAATCGCAGTACCAACTCCTAAAATAATCGATACTGGTGCTACAACTGCCATTAACCAAAGCGAACCGATTAAAGCAGCTTTGATACCTGCCTTATCCGCAAATCGTGATGCAAAATTCGTCAAGAAATCGATATTTAAGTAATCAATCCCCTGTGTCACAATGCGGTACAGTAAAATAGCTAAAGCAACAAGTGCAAACGTAGTAGCTAAGAAAAAGAGAGTTTTCCAAACTTTATTTGCTGTAATACGCTTTGTCATTCGTTTCATGACGACTGTATCATCCATATAGCGCATGCTAGTAAACCTCCCTGAAGCGTTTCGAAATATAGTGAGCAAGTAAATTCGTTACTAGAGTAAAGATAAATAGTGTAAATCCTACTGAATAAATTGAGTAATAAATAGTTGTACCATAACCCGCATCACCAGTTGAAACCTGTACAATGTATGCAGTCATTGTTTGAATAGAGTCTGTCACATTGAGGTCAAATTTCGGTGTTGAACCACCTGCAAGCGATACAATCATTGTTTCTCCAATTGCCCGGGAAATAGCTAACACAACAGAAGCGACAATCCCTGAAAGCGCAGCGGGTAATACTACTTTGATTGCTACTTCAAATTTCGTCGCACCTAGAGCTAAGGCTCCTTCACGCATACTATTTGGTACAGATGACATGGCATCTTCTGAAAGAGATGTAATCATTGGTAAAATCATAATCCCTACAACAATACCAGGACTTAATGCATTAAATAGTTTGAGTCCAGGTACAATTTCTTGTAAAACTGGTGTGACAAATGTTAAAGCGAAGAAGCCATAAACAATTGTTGGCACACCTGCTAATACCTCTAAAATAGGTTTCACTGTACGTCGTGTTTTCTCACTTGCATATTCACTTAAATAGATAGCTGAAGCAATTCCAAATGGTACAGCTACTACAACTGCAATAAGTGTCACTTTTAATGTACCAGCGATTAATGGCAGTATCCCAAATAACGGTTCGTTACCTGAAAACGGTAACCATTTAGTACCGAAAAGGAAATCCGTAATCGACACACGTTTAAAGAATTCAAACGTTTCAAAAATAAGGGTGAAAACAATGCCAAATGTTGTTAATATCGAAATAATAGCTGCAGAAAATAATAGAGCTGGCATGGCTTTTTCCACTATTTTCTTTGTTTTTTGGTTGCGCGAATTTGCAATTAATTGCTGCACAGATGATGTCTTATCTTCCTTTTGAGAAACCATTGGGAGCTCCTTTCAAATAAGTGAGGGAAAGAGCATACATCTCTTCCCCTCTATGCATGTCTTCTTATTTTAAGCCTTCTAAAGTTTTTAAGCCTTCAGTATATTTTTCTTCAGGTAAACGAACATAGCCCACTGCTTCAGCCATATCGCCTGCGTTTTCAAGTGTAAATTTAATGAAGTCGTATGCTGCTTCATTGTCCTTCATTGCACTATTTTTTACGTATGTGAATAATGGACGTGAAAGTGGTGTATATTCGCCACCTTCAATTGTTTCATTTGTTGGCTCTACGCCATTTACTTTGACAATGTTTAATTTATCTTTATTTTCAAGGTAGTAAGCATAACCGAAGAAGCCAATCGCATTTTTATCACCAGCTACACCTTGCACTAGCATATTATCATCCTCTGATAATGTTGCTGAGCTTACTAGATCTGCTCCATCTAAAATCACTTCATCAAAGTAGTCGTATGTGCCTGAATCAGTACCTGGTGAATAGTAAACGATTTTTTCATCTGGCCATGATGGATCAATATCAGACCACTTTTTCTCTGTCCCATCTTCAATCCAAATTTTTTGTAGTTGTTCTACCGTTAAGTCCTTCGCCCAATCATTTTCTGGGTTCACGACTACTGATAAACCGTCATATGCTAAAGCTAGCTCTGTAAAATCAATGCCCGCTTCTTCTAATTTCGCTTTCTCTTCATCTTTTATATTACGAGATGCATTTGAAAAGTCTGTTTCACCTGCGATGAATTTTTCAAAACCACCACCAGTACCAGAAACCCCCACTGATACTTTGACATCTGGTTGTGTACCTGCATACTCTTCAACAACTGCCTCAATGATTGGTGCTACTGTTGATGAGCCATCTCCAGCTACAGACCCTTGTAGCTTTTCATCAGCAGCTTCTTGTCCTGAGCTTGCTGGTGCGTTCGTTTCTGTATTGTTTCCGTTTTGTGCAGAATCGCTACCACATGCACCTAGCATTAATGCAGAACCCATTACCGCTGTCATCGTTAAGTACTTCCACTTTTTCATCTCATTTGCCTCCGTCATGAACTGTTTTATAGTTATTTGTCTTACAATCTTTACTATAATGACTGATTGTTGAAGTCGTATAAACGGTTCGTAAAAGAGATGTAAAGGAATGTAATGCTTTGTAAACGTTTGTAAAGATGAATTTACAATAGGGGAAACTTGCTTCCTATAGGAAAGGTGTTATAATAAGCAATTGTGTCAGGAAATATTTATTTTAATGATAAGGAGAGTTTGACCTTTGTCATGAAACATACAAAAGTACAAAATGTCGATTATTTTAAAACATATTTATCATTAGTAATGGAACATCGGGACTACACACTTCAAGAGGCGATTGATTTTATGCTTGCTTCTTATTTCTATAACAATATAGAACTTTATGGGGTAAAACCAAGAGAGCAATTTGAATTAGCCATTCAGCAATTATCCGCATAAAGGCACTAAATATTTGAAAGGGGCGTTTTGCTATGCAAACGCCCCTTTCACTACTTAGTTAAGTTTAAATTTCACAACATATTCAGTTCATCAGCAATTTTGACAAGTACCTCTGAATTGCGCACAATGTCAACAATCGCTATAGTGGACTTTTGAAAATGAATAGAAATCACCCAGCTAGTATTTCAATACCTTATTATTGCCAAAACAAGCTATACATTCCTATACATTCCATATTTACTTAAGGATTAGCGTAACATCATTCAAAATTCATAAAAAAGTAAAAATAAAACGGATTTGGAAAATAATTTTTCCAAATCCGTTTTGTATTAGCGCATATCCAATACCCTTTATTCCTGCTCATTCTCTCCAATTTTTTCTTCCGTAATCGCTGGTAAAATTGGCTGTTTTACATTGCTATCAGTTACTTTTTCAGCTTGATATTTTGCTTTTAATTCAAAATACTTATCTAAAGAACGTCTAGCAATGACATTATTTTGATAGTAGTGTGGCGCTAAATTTGTATTAACCCATGGGATCACAACTGCATAGGCAATTTCAGGATTTTCATATGGGGCAAAGCCAACATGCGTTAAATTAATGGTATTTGTGCCGTAGTGCTCACGTAACGGACCATAATACACTACCTCTGCTGTCCCTGTTTTCCCTGCAGCTGTATATGGAGTATCGGCAAATTGTGCTCGTGCTGTACCATGTGAACCAGTATATACACGACGTAGCCCTTGCTTTACATAATCGATCTCTTCTTTAGGATTATCAATTTGATTCAAAATAGTTGGACCTACTTCTGTTACTAACTGCCCTAATTGCTTCCCATCCTGTGATGGGTCTCGAACCTCTTTCACAACATGTGGCTGAATACGATAGCCACCATTGGCAACTGTTGAAATATATTGTGCAAGTTGAAGTGGTGTATACGTATCATACTGACCAATCGCCAAGTCAAGAGTTTTACCACCCATTGTTGGACCTGATGGACCACGCACTCCGCTAAATTCATTTGGTAAATCAATGCCTGTTTTCACACCTAAACCAAATTGCGCATAATTATTACGCATTTTTGAGAACGTATCGTCCTTTAAGCGTAATGGCATACCATAACTATAAGGGGTTCCATTAAGCAGCATCGCAATTTTAAACATATAGGAGTTGGAAGAACGTTCTAATGCTAACAAGTCATTCATCGGGATATATCCAGCCCTGTTAAAAATAGACGTTTTCGGGTCCGTGCCAGCTAATATAATCGGCTCGTCTCCCATTGAAGTACCCATCGAAATAACATCCTGATTGTAGCCAGTGAGAACTGTTGCTGCTTTAACAGATGAACCTGCCTCATAAGCTGTTGTAAACGATCCATATGCATAGTCAATGACTTCATTTTGCCCTGTTTCGGGATTTTTTTCTATTTTCTTACCTACCATCGATAAAATGTCGCCAGTATTTGGATCCATCATAATAAGAAAGGCACGGTCTAATAAATAGGAGCCGGGAAGTGCCTTTAAGTTAAGCAGTTCTTCTTCTACAATCTTATCCGTTTCAGCCTGCAGCTCACTATCCAATGAAAGGATTAAGTCTTTACCTGGCTCCCCTTCATAGGTTGTGACTGTATCGACTACTTGACCTTTTTTATTGGTAATATTTTTGACGACTGTTTTTTGACCTTGTAGTAATTCTTCATATTGTGCTTCAATGTAACTTTCTCCCACACGGTCATTACGTGAGTAGTCACGTGCTAAATAGTAATTGAGCTTCTCTTTTGGTATCCCTTTTGTTGGGACCGTTGTACGTCCAAGAATAGATAAAGATGATAATTTGACACGTTTCCAGTCTGTTGTTGTATTAACACCTGGTAGTTCAGTTAAACGCTCAGATACACGAGCAAATTCATCAGCTGATACATTTTCACTTTTAATAATTTGAGGAGATAGATTATAGCCAGATACCATTTCACGATAAATCGCTAATACCTCTAAATCAGCCTCTGTTAATTGTAAAAGTTCTTCGTTTGTGATACGTTCCCGTACCAGTTTATCAATCTCTGCATTAATTTGACTTGTTGTAATATTTTCTTGTGCATTAATTTTTGTTTTTTCTGCCTCTGTGACTTTTTCATAGGCAGCATCGTGATTTTGTAATATCCAAAAATCCTGTTTATCACGCAATGTGACACGCTTTGTTGGCTGTTCAATTAACTGTGCCAGCTTTTTCGCGATATCAAGCATCTCCTCTGTTGTGGTCGTTTGCATTTTCGTATACGTAATGGCATTTTCCGGGTGATTATCCACTAAAATACGACCGTAACGATCATACATGCGTCCCCTTGGTACACTTGTGTTGACAGGAACTTCTTCTGTACGCTCTAAAATACGTACATAATCTTCCCCTTTGACGATTTGCATATAGCCAAGTCTAAAAATTAACATTGAAAATACGATAAATATTGCAAAGAAAAGGATATTCATACGAAATGTTAAGTTAGAATGATGTTTTGCTTTAACACTCGCCGCGCGATTTTTTCCAGGTGCTTTGCGCATATGTATTCCCCTCCTCATCTTCTGATCATTTCAATACACGATACCTAGTATACCATTCGAAGGTATGACAGAAAAGCACGCACTTTCGATTTCTTATGTAAAACATCATTTATTTGACGGTACTTTATGGAGAAAGGTTGCCCTATTTCACGCTCTCCTTATATTTCGTCTTCATTATCCTGATATTTTCAGATTCTATCCCTTAATTTGCTGTTTTATCCAACAAAAAAAGGCTATGCCTCCGTGATTGCTCACTTTAGGCACAGCCAATTATTCGTTATTATTTTGCAGCTTGGAATTTAGCTTCTACTACATCCCAGTTTACTACGTTCCAGAAAGCACCGATGTAATCTGGACGACGGTTTTGGTAGTTTAGGTAGTATGCATGTTCCCATACATCTAAGCCTAAAACTGGTGTTTTCCCTTCCATTACTGGAGAGTCTTGGTTTGGAGTAGACGTAACAGCAACTGAGTCACCATCAACGATTAACCAAGCCCAACCTGAACCAAAGCGAGTTGTAGCAGCTTTAGCAAATTCTTCTTTGAAAGCATCGAAAGAACCGAATTTAGCATCGATTGCTTTTGCTACTTCACCAACTGGTGTATTTGAACCGCCTGGAGCGATTACTTCCCAGAATAATGTATGGTTAGCATGTCCGCCACCGTTGTTGCGTACAGCAGTTTGTTTGTCAGCTGGAAGAGCATCTAGGTTTGCGATTAAGTCGTTAATGTCTTTTTCTGCAAATTCAGTACCTTCTACTGCTGCGTTTAAGTTTGTTACATAAGTATTGTGGTGTTTAGAATGGTGAATTTCCATTGTTTTTGCATCGATATGTGGTTCTAATGCGTCATAAGCGTAAGTTAATTGTGGTAATTCGTAAGCCATTGTTAAGTTCCTCCCTAAAATAAGAAATAATTAGTACATCCTTAGATTATCAAAATTGGTCAAACCATTCAACGAAAAATACTTCAATTTGAAGATTTCAGCCTTTTGACCGAAATACCGATATGTTTACTATCTTACCCTTTTCTCTCACACACTAAACCTTAAAAGAAAGGCATTAAATGGCGATAAAAAATACAATAATCATAACAATTTGAATAACAGCCTTGACAACAGTAGATGTCAAAAAGCCAATTAAAGAACCTACACCACTTTTCACTGCCTCACTAAATGTACGTTTCTCAACGATTAGTTCCGCAATCACAGCCCCTAAAAATGGTCCAATTAAAATCCCTGCCACAGGGATCACAAATGGACCAATTAATAACCCAATGGTGCTCCCCCACATACCAGCATTGGAACCACCAAACTTTTTGATACCAAACGCATTTGCCACAGTATCTGCCCCAAATAACAACACGACAAATAGTATTTCAATGACCCAAAACCACCAGCTTAGCTCTGCGAATGAGAAAAATAAGCCATAGAGCAAAAACCCACCGACTAAAAACAGTACTCCGGGAATAATAGGATATACTAAACCAATAAATGAAATAATAAAGCAGGCAATCACTAAGATCCAGCCAACAACTTCCATAAAGATTCTCTCCTTTTAACGTGCATTGCCTTTCATACGAAATAACAAAGTGAAAAGTTTCATTAATGACGAATGCCTAAAATAGAATCTGCAATATTTACTGCATGGTCTCCTATACGCTCTAGGTTGCTAACGATATCCATATAAACAATTCCTGCAGCCCCACTACACTCATTTGTGTTTAATCGGGCAATATGCTTTTGACGTAGTTTATCTTCCATATCATCAATCAGGCTTTCTAGCTCTGTTACTTCTTGAGCTAAACTTAAGCTAGCGGTATCTAATGCTTCTATACTTTTGCGCACTGCCTCTATGGCTAAACTAAACATACCTATTAAGTCCTGTCGCGCTGATTTACTTAAGCTTACCTCGTGGTGATCTTTGTACTGTAAAAGCTCTAATATATTTTCAAAATGATCCCCAATTCGTTCAAAATCCCTTACATTTGTCAATAAAGTATGATGTCTTACAGAGTCTGCACGGGAAAGAGGCTGCTTAGACACCATTACTAAATAATCAGTAATTTCATTGTCTAGATGATTAAGCCCGACTTCTAGCTGTAGCACCGTCGGAATATGCTCTGTCTCTCCAGATTTCATATATAAAAACGTTTCTTCTAACCCACGCAATGCATGTTCACCCATGCGTAATACCTCTTCTTTAGCTTGACCTAGCGCAATAGCAGGAGAGGAATCAATGAATGAAGGATCTAAATGCTTAGTTGTTACATTGATATGGCCATCATGTCCCGGCAATAGCTTTGTAACTAAGGCTGCGAGTCCAGCAATAAATGGTAGTTGGATCATCATATTAAAGACATTGAATGAGCCATGAGCAATGGCAATCTGCATGCGAGGCTCTAAATGAAATACGCCACTGATCCACTGTACATATTGCATAAACGGTGTGAACAATAACATGAAAATAATCGTCCCAATCACATTAAATAATACATGAGCCGCTGCTGCACGCTTAGCGTAAATAGAAGCACCAAGAGAAGCTAAAACAGCTGTAATGGTCGTGCCAATATTTTCCCCAAACAATATCGGTAAGGCACTATTTAAACCAATTAATTGTTCTGCATATAAACCTTGCAATACCCCCACCGTTGCGGTAGAGCTTTGCACAAGTAATGTGAAAATGGTTCCTAAAAATATGCCTAATATCGGTTGATTGCTTAAATGAAGCGTTAACGATGCAAAATCTGCAAGCTGATGTAACGCCTGCATACTAGCACTCATCAACTCTAGCCCTAAAAATAAACCGCCAAAGCCAAATAGAATCTGACCAATATGTTGATACGTTGCTTTCTTTAAGAAAAATAAACAGGCTGCCCCAATTGCCAATAAGGGATAAAAATAGAGTCCAATATTAATACCAATAATAAATGCTGTAATAGTTGTACCAATATTTGCCCCCATGATGACGCCGATTGCTTGACGCAATGTTAAAAAACCAGCACTCACTAATCCTACAGTGATGACTGTTGTGGCAGAACTTGATTGTATGCAAATTGTTACAAATATACCAACCAGGACACCCATAATAGGGTTTGTGGTAAAGCGATTTAACCATTCACGTAACCGATCATCCGCTGATTTTTGAAGCCCATCCCCCATGAATTTAATGGAAAATAAAAAGACCCCTAGCCCGCCTAAAAACTGAAAGAGAATGCTTTGCCAATCTATTGTCAATTGTTTTCGCTCCAATTCCTACATCTCTACTACCCTCGTTCTAATCATTAAATGATTCCAAACAAAAAGTAAAGAAATCCTTTAACTTCTTTACATAATGTTAACATTTTAACATCAAGACCCTCCTCATTTATACTTCTTTCATATCTTGTCCTCTTTGAACATGTTAAAATATCGATTGGAGGAGATATAGCATGAAACACTCACAGCTTTTTATTGATAGTCTTATACATCCTAAAAAACTAGCAGCCTATCGTTTATTACCTATTGGAAAGGTTATTCAATATACTTTTCTACTGATTACCATTGTGTCCGTATTCTCTTTAGGTCGTTTTGCAGCAGGTATGTCCGTTGATACATTCGATATGGATAGTTTAACTGGTTTAACAGATTACATAGAGGGCATTAAATGGCTCTTATATCCATTCACCTTCCTAATGCTTTTCGTCGTGACAACAATGCTTATTTTTGCACAAATTGCCCTTTATGCTTTAGCAGGTTTATTTATCTTGAAAGCGATGAAGCGTCGGGGAGAGTATCGCCATATCTGGAGAACAACTACCTTTGCGATCACTTGGGCTACGTTACTTTCGATGTTAGCAGACTATCTGCCCGTTAGCAGTACTGTTATCACTGTACTATCTTTATTTTTAACCATTTCTCTATTAATTGTGGCCTTTACAAAATATCCAAAACAACCAAATATAAAATAATGTGCATGAATCCCCTCTCTTCTCAATATAGTGTAGAAAAGGAGGGGATTTTTTGCGAGCATTCATCTTAACAACTATCATCATCGTAATTGCCTTTGTCGTCAAAGTAGATTTAACAGAAGGGTCCATCCCACTTGCGGCTTTATCCACAAAGAGCTCAGAAAACGGACTTTGTGAACAACAACGTGAGCCAAATTATATTACTGTACAAACGATTGAAGGAGATACCATTCATAGTTTATTTGCTCTACACCCTGCTAAAGTTCCCATGACCTTTCCAGAACGCTTACAACTTTTTTACAACTTAAACCCACACTTACAATTACAAGCACTAGTTCCAGGTGAAAATATCAAGCTTCCTCTCTCATTTGAGCTTGAAAACAAATGCGGAAAATGAAAAGTTAGCGTTTCTTCCTTGTCCTTATTTTCTTACACTGCTAAAATAAATGACAGTGACGGCTGAAAATAGTGGCCCGAAAAGGAGAGAAAGTTAATGAGTGAAATTTGTCACCGTTCAAATACACGTCCTGTGCGTGTCGGTAACTTAACAATTGGTGGTAGTAATGAATTATTCATTCAAAGTATGTGTACAACCAAAACACATGATGTAGAAGCAACAGTTGCAGAAATTCTTCGTCTTGAGGAAGCAGGCTGTCAAGTTGTTCGTGTTGCTGTACCAGATGAACGTGCAGCTGACGCGATTGCCGAAATCAAAAAACGTATTCATATTCCATTAGTAGCTGATATTCATTTTGATTATAGATTAGCATTAAAAGCCATTGAAAATGGTATTGATAAAGTACGTATTAATCCAGGTAATATTGGTCGTAAAGAAAAAGTGGAAGCTGTTGTTAATGCAGCCAAAGCAAAAGGTATACCAATTCGTATTGGTGTAAATGCCGGTTCATTAGAGCGTCATATTTTAGAAAAATATGGCTATCCTACAGCTGATGGTATGGTAGAATCTGCTCTACACCATATTAAAATTTTGGAAGACTTGGACTTCCACGATATTATCGTATCAATGAAAGCATCTGACGTTAATCTTGCCATTGAAGCCTATGAAAAGGCGTCTAAAGCCTTTAATTATCCGCTACATTTAGGGATTACAGAATCAGGAACATTATTTGCTGGTACTGTAAAATCAGCAGCAGGTCTTGGAGCCATCCTATCAAAAGGTATAGGAAACACATTACGTATCTCCCTTTCCGCTGACCCTGTAGAAGAGGTTAAAGTAGCACGGGAACTATTAAAATCCTTTGGCCTCGCTTCTAATATGGCAACTTTGATTTCTTGCCCAACATGTGGACGCATTGAAATTGATTTAATTTCTATTGCAAATGAAGTAGAAGAATATATTTCAAAATTAAATGTACCGTTAAAAGTGGCTGTTCTAGGCTGTGCGGTAAACGGTCCTGGAGAAGCGCGTGAGGCAGATATCGGTATTGCTGGTGCCCGTGGTGAAGGCTTGTTATTCATGAAGGGGAAAACAGTCCGTAAAGTGCCAGAAGAAACAATGGTGGAAGAACTGAAGAAAGAAATTGATAAATTAGCAGCAGAAATGGAAGAAAAACGTGCAGCGGAAGAAGCTCAAAAAGCGAATGCCTAAGGAGGTGCTAGCATGAAAAAGCCCCGCTTTGGTATTGATATTGATGGGACTGTGACATGTCCAAGTACACTCATTCCACATATTAATAAACAGTACAATGTAAATATTACGCTAGATGATGTTTGTGAATATGATTTTTTATCTGCCTTCCCACACCCTATTGACCGAAGTGCCTTTAATACTTGGTTTAAGGAAAATGAACCTTATATGTACGAAGTCTCTGAGGTGGCAAAAGATGCAAAAAATATTCTAAGCGCTTGGAAAAATAATTTTGAGCTGTATTATATTTCTGCACGTGGTGAAAATGTAGCAGACATCACTGTCAATTGGTTTAAATCGCAAGCTATACCTTACGACCATATCGAGCTTCTCGGCAGCCATGATAAACTAGCTGCTGCAAAAAAACATCGTGTAGAAGCTTTCTTTGAGGATAAGCATGATAATGCGGTGATGCTGGCAGAGGAATTAAAAATACCTGTTGTGTTATTTGATACACCTTATAATCGTCTTGCCGTTCCTAATAATGTTGTAAGGGTTTATAACTGGCAGGAAGCGAATCAATTTATTACACAATTTTTCAAATAAGTATTAAGAGCTGTAGGCAAGGTTGGATGAAAATTTCACCTTGCCTACAGCTCTTTTAATTTAATATTGAAATTTAGCTAGTGCTGCCTGTAAAGAGTCCGTCATAGCTGTTAATTGTTGGGCTTTGCTATTGATGTCATGAACCGCTAAATTCTGCTGTTCCATCGTTGCCAATAACTCCTCTGTTCCTGCTGAGGATTGCTGGCTAACAGCTGTCATATTTTCCACTGCACGTACAACCTCCTGCGTCTCCCTTTGAATGACACTGGAGGCAGCTGTCACATTATCGATTTGCGCTACTGTATCGACAATATGGCGTAAAATCGCATCAAGTGCCTGCTTATTGGCATCAATATATTGCGTATTGTTTTCCACAGCTAAGACAACACTTTGCATAGCATCACTAGCCTTTGCTGCTTCCCTAACAACCATATCAATAATGGAGGCGATTTGGCTTGTTGATTTGGCTGATTCTTCTGCAAGCTTTCGTACTTCCTCTGCCACAATCGAAAAGCCCTTGCCGTGCTCACCTGCACGAGCAGCTTCTATCGCCGCATTTAATGCTAATAAATTTGTTTGACCTGCAATAGCATTAATGACTTGTAAAATACGATTAATTTCTGTTGATTGGTCGCTGAGCTGTTGGACGACCATAGCTGTCAGTGACACTTTTTCAGACATCACTTCCATCCCTTGAATAGACTGCTCTGCATGAATTAAACCTTGTTTAGAAGACGCTGTTGTAAGCTGAGATTCCTGAAGCATTTCTTCAATTGCCATTTGAATTGCTTGCAATTTATGCTCAACCTCTTGTGTAACGCCTAAAGTAGTAGAGGCCTGTTCGGCTTGTACGGTAGCACCTGTCGCCAACTCACTTGTTGTTGTTAGCACCTGTTCGATACTGATGCTCATATCATTGGTAGAAGCACGTAATTCTCCGCTGTATACATTCACCTGATTGGAAATATGTGTAGCCGCTTGTAACAGCTCACGCATATTGTCTGTCATATGATTCATTGCATGTGCAAGCTCGCCAATTTCATCCTTCGAACGAACCTGTAACGGCTCCACTGCTAAATTTCCACCAGCAATGGTTTTGACCTGTTCCACTGTCTGAACTACTGGTTTGACGATCCGTTGAGCTATCCAAGTAATGGCACCAACTAATACAATAATACCAATAATAGCTAGTAGTATTGATAACCACATTGCCTCACTTGCGGCTGCCATTACCTCATCAGATGGAATAATTACCTGCAATGCCCACGGTGTCGACGTTTGACCAATTTGGATAGGTGAGACAGCAATAAAAGAAGCTTCCTGTAAATAGGATGAATAATCCTCTACTAGATAGGGTTTGCCCTGTTCAACAGCAGACAGAATTTTATCCGTATTTTTATATTTTTCCATTTCAGTCACTGGTATATTGACATAATCAGGAGATGGGTGGGAAACAAATGTCCCCTTATGAGACACAATGGCACTATACCCTGTATCATAGAGTACAATTTCATTATTAATGGCAACCAATGTCTCTAAGCTTATATCAATGCCAACAAGACCAACGACTTTTCCATCTATTTGAATAGGTATAGCTGTGGAAGTCATCAATACATCCTGACCGTCAACTGGGTAAGTTAACGGCTCTAAAATAACCTCTTGTTTCAACGTTTTAGGTAATACATAATAATCACTAGTTTCATAGTCTTCTAGAGGAGCAAGCGTCACATCGTTGTTGCTGCGTGCCCAATATGGAAGGAAACGACCTGATGCATCATGCCCTTTCAAATTGGCAAAATGAGCATCTTGTCCATCAAAGGCATTTGGCTCCCAAATCGTCCAAACCCCTAGAAAGGTGTCATTGTGTTCGAGTAATTGTTTGAGCATCTCGTTTGCTAAATCACGATCTCCCTTATGATTGGCTACCATTGCTTGGAGATTAGAGGCTACTGTCCTTGCTGTATCCATCGCATAATCAAGTTCCATTTGCATTTTATTTGCACTTTCGGACGCCCGCGATTGAGCAAGCTGTCGTGCATCCTCCACTGCTAATGAATTAGTTTTTACAATATTGACACTTAAAATAATGATGAACACAATCATCATTGTAGATAACGTTGTCAGTAATATTTTATGTAGTAATTTCATATGTACCAGCTCCTGCCTATAGCAACTAAATAAATAATAGCATTTATGCGTCAATAAATAACTAAATATTCAGAAAAATATTTTTGGTGGTAATTAACTTACAAATAGCCGTATGTCATCCCGTTGTACAGAAGATGACATGCAGTCTTAGTTCTCTACTAAAAATGGAATTTTGCTAGTGTTTGTTGTAAGGAGTTCGTCATACCTGATAAGCTTTCTGCCATATTTTTTGAACCGCGGGATTTTGCTGCTCCATCGTTGCTAATAGCTCCCTTGTTTCTGCTGAGGATTGCTGGCTGACAGCCGTCATATTTTTCCACTGCCCGCACTACCTCTACCATTTCCTTTTAAATTAAAAGAGAGGCAGTTGTCACTTCCTCAATTTGCGCCACAGTAATAACGATATGTTGTAAGAAGACATCAAGTGCTTGTTTATTAAATTTTGAATCTGGTACGCGATATTAGATGTTTCTGCTTGTGCCATTTTTTGAGCTGTTTCTATCGTTAAATTTTTTGTTTGATAAATATTCACAGCTGTTAGAATTACGAATACCTACTGTTCAAATGACAGTTGTGAGAATTTTCCCCAATAAATTCATATGCATCATCCCCTTTAGATAGAAAGTAATAGATACGTAACCAATTAAGCTAATTATAGCATCATTAGACATGAGTAAAGTATCTCATTTAAGAGTAAATATGTATTTTTTATAGATAAAAACTCCTGTTTCCAGGAGTTTTTTAAAGTACAGCTCATTATATGTCAAGTATGCCTCGTAGCCAACGCTCCACAAAGTTTTCAAACGTAATTCCATAAGTATCATAAACAGCATGATAAACAAAATATGTTCCTAATCGATCAAGCATTTCATCATTAATTTTCATCACAAACCGCTCCCATTCTTTTGTTTTTTTACTAAATATTCAGACTTATATAATTCTCAAATGCCGAACAATCAAGTGGAGGTCGCATCGTTGCAAAACCGTCACAAACTACCGCCTTCATGCCCTTTCTTCATATTTTTCTTTTCGTTAAGATAGTTATAACAACTTACTAGACTGGAGGGACTACTTGTGAAATGGATGACAAAAGTTGCTTGTATCACATGCATCTGCGCACTACTTTCTGGATGTGGTGGTCGATTTTCAGAAATTAAAGATGCTGCCTCAGGCATCAATTCAGCTGCTAATTCCGCAGCTAGTGCAGTTAGCCGAGATGTCCATGCAATACGTGCTCTAGACATTAACTATAAAGATACATCGTTTACGGTTAATGACCTATTTAAAACTATTTTACGTGACATACGCTGGGATTATGACCTTGAAAAAAATGAGCTACATGTGAGAGGTACTTGGCAGCCTCCACTATTTTCTGATCAGGCGTGGAGTGACGATATGAAAGAAAAGCTTACTGAATCAGGCTTTGTGACTGTTACCTGTCAAATAATTGACGACAAAATTGATAGCCAACAAACGAGCATAACACTTACATATAATGATGAAATTCTCTTACAAAAAAATGGTGAGGAAGCACTCCATCACCTATACGATATTTATTTACTTCCTTAAACCTAGGAACGTCTCTACCATTTAATCATGGTAGAAACGTTCTTTTTTTGTAAAAAATCTTATAATTTCGAAATATCAAAGGCTATCATTTGAATAAACTAAAACCATCACGTTATAATCAAAGTATCACGTGATGGTTCGGAGGTGTTTGCATTGGGACAGAAAAATTAAAGATTGGCGAGCTTGCAGAAAAAACAGGCATTACTAAACGAACAATTGATTACTATACAAATATTGGTTTGCTAGATGCAGAACGTTCTGCAGCAAATTATCGCTACTATGACCAAGCCATGATTAAACGGCTTCAATTTATTGAACAGCGCAAACAACAGGGGCTTTCACTTGTACAAATCCAACATGAGTTAAACATCACACCCTATGAAGAAATCGATGTACAGGTGCTTCGTTTAAAAATGCAAGATTTAGAGCATGATGTTACATCTCTGCTCGCACAAATGAACAAGCAAGATGATAAAAAAATTGAAACGATTAAGAAAAATGTTTCACCCGAAAGTATTGCATTAATGCAATCTTTATTATTACTCATTCATAATTAGGAGGTGACGTTCTGTTTTTACAGAACGACTATTTGGAGACCATAATAAACCTATCGATTTTTACCATTCTATTAGCTTTAACAGGCTTTTTCGTGGCAACAGAATTTGCCATTGTAAAAGTACGTTCCTCAAGACTCGATCAGCTGGTTGCAGAAGGCAATAAAAAAGCAGTTGCTGCTAAACATGTTGTTCAACACTTAGATGAATACTTATCGGCGTGTCAATTAGGGATTACTGTAACCGCTCTTGGTATCGGGATGGTTGGTGAAAAAACTTTTGAATTTATGCTTCACCCGCTATTTGAAATAATCGGTATTTCTGATAAATATATGACGATCTTTACAATTGGAACAGCCTTTGCCATTGCTACATTTTTACATGTAGTGGTCGGCGAATTAGCCCCAAAAACAGCTGCCATTCAAAAAGCTGAATCCATTACACTTCTTTTCGCAAAACCCATTATGTTTTTCTATAAGATCATGTATCCATTTATTTGGTTCTTGAACGGTTCTGCACGCGTGTTAGTTGGCTTATTCGGAATGAAACCTGCTAGCGAACATGAGCTATCTCATACAGAGGAAGAATTGCGATTATTACTGTCTGAAAGCTTTAAGAGTGGTGAAATCAATAAATCTGAGCTCAAATATGTCAATAACGTCTTTGAATTTGATGAACGTATTGCTCGTGAAATCATGGTTCCCCGAACAGAAATTATTGGAATTGAACAAAATGAATCTTTTACAAACATTATTCATTACATCGCTTCTGAAAAATATACGCGTTACCCGATCTATGATGGGGACCGAGATAACATATTAGGTTTCATCAATGCGAAAGAACTATTAACGCAGGGTCTACTTGAACAACTTACAGACGACTCCTTAGTTCTAGAAGATTTCATAAATCCTGTCATTCGCGTAATTGAAACAATGCCCATTCAAGAATTACTTGTACGTATGCAAAAGGAACGAATCCATATGGCTATCCTAATGGATGAATATGGTGGTACATCTGGTCTTGTAACGGTTGAAGATATTTTAGAAGAAATTGTTGGTGAAATTCGAGATGAGTTTGATGATGATGAAATTGCGGATATTCGAAAAATTACAGATCATCACTATTTATTAAATGCAAAAATGCTTGTGGAAGATGTAGAAAATCTATTAAACATTACCCTGGATGCTGAAGAAGTGGAAACATTAGGTGGTTGGTTCTTAACTGTGAATAACGGCATTAAAGCATCAAAAAATATTGAGCTAGGCTCCTATATTTTTAGCATCTATGAGCAACAAGGTCATCAAATTCATTATATAGAGGTTCGTCCTCTTCGAAAAAGTCTACCTCTTAAAACAGAGGTTCAATCGTAACAGTAGGAAACAGTATTCCTTATTCCATTATTAGCCATTTCACTATATAATGAATAGAGAAAATGATTTTAGTTGCAGGGGGCCATACACATGACATTATTTAAGCTATATCATTCAGATGGTATTCACATTATTACTGATGTAAAAAAACACAAAACAAATATTGAGTTAAAAACAATCACGGGAGAAGTTCTATTTATTATCGTGGTAACAGATGAAAATTACACAGTCTACGATGATCGGTTTGCAGGAGCTTCCAAGCAATTAAATTCAGTTGAAGCTTTCGATATTGATGGGAGTTTTCGTAGTTTAGATTTCGATAATATGCGCTCTCTATTTAAAGAATCTTTTACAAAGCTTTTACAAGAGATTGCTGTGTGTGTCAAAAATAAAGAGGAGCTTGTGGATATTGATACACTCCGCCATAAAGTCAGCGCACAGATTAAAGGCATCCACTTCAGGGTGATCTCGGATACGAAAAAATATGAAATCTAACATCCAACAGACTGTCCATTAGGGGCAGTCTGTTTTAATTTTACGCGACCTCTGCCACTTCCCAAGGTGAAAGAAAAACACGCTTCTTTACTTTCATGTATAATGGAACTTAACAATCTGAAAATAAGGGGTGTTAGGATGAATCGTGAACAATTAATCACACTCGTTTCAGAAAAACTGAAATTAATCCGTACAGAAAAAGCTTTCACACAGGATCAAATGAGTGATTTACTAGGATTATCAAAAAAAACACTTGTCCAAATTGAAAAGGGCCGTATACTAGCTGGTTGGACAACTACTGTTACAGTTTGCACATTGTGTAGAGACAGTACGATTTTACAGCATGAGCTTGGTGGTGATCCATTAGAGGTTGTAGATTTAATCGCAAATAATGGAACATTGCAGCCAAAAGAGAAAACAATGGGTGGATACATATGGTGGAAAAACATTCAGGAGTATGGTGGTTTTCGACTACAGCAAAACGTCATCAGTCAGCATTATCGCATTTTAGACAGCAATAATTTTCGCCTCATTTCAACATTTGATGAACAAATAGCTAAGCAAGCATGGGAAAAACTACAGATATAATTTTTAAGTCAAACAGTAGGAGCATTGCAATTTGCTTCTGCTGTTACGTTTCAAGCATTTCCCTCCTCTCATCACCCATCTTCTCTAGACAAATGAATAAAGCTATAAAAACATCCTTCATATGATAAACATAGTAGTAAGAGAATTGTTTCTTTAAAAATTCTATGAAAAAAGCTAGGAGAAGCTAGAAAAGTCGAAACTTGTAGAATAATTCTCTATACTTAAGGGTAAAGCTGTACTATTAGAAAGGATGCTCGTAAATGAACCGTATACTAGCAATTAGTGACATACATGGAGAATTAGGGCTACTGGAAGAATTATTATTAAAAGCAAACTATGACCCAATGAACGACCAGCTTTTTCTTCTTGGTGATTATATTGATAGAGGGCCCTCTTCTAGTGGTGTGTTAAATTTAGTGAGTGAATTACAGACAAAAGGTGCACGAGTTTTACTAGGCAATCATGAGGCGATCATGCTCAATGCATGCCGTTCAGGTCTTGCTAAGCCATGGAACCATTGGGTAGGGCTTTGTGGTGGTGAGGCAACATTAGCAAGCTATGGCTATCAGTTGGCAGACTTTGAGGAAGCCATCCAAAGTAATACTCTGCCTAGCTTTATTAAAACGCTCCCTAAGCTTGAAGAACATTTACAGTTAATCGAGACATTTGAAATATATATTGAGTTAGAAGATGCTATTTTCGTCCACGGTGGCGTTGTGCCAGGTGCTGCAATAGCCGAAACTGACCCCATGCGCTTACTTTGGATTCGTGAGGAATTCCACGCAGGCTATCAAGGGGAAAAAACAGTAATCTTTGGCCATACCCCTACGTATAACCTGCATCATGATCCAACTGATTATCGTGTTTATTTCGGAGAAAATAATATTATTGGCATTGATGGTGGAGCTGTGTTTGGCGGACAGTTACATGCATTCGAGTGGCCTAGCCGCCAAATCATTTCTGTCGACAATAAAAAACCAACAAGTGACGAGTAAACTTGTTGGTTTTTATTTTCGTAATTGTTTTCGCACAACTTTATTTTTTTCAGGGCAATTTTTGAAAAATTAATATAACTTAAAAATAACTCCTACTAGCGAGTACACAATAACAGTTGTGAATAGTATAGTCATATGGAATAGGGAAAAAACAAACATTTTGGTAGCCCATTTCACTTGATCTGTATTACTATGATAACCGTAAATACTCATCACTAGCCAAGCAACACTTAAGATCAATGCCACAAGCATGATGCCTACACTTAGCGAGCCAAATAAAAAGCTTGATAGAATCAATAGTATTAAATAGAAATTGGTTTGATAATACGTTCGACGCATCCCTTTGATAACTGGTAGCATGGGTACACTGGCTGCTTCATAGTCTACACGTTTGCGAATGGCAATAGCATAAAAGTGAGGCATTTGCCAAATGACCATAACAAAAAATAAACCAAGTATCGCTGGGTGTGTAATATCTGTAGATACAGCAGACCAACCTATTAATGGTGGCACCGCACCACCAATACTACCGATTTCTGTATTATATATCGTACGACGCTTTGTCCACATTGTATAAGGGACTACATATAGGAATACACCTAATAATCCAAATGCCGCTGCTAAAGGTGAAGCAAGTGCCAGCACAGCTACGCCAATAATTAACATTACAACAGCTAATGATAAAGTAGATTTTGCTGACATTTCACCTGTTACAGTTGGTCTGCTTTGTGTACGAGGCATAATTGCATCAATATCACGATCATAGACATTATTAAAGGCCCCCGCAGCTCCAATGACAAGGGCGGAACCGATTGTTGAAAAAATAATTTCTGGTATATTGTCTACAAATGTCATTTTATTTTTGTACATGCCTAGCGTTAAACCAGCCCACATAGGTATTAAATTGGATTTGATAATCCCTGTCTTGACGGTTTGCGCTAAAATAGAAGAACGTGATGACTTCCCTCTTGTTTTTTCGGAGGATAGTGGTTTATGCTCCGTTTTCAGATTTTGTTCCATTCAGCTTAATTCCTTTTCTCCATAATTTCTACACGCTTTCATCGATAGAAAGCGACAAAATTTGCATCTAGCACATCAAATTATTATTTTACCCCTTTTAGTTCTGTTCTGTCTCTCTTTTCACATAAAGTACATGTTTTTCATCTAACAAAGCACGTTCATTCACAACATCTACTATGATACCACCGACTGACGTGAATTTGAACCTTCTTGCCTCGATTCTTCCAAACACTATTGGAGAAAAATAATTTGAGAATAGGTCATATTACGATAGCCAAAAAAACCGAGACAAATTTTTGCCTCGGTTTTCCTTTTATTGAATTTCTTCCTGTAGTTGCTGCGCTAAAAATGCTACTAGATCACGTAGATTATCAGGTGTTACACCATGTCCATCTGGGTATTGTTTAAATGTCACCGTGGCACCAAATTGTTCAAAGATCTCCTTGCTTTCCATTCCCCATTGAGAAGGTATTACATAATCATAATCACCGTGCGAAATAAAAGCATGTAAATGTTCTACAGAACGAATAGCGTATTCCTCCGTCACAAACTTTGGCGTATAGCCACTTAATGCAACAATACCCGTCACTAAATTCCCCATCACAAAGGCAAGTGATTGTGCTAAAACCGCACCTTGGCTAAAGCCTAAAACAAATACTTTATGAGGATCGATTTGATATTCTTCGATAGCCTCTAATATAAATCGTTGCAATGCAATCAACACTTTATCGAAGATTGCACGATCCGGTTGCCCCACCTCTTGAATGGTAAAAAAAGCATAGCCGGGATGTTGCGTAATTGGCCCTCGTAAGCTAAATATATGACATTGCTCTTGAAAATCCTGCACTAATTGGGGTAAATCATCTTCATGGCTGCCCATGCCATGAAGCAAAAAAATAGCAGGGTATTTCTTCGTAGGGTCCATATTTGTTGGTTGTGTATGGTTAAAAGTAAATGGTGTATTCATTTAATTAAATTCCTTTCGCGTGAAGCTTTGTAACAAATTAGTGTAATTTTGTTTTATTAATTAATCCATCTGTATGGTAGGCAATATAGCCATTGACAATTCGTATCGTTTCTTGTGGATCTGCATCAAAGAGTATTTTTGATTGCTCTGGCGTGGATACAAGCACGGTTAATAAATCCATACGCATGGAATGCCCAGCAGAGCTATATGCATAGTCATAAATAATCGCTTCCTCTGTCATGCCTTCTGTCTCATATTGCTTATGGAATAAATTCTTTGCAGCATCCAATTGCTCTGCCACTTGTTGACGAATTCGCATCTGATGCATTAATAATTCCTCTTCAAGAGCTGATGGCTTTAGCCACTCCTTAGCTTGAAGCATATTTAGAAATTCCTGCTCCCAAGCCTGTTCATTCTCAGTAAAATAAAGCATATTAATCATCAACATGTCCCAAAAGTCCATAGATGTTGCGGCTGATTGTCGCTGCATAGTAATTGTTTCTTTAAAATGCTCTTCCACTTTTGTAATATTCATATTGCGAACTAAATGATTACATACGTTTTCTATAAACTTATTTGCCGCTTCTTGTGCCATAAAAAATCCGTCCTTTATATCTACAAATCATTTTCTTTCTTATCATACCATGATTGTGAAATATGGCAACGAACCCCGCTCACTTGATTTTTAAGTAAAAAGGATGACTCCATATACTTTGGAGACATCCAATTATCTTATGAGAAAACATAGCTATCCATATTGTCGATTGTATTTTGAATAGCAGCTTTCAACGATTTTTGCTCTTCACCACAAGAAGCTAGCGCATCCTCCAATGTCAGTGCAGCATTCGCTATAAATGGAGCCATTTGCAAATCTTTTGCCAATTGAATAAGTACGAGGGCTCTATTCCATTTCCATCGAGGATTTGTTGGATCTAGCTGAATCGCTTGCTCCAAATAACCGAGGGCATCAAATGGCATCCAGCCAAAGCGGTGCATCGTCTGCCCTGTGATCCCCCAGTAGACAGCCTTATTTGGGTTTTCCTTTACTGCTTGCTGAAAACAGTGAACACTTTCATTGTAATGATGTGCGAATAAGAACAGCTCTCCTTGTGTAAAAAAGGATTGCGCTTTGTCAGCTGATGTTCCAGTTTTTGCGACTTCCTCCAATTGCTGAATACGCTTCGCAAATGCCTCTTCATCTTTTATTGCTCGTATTTCTACAACTAGATCTGATTCTGGATAGCTTTCATCAGCTCGTTCCACATGCTGTACTTCGATATGAGCAGTTGGCTTTGGATAACGATCATATTCATATTCTTCTAATAATCGAATATATTTTTGTGCCAATACTTTGTCCTCTTCGTTTGTCACCTGCTTCGCTAATTCATAGCATTTCATCAGTTCACCATTATAAAAATAATCATCCATTGACATTCATCATACCTCCAGTGTACAACTATTCAGTATTTTTAGTATACACTACAAAAACAAAAGAGACCGTATCTAAATAATTATGATACAGTCTCTTCCTTTTCTATTTATTTAACCGTATTTAAGAACGTTCGTAAATCTTCTTCTTTAAGAGCTCCTACAAAGCGATTTACTTCTTTACCATCTTCGAAACGAATAAATGTTGGTGTTGCTTCAATATTATACTTGTCTGTTAGATCATCGTATTCATAGACATTTAATTGTGCAATATCAACACCTAGCTCTTCTGCAATTGGCATTAACACTGGCGTGAAAGCTTGACAGTGTATACAAATCGGGCTGAAGAAATAAGCATTGACAGGCTCACCAGCTTTTATTTTTTCCTCTAACTTGTCTGGCAACATAATGTTTTGATAGTTTTTGTCATCTACTTGATCGATTGTTTCTTGTTTAAGCTCTTTATCGCCATAAAGTTTTTTTGCGATTTCTAACTTACTTTGATTTGAGACATTGGTAAGGACAATAATTGCTGCAAATAAAACAACAATCACTGAACCAATAATTAATAATTTTTTCACTAAAGTAGTGACCTCCTTTTTTACACTAAAAGCCCTACTTTTAGTGCATTCGCGATTGATTATAAATTGTTTTGAAAACCTAGTAAACTAATTCGCCTTTAAATGAAGATATTTCACATTTATAACATAATTTCAAGTATATTTGGGAACATACATAGTGAGAGTTCATGCAAATTTGAATGTGGGGTGATCATGATGAAAAACTCGTTCCAGCATGTTTTTCAAATTTATACAAAAGATATCCGTAATATTGTCACAAACTGGGTCGTAGCTGTCATTATAGGTGGACTAATTTTTCTTCCATCCCTTTATGCCTGGCTAAATATTTATGCCTCCATGGACCCTTACGCTCACACCTCTAATATGAAAATCGCGATTGTCAATGAAGATACGGGAACCACGGTAAGAGATGAAGCAATTAATGTCGGGAATGAAGTAATTGAGACTTTACGTACGAATAAAAGCTTTACTTGGAAGCTCGAAACAGAGAAAAAAGCTAAGGAACAATTAAAAAATGGTGATTACTTTGCAGTCATAATCATTCCAAATGATTTTTCGCAAAAACTAACCTCTATTTTAACCGACCAACCAACGAAGGCCCATATTGATTATTATGTAAATGAAAAAAAGAATCCTATTGCCCCTAAAATTACAAGTAAAGGAGCGAGCGTACTTACACAGCAGGTTTCGAATGAATTTGTATCCACCGTCAATGGGACACTTTTTTCTATTTTTAATACAATTGGAATTGAAATGGAACGTGACATCCCTGATTTCCGCAAATTCGAAAATTATGTTTTTACTATCGAACAGCATTTACCTGATATTAATTCATTTTTAACGCAAGCCTCTACTCAAGGAAAGGAGGCAAATCAATTACTTAATCAGGCGCTGACACAAGTTCCACAGGTGGAACAACTAACGACAGATGGTTTAACTACCATTCAAAGGGGTTTACATTTAGTGAATGAAGCAGATACTTTATTTAATGAACTATCCCCTATCATCAAAAAGGATGTCACAACTGTTCAAAATATTGCCCAACATTTTACAGAGATCATCAATAAACTCAATCGTATAAATTTTGACCCTGCCTCCATTACGCAAACGAAAGAGGCACTTAAAAATCAATTGTCAACTTCTAAAGACAACATAAACAAGAGTATTCAAACGCTTGAGGCACTGCAAAAATTAATTCAGGCAGATGCTACGACTCGTAAGCAATTAGAAGACTCTTTAACAACCATTATTGGTTCTTTACAGGAAAGTAATGCAGAAGCGAATCAACCAATCATCGAACAGCTTACAGCCATTCGCGAAGCTTTGGAACATCCTCCAAACTTCATTGATTCTACGTCAAATGCGCTTAACTCATTACAACAATTACAGACTCTACATGACGATTTACTAAATAAAGTGGATCAATTAAAGCCAATTGATAAAGATGTTATCAAGCAAGACATTACAGCTATTCAGCAAATCGCACAAAATGCTACAGCTAATTTACAAAAATTCTTATCCTATTATAACGAAAGTCTAGAGCCACAAATTCGATCTACCCTTACCAGTGCGAAGCAAACTTTAACTAACGCTTCTACCATGCTGACAAATGTAAAACAATTCATACCTCAGGCAACAGATAAATTGACACAGGCCAAAAACACGCTAGGAACAGCAAATCAAGCTATTCAAAAAATACAAACTGAATTTCCAACTTTAAGTGCTAAAATTAAAGAATTAGCGAATAAGCTACGAACTTTAGAAGAAGAAGCGGATCTAGCAGAGATTGTGCAATTACTAAAAAATGATGTCAACGCCGAACGTGATTTCTTTGAGGAGCCTATTATATTAAAGGAACATCGCGTATTCCCTATTGCGAACTATGGAACAGCCATGACACCGTTTTACACAGTACTATCTATTTGGGTAGGCTGTTTACTGTTAATTTCATTATTGTCTGTGAATCTCCATGGAGATACATCTTATAGTATTCGAGAAATTTACTTTGGTCGACTCTTAACTTTTGCAACTTTCTCGTTTATTCAAACTCTCATTATTACAATTGGAGATATTTTCTTAGTAGACGGCTCCATTCAAGCACCTGCCTACTTTATCTTATTTGGACTTTTTATTAGTCTCGTATTTGTAACGGTTGTCTATACACTCGTATCCGTCTTCGGTAATGTAGGAAAAGCATTAGCAATTGTGATGCTTGTGTTACAAATTGCAGGCTCTGGTGGAACCTATCCAGTCGAGTTATTGCCGAGGTTCTTCCAAATAATCAACCCTTTTTTACCATTTACGTATGCGATTGAAATGATGCGTGAAGCTGTCGGCGGAATTATTTGGTCAACAGTCTGGATGGACCTCATCTTCCTATTTGGTTTCTGGTTCATTTTTATCCTGTTCGGATTCTTCTTAAAAAAATTATTGAGCGAGAAAATGGAACATTTCATGAACAAAACACGTGGATTAGATATATTTCACTGATTTTCAACGAGGCGTCTGTAAATGTTTATGAAAACGATGTTATAATGGAAGTATTGTAAACATGTAGGAGGCGCTATTTTTGAAGAAATCGATTACTATTTTTGTTGTATTGGCGTTACTGTTATTAAGTGCTTGTGGAGAAAATAAAAACAGTGCTGAAACCTCTCCTAAAGCAAATGACGCTTCACATGAAGGTCATGACCATGCAGAGGCATCTGGTGATATCCAAGAAGAAACAGCTTCTGCAGACGTCCTACCAACCTTTTTAGAGGGCAAGCAAGAAAATATACGCTTAGTCTATCAAATCGCTGGACAATCAACAGAGATTCTCGAATGGATGCCATGCTATTGCGGCTGTGGGGAATCTGCTGGCCATAAAAGTAATTTAAATTGCTTTATTCAGGAAAAACGTGAGGATGGTTCGATTGTTTGGGATGATCATGGGACGCGTTGTTTAGTGTGCTTAGAGATTGCTGTCCAATCAGCACAACTGCACAAAGAAGGCAAGAGCTTAAAAGAAATTCGTCAGTTCATTGATGACACGTATAAAGAGGGCTATGCAAAACCAACACCAACGGACATGCCTGCATAAAAAAGCAAAGTCGCACATTCGCGACTTTGCTTTTATTGTTTCAGTTGATTTTTCTTTCGTTTACGAAGGATGATATACAGGATAACTGCAATGACAAGGATGAGCCCAACAAATTCTGCAATTAAAACATAGGATATTTCACCTTTTTTAGCTACTTTCCCGTCTTCCTTATCAGCATTTTGATTTATGGCTACAACAAATTGCCCTTCTTTTGTTTCAATCGCAGCGTCTGTCTGTGAATTCGTCTCTTTCAAGTGAGCATAAAAGTTACCTTTTACAGAGGCATTTTCTAATGAATGAATCCATAATAAAGGCTCTTTAAGCTGCCAGAAATTTTTCGTTATGAACACATATTGGCCAATTGCCTCAGGTAAAAACCCTTGTGAGATAAGCTGCTCAGATGTGTGAGGGATTTTTGAGGATTGCTTGGCAAGCCATGTTAGCTGTTCCATTTCTCCCATAAAAATGACTGCATGCCCTTGTAAAGCTTCCTCTGTCACATTTTTATCCTTCATCAGCGAGGTTTTTGCCATGTTACCATTCGTCATTAACGATTTATAAAGTGATACCATAGTTGTATCGTCAATTCCTCCATTATCAGGTATAACGATTAACGTATTTTCATGAAAAGCATTAGGAAAATCACGTAAGGTAAACGTTGGTTCAGCATCATCTTTTGTAATCGATAATGTGCTATCACTATCAATGTAAATCCAATAGCGTTCATTGGTTGTTTCGCAAGGATCCTCTAGTTGAAAGCCTGTCACTTCAAACTGAATATCGGTCATTGAAAGTTTGTTGAGCACATTTGTTTGGATCGGTATAATGGCCTCATACATATCTGTTGTAGTCTGTTCTAATTTTCGTAAATCTACTGCATGTGGAACATTATTGATATACGCGATCAATTCTAATTTTCGATCCTCATCCTCTTTACTGTCAGGTATTGTTGCTGATTTTTTAACGATCAAGCGCATAAAAGATTCCTTGTTTGCCTCTAACTTTGGCAACGACACATAATAATGAGGTGTCATTGTCGCTTGGCTGGATAAAAGTCGATCCTCAAAGCCAAATTGCTTAAATGAAATCGTCGTATCAGATGACTCTTCTATTTTAGGAACATCGTTAATCGCTAATGTATCACCAATTAATTGCTCGAATAAGGTTGCTTCGGTTAAAAAAGATAATCGTTCCTCAATAGCTTGGCCATTTGAAGAAGTTACAGCTAAAAGAGGTACTTTTCGATTCGAATTTGTATTCAGTAGCTCCTGCATCGTAAGTGTCATAGTATCTTGCTCAACGCTTATGTTTGCTAACATCTTTTTTAATAGGCTTGTACTAAATTCCTTTTTTGCCCCTACAATGATAATAGGACCTCTTATCTTATTAATAGCATCTTCACGCTCAATCTGTACATCTGTGTCACCATGTTCGGATAAAAAGGCAGCGAGCTGATATGCACTGTTTAAAGTGGCCTCAGAGGTCTGCTTTGGTACAATAACCGTCGTAGCATATCCCTCATAGCCTAAAAACGCAGCAGGATAGCTATTTAATGACCAAGCATCACTTTCCTCACTAAATGCTGATATAGACGATAGTATTTCAATACGTAGCCAATTACCTGCGTTGCCAGGAGGCACACAAATTCCTTCCTTAAGAATTCCATAAAAACTAGCTGTGATTTTATGAGAACCCTTTAGTAGTGCTTCTTTTGGAAGGTTAACGGTAACAGTCTGTTTTAATGAATCTGCTTTCAATGGAACTGTTTTAATTGCTACATCATCCACTTTCACTGTGAAGGAGGATGGTGCTATAAGTAGCTCAGAATGCTGGATTTGAAATGTCACTTGCTGGTTATTGGATGGGACATCCTCGTTTAGATTGTAATAAAAATCTCTTGACGAAGAGGGTCCCAGTAATTCGATTGGCTGTGCTAGTAAGGGCTTTTTCTGCTGTTGATTGCCTTCTATTACAATTGTGTTGTCATCTACGGTAATGGTAGCTGCAACTGCATTGTTAGCAAAACTAAAAAAACCAATACAAAATAAGCACAAATAGAAGAATTTGGTTCTCATTATTCTGCTCCTTTATCTGATTGCTTGGAAAAACGCTCTGTTTTATACCATTGAACTTCTTGACCAGTAAACATGCGCTTTATTTCTAATAGTAATGACCAAACGACTAGCACAATCCACATTTGAGAATAGGTAAAATACATAAGTATGACATAAAAGAAATTTTTCCGATTCATTTCTGTTTTTTCAATACTTAAGGTTATCATTACTTCACCTAGAAACAGTAAGAAGGCTAAAACCCATAAAACAAGGGCAATGTCGCCAACGGTCAATCCAATATCATAAAATAAATTAATAATAAATAGGGCATTGGATAAAATGACACCAAAGAAAAATAAAAAATACGTAAAAAAGAAATAAAATAAATCAAACATGATACTTTTTCTTTTTAGTGTGAAGAATTGACTTAAAAATTTCAGCACTACATATTGATTACCTCTTGCCCATCTAGTGCGCTGTTTCCACCAGACTTTTAAGGTTTCTGGCTCTTGCTCCCACGTAATGGCTTTTGGGAAAAAACGAATATGGTAGCCTAAATTGTAAACACGGATGGTTAGCTCTGTATCCTCAGCCAATGCTTTTACATCCCAACCGCCTAATTGCTCCAAAACTGTCCGTCGGATTGCAAAATTGGTACCAGGTATAGTTGCCACCTTAAACCATTTCCAACGCCCGCCTTGGGCCATCCACTGGAAACAAATCGTTTCGATATTAATAAAACGAGTTAACCATGTTTCTGCCGCATTAATAACGCGAAATTTCCCCACAGTGGCAGCCGCTTTTGAATCATTCATGAGACCCATCACTAAATACCAAACGGCCATCCGTTCAGGTGTATTATCAGCATCATAAACAACAACGATATCCCCTGTGGAATCAGCTAGTGCCGAATTGAGGGCAGAGGATTTCCCCTTCCCTTTGTTTGGCTCTACTGTTTCAATGACACGAATAAATGGGAACTTTTCTGCGTACCGCGCTGCAATAGCACCAGTTTCATCTGAAGAATTATCATTAATGACAATTACCTCTAGTTGATCTTTCGGATAATATAGTCGTGACATGGCTCGTAGTGTTTGTTCAATCACAAGTGCTTCATTGTGCGCTGGTATAAAGACACTGACTGAGGGAACCTTGTCCATTTTTTTAGCCCAGTCATCAATTGGCTTTTCAAAAGTACGAAAGTGTAAGTAACCACCCTCCATTAAAAACATATGATATAGCAGCATGATCCAAATGAGGAAAAGTGATATAAAAAATAAGGTATTAGCCATTTGTTTTCCTCTCCTCAAATAATCTCTTACGTAAGGTAATACGTAAACGCAAGGTACTAATAAAAAATAATGTGACAAACAGCGAAACAATCAAGACAAGCGCCCATAAAATTAATTCAAATGGTCGTTCATCAAATAATATTTTTAAACGTTCGATTTTTGTAAATGCTAATTGTATTGTTTGTTCACCATTTTCATGTTGCTTAATCGAAACATTTTTGGATATTACTTGTTGCTTCGTCTGTCTGAGATTAAGTAGTTCAATTTGTGGATGTTCGCTTAAATAAGCGGCAAGCTCCTGAACATAGGAAGCATTAAAATAAGCAGGATATTGAATACCGATGATAGAACTAGGAACTTTTAATAAAAGGTTTATCTTTTGTTTTACTGGATAGAAAGAATATGTTTCTGTATCTGCCATAGATCCCGCTGTAATCGGATAAATTGTATGGTTATCTTCGCTTTGTGTTATAAATAATTGCTGACTGTCCTGATGGATACTACTGGTAAAAAGGGAGCTATCCCCCTGACTTATAGTAGGATAGATTTTACGTAGCACTAAATACTCAAGGTTTTTTTCAGTTGAATTAGAAGAAGAAAGGATAAATACATAACCTTCCTTTTGTAATTTTTGTAGGTAACTTAATAGTTTTTTATTTTCGTGTAAATAGTAGGATCTTTTATCGCTTTCATTTACTACAATAGGTGTCACTTCAAGTGCAATCGGTAATTTTTTTGCTGAAAACTCCAGCACGAGCTTTTTTAACTTTTGCATATCTGTCTTCATATTAATATCTGATAAAACAATAAAAGCGGGATGTGTCTGAGGCTTTGCTATTTGCAAAAGCTCCCCCATGATCGCTGGCCACTGATATTGCATTGTATCTTTATTAATAAAATCACCTATAAAAGACCAATTATTTTTTTTGACGATAAAAGGGTATGTCTTATTTAAAGAGGTAGCTCTCTCTACTATGTCAAAATCCCCTGATGGTATTACACTTTTCCATTTTATAGGATTATTTAATACTTCTCCCCCAATAGCTCGAAGTTCCACTATGGGGCCCTCCTTCCATTTTGAAAAAGGAGCAAACTGAAATGCATTTTCACCAATCAAAATGGCTGATCCTGAGAATTGATTTATTGCAGACAAGGCATTTGGAGGAATTCTAGTTGGATAGTTATTCATAACAACAAGGCGTTTATAAGTTTGAAGCATCTGTTCGTTTACATCTTCTATGGATAAAACATCTACTGACGTAAAATTTCCAAGCATGTCTTGTAATGCCAATACATCGATAGTAGGCTGGTTGGAACTTGTGACATAAATCAATGCAGTGTCCCTATTTTTTTCGGCTGCTAGTACAGAGTCACATATAGTGAACGTATAAAAACAAAGCAATCCAATGGCGATCCAAAAGCTATAATTAGAGCGCATTTGTTTTCATCTCTCTTTCCAGATCCGATAAAATTTCATCGAACGTCGACTCCGTTAGTGGAAGATACGTATAGAAACTAGTTTTATAATTTAGCGTTACCCATTTTCCGTTTAACAATTGATGGTTTTTTAAGGCTTGGTCTAGTTTATTATAAATAACTTCCATATACTGGTCTGTTGTATCAATTAATAATAACCCAATATGATTTTCGCGAAACCGAAATTTTTTATCTGTTTGTCTAACCGTTTGATGTATCCTTTGAGAAAGTTGTTGCCATAAGTGTTGTACTTCTTTAGCCCCGTAAAGCCTTTGAAATTGATCATAATTCTCAAGTTTTAAAATGATAAAGACAAAAGTGTGCTTATGCCTATCTGCTCTACGCATCTCTTCATTCACAGTTATTCGCATACGTGTTTCATTATCAAACCCTGTTTCCACATCAATTGCTACATAGTTTCTAACATCTTCTTGTAATTTTTTTATGTAGCTTGCCTGTTCAGTCATTAATTCATGCACTTTTCCTGCACAAAGTATGAGTAGTAATAGTACGATGCCATAAAGGAAAAAAAACTGCATGGAAAATGAAGGGTTTAGAAATGTCATTGTTCCCGTTATTCCCGTATAGAGCAATGTTGAACCTGTAATAAAAATAAAGATGAGACTGCTAATAAGCCCAAATACCATGCCTCTCCAAAGAGTAAGCACTATTAAAAGCATTAAAAACAAGTAAAGTAAATAACCTTCTGCATCCTGACGCAATAAAAAATAGGCAGGTATTTGTAATAGTAAGATTAAAATTGACCCATATATCAAAATTGCTCTATTTCTATTCATTGTTAATCGCATTTTCTACCTCCCTTTCTGCTAATAGTGGTAGTAAATTATCAAAACTATGCGTTGATTGTGTATTTTTTTCAACATAACCTGTAGTAGGATCTTTTAGCGATAACATTTTCTCAATGAACATCTGTGCTTTTTGCTGCTCTTCTAAAACGAGCATATATCGAGCTGCCATTGCATACACAGCAGGAGACTCATAGCTCACGGTTGGTTGATTCGTTTGTGCATTATAACGCCCATATAATTTCCCGTCTCTTTTCAACAGATTTAACAGCCAGCGTTTAAAAGGTTCAGTATCTCCATCAATAGAAGCCATATGATAGGCTACATATAATTGATCAATCATGTGCAGTTCTTCATCAAATCTATAACTTTTAGAGGGAATATCATAATACTTTGGATAGAATCCTTCTTCAGCGAGAGGGGCATTTTGTAAAATAGCTAACTGATCTTGGACTTGCTGTTGAGACAATAATCCATGTTTTTCCATTGTATAAAAAGCGGAAGGCATTAGATAACTCATTGTCAATGTGTTGGCTTGTGCATGGCTTGAAACATCTACATAATCCACAAATAACCCTTCATTCATTCCATGTAGGATCAAATTTTCGCCAATTTTTTTTCCTAGTTGGACATACGTTGATTCATGCCACTTTTCACCTGCTTCTAGTAAAACACGGATGATTCGCAAATCATCAATGAGGGCATTAACTGTGGCTTTTTTTGTGCCTTCTAGTCGCCATACAATAAAGTCGCTTTTTAAAAAGTAGGATTTCAGAACATTGACCTGGGCATCGAAACGAGCACGATCGCCTTTTTCTAATAAGTAAGCAAGCCATAGTCCTACTGATTCCGATAAAAATAAATCTTTCTGGCTTGTTAAATCCGTGCTTATTAACCCTTCATCATTCAGTAAATTTTGAATAACAAATTGTTCTGTTGGTGAAAGGGGTTCTTTTTGTAGAGCTACTTCTTTACCTGTACAACTTATTGAAATAAGAACGACACTAACTATTAACAGTAACCATCTCACATTTTTTTTCATAGTCATCATCCTAATTAAAAGTTATTTACCCATAACGAATTCCCGATTTTTAATTATAGTATACAACAAATGGAATGGCTAAGTTTTTATATGAGTAATGTCACACATAATATAGCCCTAAAATAAAAAAGATGCCCAATAAAGGCCTATAGACCCATTAGACATCTACATTTATTCAATCTAACCCAATTTCTTTGTATATATTTCTCTTGAAAGCAAAATTGTTATTACAATGAATGGAATAAACATACCAATTGTTTCAATTTTAATTTGCGTTATTTAACAAGCTTCAAAATGGTTTTAAAATGTTCATGATCTGCACGTTGTAGTAGCTCATACAAGATCATTTCGGTGCTAGTTGGGTAAATACCCAGCGCATGCATCTTTGTAAGCCCAATTTCTTTATTTGCCTTTGTTCGAGAAGATACTGCATCTACAACAACCTCTACTTCAAATCCTTGTTCTTTCAGGTGTCTAGCCGATTGGTACACACAAATATGTGTTTCAATACCTGTCACAATGAATTGAGTACGTCCATTTTCCTTCATAGCCTCTACAAATGCCTCTTCTTGGCACGCACTAAAGGCCATTTTAGGAATCGGTTGCCCTTCTTCTAAATGCTGAGCAATCTCAAGAGCAGTTCCGCCTAAACGACTTGGATTTTGTTCTAGCCATAAAATAGGTACTTCCAGTGCCTGCATTGCTTGTACGAGCTTTGCCACATTTTCAATTACCATTTCACTGTCATCAACAATTGTTGCTAACTTTCCTTGCACATCTACAACTACTAAACAAGCTTTCTCTACTGTAAACATCCTGAACACCTCTTTTTCTTTATAATACTATACAAAAACCTGCTTATCTCTCGTAAAGTAATAAGGAGTTTTCTCTAACAATCGATTTTAATGGTTTTGCTTTAGCCTGTAGGTTTCACACTCCCAATAAGGAAATACTTGTAAATTAAAACACGAACATTATCGTTTTTATGGTAATAAAAAATATTTAATATACGGAAAATATCACTTAATTTAAAAAATAACTTTCTATTTGTTCGTTTTTAATGAAAAATACCTGCTTAAATGTGTACATTTTGTTGCGAGTCTGTCTCCATTCTGCTCAAATATTAAGAATTTTATTTTTTCTCTTGAAAATTAGGTTATAATCCAGTAAAGTTCTGTTATTAACCAAACAAGGAGTGTACCACTTTGACACAACGTGCATACAATTTCAACGCAGGTCCATCTGCTCTACCACAAGAAGTATTAGAAAATGCTCAACAGCAATTAGTAAACTTCCGTGATTCAGGTATGTCCATTATGGAAATGAGTCACCGTAGTGCCATTTTTGATGAAGTACATAACGAAGCCATTACTTTATTAAAAAAACTTTATGCTATTCCTGAAAACTATGAGGTACTATTCTTACAGGGTGGAGCAAGCCTTCAGTTTACAATGGTGCCTATGAACTTCTTAACAACTGAGCAAAAAGCTAGCTATGTATTATCAGGCTCATGGTCTGAGAAAGCTTTTAAGGAAGCTAAATTATTTGGGACACCTGTTGAAGCTGCAAGCACAAAAGAAAACCAATACCGCAATATTCCTGCTTTAGAAGATATTCAATTCAATGAAGATGATGCATATGTTCACATCACATCCAATAATACGATATATGGTACGCAATGGAAAAACTACCCTGATACAGGAAATGTTCCATTAGTGGCAGATATGTCAAGTGACATCCTATCAAAACCAGTTGATATTGAAAAGTTCGGAATCATCTATGCTGGTGCTCAAAAAAACCTTGGTCCTTCAGGTGTAACGGTCGTAATTATTCGCAAAGATTTACTTGAAAAAGCCAATAAAAATATTCCAACGATGCTAAAGTATACAACACATGCTGATAGTAATTCACTTTATAATACACCTCCAACATTTGGGATCTATATGCTAGGCGAGGTGTTAAAATGGGTTGAAGCTAAAGGCGGCGTAGCAGAAATTGAGAAACATAATGAATTAAAGGCCAAAGTCATTTATGATGCCATTGACAATAGTAATGGTTTCTACAAAGGCCATGCCACACCAGATAGCCGTTCTTTAATGAACATTACATTCCGTGTTGCAGATGAGGAGCTGGAAAAACTATTCCTTGTAGAGGCAAAGGCAGCAGGTTTTGTTGGGCTAAATGGACATCGTTCTGTAGGTGGTTGTCGTGCTTCCACTTATAATGCAGTGCCCCTTGAGGCATGTGAAGCTTTACGAGATTTCATGGTAGATTTCCAACAAAAACATCAATAAACTTCTATTTAAAAGATGAATCTTTACAGAAATGTAAAGACTCATCTTTTTTTCGCGCTTGTAGAAGGAAATAAGAAATCTATCCCCATACCATTAGCTTGATTAGATGTTTATAGCAATATCTCAGCTTAGGGCTTTACACATTGCAAAAGTTTTTGAGAAAAATATAGATTTTTAAGCAGCCTATCGGACATATCGCCAGCCTCTAGCTATGCACCAAACATAGATTATTACTGTAAGGGTTACCCTTACGAAACTAGAGGAAGGGAGGTCTAGACAATGGAAGATAAAAGATATATGTCACATATGAACTGGCAAGGCTGTAAATGTCCTAAAAAAGAGGAAAAATGCTGTCAACGTAAAGTTGAAAAATGTCATTGCCAAAAAGAGGAAAAATGTCATTGTAAAAAAGAAGAAAAATGTACACCAAGAATGAGCAGCAACTGTAGAGGCTGTATTTGTCACCAATTAAGAAAATTAGAGCTAGCTACTACACTAGATATCTTCTTATCTGGAGGTATTAGCTTCTTAGGTGTGACTTTCATTTCCTTCGATCCAAGAAATTGCTGTGCATACTTCCTTGAGCCAGGTGCAGCAGCTGCTTCTCCTTTAATCGTAGATTGCAATAAAATTGTTGCGATTCGTCGAGTGGCAGTAGCTTAATCCTTTTAGAGGGTAGCCTTCTATAGGCACCCTCTTATTACATAGAAAAAACTCTGTCAACATTTAATGTGACAGAGTGTCATGCTTACAATCAGGGCACTTACCATATATTTCAAACTTATGATTTTCAATTTCATAATCAGGCAATTTTTCACCTAACATTTCCATTGGACAAAGATTAAGCTCTTTGACGTTGCCACAGTCCATACAGATAAAATGATGGTGATGATGCGCAGATTCACAGTGCATACGGAAATTACGTTCCCCGGATAGCTCTGTTTCTTCTAATATCCCAAGTTTCACAAAAGTAGCAAGGTTACGATAAATAGTATCAAAACTCATTCCCGGAAAATCTTTTTTTAAAACATCCAATAAATCACGGGCTGTTAGATATTTATCTGTTGCTGCAAACATATCTAATATTAACTCCCGTTTATCTGTTTTTTTATAGCCATTTTCCTTTAATATTTCCCACGCTCTTGAAATATTCATTGCGCTACCTCCCCCTGCTTTGCAGCCATTTTAAGTGCTACTTTCTTCCCTAGGATTACAAGTAACAAAATCAGAATAGAAGTGACAACAATCGTGCCTCCTGGCGCTAAATCCATATAAAATGCGCTAATTAGACCAATTAGTACAGCTGTTTCTCCAAAAACAATGGCAAAAATGATGGTTTGTTTAAAGCCCTTTGCCAAGCGCATTGCTGCTGCAACAGGCAATGTCATCAGAGATGATACAAGTAAAATACCAACTATGCGCATACTTGCCGCAATGACAAGCGCTGTCACAATCATAAATAAAAGATGAACCCAACGAGCCGGAAGTCCACTAGCTTTTGCATATTCCTCATCAAAAGACAAAACAAATAATTCTTTAAAAAATAAAAACAAAAAGATAATCACAATGGCAGCAATGCCAATCACTACCCATAAGTCTTGACGAGATACAGCAGAAACCGAGCCGAATAAATAACTCATTAAATCTGTGCTAAAACCACTGGCAAGTGAAATAAAGATGGCGCTAATCCCAATACCACCTGACATGATAATTGGAATGGCAAGCTCCTCATAGTGCTTATACAAACGTCTTAAACGCTCAATCAAGACAGAGCCACTCACAGAGGCTAGTATTCCTAGATAAATAGGATTGAGCATTGCTAAGGCTGTTACTGATTGACTAATGTATAAGCTCCCAGCAATTCCTGCAAGTGTTACATGCGACAAAGCATCCGCAATCAAGGATAGCCTACGTACAACAATAAACACACCCAGCAGGGGCGCAAGTATGCCAATTAATAATCCAGAGAAAAAGGCATTTTGTAAAAATTCATAATGTAAAATTGCTTCAATCATATGCCTGCTCCTTCTAATGAATCTTTCTCACGGAATGGCCATACCAAGCGTCTAGCGCATCCTGAGAAATATTATCAAATTCATTTTTATAGCCGTGGAAGTGAATCGTTTGATTCAAACATGCCACATGGCTGATACGATTCGATACCGTATCGACATCGTGTGTGACAAGAATCATCGTAATTCCTTGTTCCCGATTTAATTTCGCCAGCATATCATAAAATGACTGCACATTCTCGTGATCAATGCCGACAGTTGGCTCATCTAAAATGAGCAATTTGGGATTACTGACTAAAGCTCTTGCAATAAAAACACGTTGTTGTTGTCCACCAGATAGTTCTCCAATGTTGCGATTCATATAAGCATCCATGCCAACTGCCTTTAAAGCTTCTTGAACTTTGTCTTTGGCATCTCGGCCAGGTCTTTTAAAAAGCCCTAATTTTTTCGTTAATCCACTTTTCACGACCTCTTGCACGGTTGCCGGGAACCCAGAATTAAAGGCATTGGATTTTTGCGAGACATAGCCAATCCATTCACGGTGCTTAAAATTTGCACTTGGTTCACCAAATAATTTTATTTCTCCGGATAAAGGTTTCAGCAAACCTAAAATAATTTTTAATAATGTTGATTTTCCCGAACCATTTGGGCCGAGAAGTGCTAAAAAATCTCCCTCTTCTACACGAAAAGAAATGTTTTTTAAAACTTGCGTATAGTCATATTGAAATGACACATTTTCAATGTCAATAAGTGTTGTTTTCATGCATGATCGCTTCTTTCTAATTCAAAATCATTACGATTTACAAATTGTAAGTATAAAGGAAAGTGCAGTTTTTGTAAAGAAAAGAAGATGGATGCTTTTTCGAATAGCTGATTGCAAGTGTATAAATGATTTCGTGAAAATTAATGAGATAAAGGAGGATTGACTTTGAGTATTCAATTTTTACAGCAATTAGCACAAAGCACGGATAAGGAAATTGTCGCGATTGCTCGTGAAGAAGGCTTTAGCATTACGACTTCTGAAGTAAAAAAACTTCGACCTTATTTGGAGCAATTCTCATTTTCTTGGCTATTTTTAGGTATTCCTAAAGATATTCTTGTTGAAGTGGAGGCCGTTTTAGGAAGAAAGCGCTCTCGTCAACTTATCGCCTTGTTTACAAAATAAAAAAAGCCCGAAATCAGAACTAGCCTGATTTCGGGTTATTTCTGTTAGCCTTTTAAAGCTTCAATATGCTCAGGTTTAAAAGTACCGCTTCGTAACATATCGATTTCCACTTTATACGGAGCTACCTTAGATTTAGCGTCACTCTTGAGAGGGACAAAGGGTGTTTCTAAAATTTTAGGAACATCCATTAATTGTGGATGGTGTACTACATAGTTAAGGGCATCAAAGCCAATATGACCAAAGCCAATATTTTCGTGACGATCCTTACCTGCACCGCGCACATTTTTGGAGTCATTGATATGCAATACTTTAATGCGTTCCACGCCTATAATTTTATCAAATTCGTTTAATACACCATCAAAATCTTCCACGATATTATAGCCAGCATCATGTGTATGACAGGTATCAAAGCATATAGAAAGTCGCTCGTTATTCGTTACACCATCAATAATTTTAGCAAGTTCTTCAAAGGAACGTCCACATTCTGTCCCCTTCCCTGCCATGGTTTCTAATGCAATTTGAACGGGATAGTCCTGAGACAATACCTCATTTAAACCTTCAATAATTTTAGCAATACCAGCATCAGCACCAGCTCCTACATGGGCACCAGGGTGTAAAACAATTTGCGTTGCCTCCAGTGCAGCAGTACGTTCAATTTCCGATTGTAGAAAATCTACACCGAGACGGAATGTTTCTGGTTTTTCCGTATTGCCAATATTAATAATGTAAGGTGCATGTACAACAATATTGGTCATCCCATGCTCTTTCATATGCAGGAGTCCATTCATAATGTTTAAGTCAGCAATGGCTTTGCGACGTGTATTTTGCGGTGCTCCAGTATAAATCATAAATGTATTGGCTCCGTATGACAGTGCCTCTTTACTAGAGCCAAGTAGCATTTCTTTCCCGCTCATCGAAACATGTGAGCCAAGTAACATGGAAAAGCCCCCTTATTTTTTACCGCGTGCCTTTAAGCGACGTTCACGTTTTTTAATTTTTTCCATTTCCCATTTCATATTACGTTTATAGCCAGGTTTTACCTTTTTAGGCTTACGTACCAACGCTTTTGCTTTCACATCAATTTCATTCTCTTGCTTCACACGATTTTTACGGGCATGACGCTCTTTTAACTCTGACCATTCGCCATCTTTTACATCTTTTTGTACAAAAGGAATGCCCATTTTTTCTACGCGAACTACTGCATCCTCATCTGATGGCTCAAATAAAGTAATGGCTGTCCCTTTATTGCCTGCACGCGCTGTTCGACCAACGCGGTGAATAAAGAATTCTAAGTCTTCTGGAATCTCGTAGTTAATAACATGAGAAATGCCTTGGATATCAATACCACGAGCAGCTAAGTCAGTTGCTACAATGTATTGGTAGTCAAGATCACGGATTTGCTTCATCATTTTTTTACGATCACGTGGACTTAAATCACCGTGAATTTGGCCACAACGGATACCATGCTCATTTAAATAGCCAGCAACGTGTTCTGCTGTCTTACGTGTGTTGGTAAAGATAACAGCTAAAAAGGGATTAATGCCCTCAATGACTTCTAATAAACGTTTATTACGAGATTTTGAGCGCACTGGTACAAGTACAAAATCGATACCTTCTGCCACTGGTCGTTTATCATTCATATGGACATGCACTGGTGCTTCCATGTATTTCTTTAAAAACGGCTGAAGTTTTTCTGGTATTGTTGCAGAGAAAACATACATTTCAAGCTTTTCGGGCATCTGTGAAGCAAATCCATCAATCTCTTCAATGAAGCCCATATCAAAAGCTAGATCCGCTTCATCGACAACTAAAATTGGTGCTGTATGCACAAATAGCGCTTGTGCTGAAACAAGGTCACGAATACGTCCTGGTGTTCCAACAACAATTTGTGGCTGTGTTTTTAATTTATCAATGGAGCGTTGTTTGTCCGTACCCCCAATAAATAGTTTTGCTTGAATAGCTGTTCCTTCTATTAATTGATTTAATGCATCAAAAATTTGCTGTGCTAACTCTCGTGTAGGAGAAGTAATAACGGCCTGTACTTCCTGTTTTTCTACATCAATACGTTGAACAATTGGAATTAAAAAACTATGTGTTTTCCCTGTTCCTGTATGTGCCTGTCCAATAGCACTTTTCCCTTTTAATAAAAGCGGAATAATTTCTTTTTGAATTGGTGTCGGTTCTGTAAAGCCAAGATTTGCAATGGCGTCCTGCAAAAATGGCTGAAAATTATAATCAGTATATTTTGACATCATTCGTTCCTCCTAACATCTTTTTCATTGTACCATGATTCGAACTTTAAGGTATATTTACGTCCTATTTCTTACTAGCATAAACATATTTTTAATGTTTTATTATCACCGTAACAAAGCCCTTATCAAAGGTACTTGAAATACGCAGAATATGCAATCAAAAAAGCGCTGTAACAATGTTCGAAAACGCTTGTAATATGTAATTTTTATGTCAATTTATAGGGAACTAATGATTAGCAGATTCCCCACATGTTATGATAGAGCTGTAAGATATTATGGGAGGTTGGTAGATTATGAAAGCAGCAAGATGGTATAAAGCAAAAGACATCCGTGTAGAAAACATTGAAGAACCAGTCATCGCACCTGGAAAAGTAAAAATCAAAGTACATTGGACAGGGATTTGTGGCAGTGATTTACATGAATACGCAGCTGGGCCAATCTTTATTCCAGTGGAGCAACCTCACTATGTAAGTAAAGACATAGCACCTATTGTAATGGGACATGAATTTTCAGGTGAAGTAGTTGAAATTGGCGATGGTGTTACATCTGTTAAAATCGGTGATCCTGTAGTAGTAGAACCAATCCTTGCATGTGGCGAATGTGCTGCCTGTAAAAAAGGTAAATATAATATTTGTAAACATTTAGGTTTTCACGGTCTTTCAGGCGGTGGCGGTGGATTCTCCGAATATACAATGGTAGATGAAAAAATGGTTCACAAAATGCCAGAAGGGCTTTCTTATGAGCAAGGAGCACTTGTTGAACCAGCAGCAGTCGCTTTACATGCCGTGCGTCAAAGTAAATTAAAAGCCGGTGACAAAGCTGCCGTCTTTGGAACAGGACCAATCGGGCTACTTGTCATTGAAGCATTACGTGCAGCGGGCGCATCAGAAATCTATGCTGTAGAGCTTTCAGCAGAGCGTGCCGCAAAAGCTTTAGAACTTGGTGCAACAGCCGTCATTAATCCTAAAGAGGAAGATGCCGTTGCGCGTCTACATGAATTAACAAATGGTGGTGTAGATGTTGCCTTTGAAGTAACGGGCGTTCCTGTGGTATTACAACAAGCTATTGACTCAACAACTTTTGAAGGTGAAACAATCATCGTGTCGATTTGGGAGTCTACAGCTGCTATCCAACCGAACAATATCGTTCTATCAGAGCGAACAGTCAAAGGAATTATTGCCTACCGCGATATTTTCCCAGCCGTAATGGAGCTGATGACCCAAGGTTACTTCCCTGCAGACAAGCTTGTTACGAAACGAATTGCTCTTGATGAAGTGGTAACAGAAGGCTTTGAGGCATTAATGAAGGAACGTAATCATATTAAAATTCTTGTAAATTCTCAAGCATAAAATACGATCAGGTAGAGAATAAAGCATTTCTCTACCTGATTTTATAGTTATTATTCTTGTCTATTATCCATTTTTTTCATGATAGTTAAATTCGCCATTAGAACGTTCACTTTATTTTCTCCAAAGATTCCTAGTGTTCGTTTCTCCGTATTTTCTTCAATGATTTTTTCAATCTCTTCTTCTGAAAGACCGCTTGCTAGGGCAATGCGCTTCACTTGAATGTTTGCAGCCTTCACACTAATATGTGGATCCAGCCCTGAGCCAGAAGCTGTCATTAAATCTGCAGGTATATCTTGGCGTTTTACTGTTGGGTTTGCATGTAGAAACTTCTTGATATCTGCTTCAATTCGCTTCTTCAATTCTGGATTAGATGGTGCATAGTTAAAAGTTCCAGAAGTCACACCACTATAATTTAACTGACCATTTTTGTCTGGTACCGTATCATCCTCAGTATAAACATTATAATGAATGGCTGAAACACGTCCCCAGAAATATGATGGTGCTGAAAAGGATTGACCGATCAGTTCTGAACCAACAGCTTTACCATTGATTTCTAGTAAACTACCATTTGCTTGATGATGGAGTAATCCTTGAGCTAAAGCAGTCACCGCAAAAGGGTAGATTAGCCCACACAGTATAAACATTGTTATTGTAATCAGAATTGCTTGCTTTAAGTTCATAAATAGTTTTCGCATGTACCTTCCTCCTATAGCCCAAAACTACGGCATAGTGGACCAACTAGTATGTCAATTAACTTAATCCCAATAAAAGGAGCTATAATACCACCTATACCATAGACTAATAAATTTTTATTCAAAAGTTTTGTAGCACTCATTGGTTTATACGTTACTCCCTTTATTGCAATTGGAATTAACAAGGGAATAATGACTGCATTAAAAATTAAGGCAGAAATAATCGCACTTGTTGAAGAATTAAGTTTCATTATGTTTAATGCGCTCATCTCAGGTACAGCCACCATCAACATAGCAGGTATGATGGCAAAATATTTTGCTATATCGTTAGCGATACTAAATGTTGTTAAAGCGCCACGTGTCATCAGAAGCTGCTTCCCTATCTCTACAATTTCAATAATTTTAGTTGGATTTGAATCTAAATCAACCATATTAGCTGCTTCTTTTGCTGCATTTGTACCTGAATTCATTGCAAGACCAACATTGGCCTGCGCTAACGCTGGTGCATCATTTGTACCATCACCAGTCATTGCTACTACCTTCCCTTGTGCCTGTTCATCCTTAATGACTTGAATCTTATCCTCAGGTTTGCTTTCTGCGATAAAGCTATCTACTCCAGCTTCCTTTGCAATGGCTGCTGCTGTAAGTGGATTATCTCCTGTACACATAATGGTTTTAATCCCCATTTCACGAAGCTGTTCAAAACGTTCCTTTAGTCCAGCCTTGACAATATCCTTTAGATAAATAACGCCTAAAATTTTATCATTCAGTGCTACGACCAGAGGCGTCCCCCCTACTGTAGATACTTGTTGAACCAGCAACTCTAGATTTGAAGGAATACTGTACCCTGCCTTCAAACTCTCTCTTTTTATCGTATCATAGGCACCTTTTCGAATTTTTGTGCCATCCACCCTATCCAAGCCACTCATTCGTGTTTGTGCAGTGAAGGGAATATGTTTACTTGTCTGGATAATGCTTTTTTCACCGTCCGTATTCACCCCTAATTCGCAAGCAAGCGATAAGATAGATTTTCCCTCAGGTGTATCATCTGTTAGAGAACTAAGCCATGCAGCTTGCATTAACTCTTCCCTGGCAATTCCTTTTACTGGTAGAAACTCAGCTGCCATTCGATTGCCATATGTTATCGTGCCAGTCTTATCTAAGATTAATGTATCCACATCTCCACAGGCTTCCACCGCTCTCCCAGACATTGCGATGACGTTAAATTGTGTTACCCTATCCATACCTGCAATACCAATTGCGGATAATAATCCACCAATCGTTGTAGGAATTAAACAAACTGTAAGTGCTATTAATGTTGCGATAGAAATTGGCACATTCAAATACATAGTCATTGGATAGAGGGACACTACCACTAACAGAAAGATAATTGTTAAACTTACTAGAAGTGTATTAAGGGCTATTTCATTTGGTGTTTTCTTACGGCTAGCCCCTTCAATTAGCGTAATCATTTTATCCAGAAATGATTCGCCAGGCAATGAAGTAATTTCAATCATCAACCAATCACTCGTAACCGTCGTACCACCCGTAACGGATGAAAAATCGCCACCTCGTTCTTTTACAACAGGGGCAGATTCACCTGTTATTGCCGATTCATCCACAGTAGCAATGCCATCAATGACTTCCCCATCATTTGGAATTACCTCTCCAGCTTGAACTAATACAATATCTCCTTTTTTAAGGTCATTGGCCTGTTTAAGGATTTCCGTACCATCATGAAGCAACACACGAGCCTGTGTCACTGTCTTTGTTTTTTTTAAAGTTTGAACTTGTGCTTTACCTCTTCCTTCTGCAATTGACTCTGCAAAATTAGCAAATAGAATTGTAACAAAAAGTAGGATAGCAACTATTCCATTGTATAATCGAGCATGTTCTTCTACTACACTCCCAAACATATTTGGAAAAAGAACTAATAGCACCACAAACAAAAATCCTACTTCTACAACAAACATAACAGGATTTTTTAGCATATAAGTGGGACTAAACTTTTTTAAAGCGTCTATCATTGCATTTTTCAGCATCTTACTTGTCAAAAAACTCTTTCTTACTGTTTCCATATGCTCACTCCTCCATTAAGAATAAAGTTGTAAATGCTCTGTAATTGGACCAAGTGCTAAAGCTGGTAAAAATGTTAATGCACCAATCATTAAAACGATAGCCACTAGTAAAAAAGTAAAAGTAGTATTATCCGTTTTTAATGTTCCTATTGAATCACTGTGCCAAAATTTTTTGGCAAGTAGTGACGCAATCGCAAGTTGAATGATAATGGTTAAATATCGTCCAAAGAACATTGCAAGTCCTGTTGTCACGTTCCAAAATGTGGAATTATCTGCTAACCCTTCGAACCCTGAGCCGTTGTTGGCAGAGGCTGAAGCAAATTCATATAAAACCTGTGATAATCCGTGAGCACCTGGATTCGTTATGCCTGCTATTCCTGTTGGTGTTACAACTGCTAGTGCTGAAAATAGCAAAATAATAGCCGGATGAATCAAAATGCATAGAGCAATTAATTTCATTTCTTTCTCTTCAATCTTTTTACCTAAAAACTGAGGAGATCGCCCAATCATTAAACAGGCAATAAAAATTGTTAGTAGAACATACATCATCATGTTCATCAGGCCGACCCCTTTACCACCAAACACAACATTTAGCATCATATTAAACATCGGTACTAGACCCCCAAGAGGCGTCAATGTATCGTGCATATTGTTAACAGATCCTGTTGTAAACGCAGTAGTGACAGTGGTAAATAATGCTGATTGTACTACTCCAAAACGCATTTCTTTTCCTTCCATGCTCCCTAGCTCCTGTGTTATACCGAGTTCACTTATAATTGGATTACCAGCCTTCTCTGCTATGTACACAGTCACTAATCCGAGTAGAAACAATATACTCATTGCTGCAAAAATAGCTAAACCTTGTTTTCCAAAAATAGTTTTCTTTTTTCTATAAGCAATCATCAAACTAAAGGCAACTACACAAGCGCCCGGCAATAGCATCATCGATAACATCTCCACTATATTTGAGAGAACGGTTGGATTTTCAAAAGGTGTTGTTGAATTGGCTCCGTTAAAGCCCCCACCATTCGTACCTATATGCTTAATCGATTCTAGAGAAGCAACAGGTCCAAGTGCAATATCTTGTAATTTTCCTTCGATCGTTTGTACTGTTTTATTTGCACTTAAGGTTTGTGGTGTCCCTTGAGATACTAAAATAATGGCAACAATGATGGAGATAGGCATTAAAATACGCGTAATAACACGAACAAAATCAATAAAGAAATTCCCAATAGTATCTGTTTTCGCAACAAGGCGACGACAAAACGCCATACAAGCTGCATAACCAGTAGCTGCAGATGTAAACATCATGAAGATAATGACTAGCATCTGTGATAAATAACTGAGTCCAGATTCACCGCTATAATGTTGAAGATTTGTATTGGTTATAAAAGAAATAATCGTGTTAAATGAAAGTGTAGCTTCCATATTGCTAATATTATTTGGATTTAAAAACAGGAATGATTGAATGCGCAACAAAAAATATCCAATAAAAACCATAATTGCATTTGTAAGTATTAATGAAAGTACATATTCTTTACCATTCATATCTACTTGTTTAATGCCACACAATTTATAAATTACTGCATCAACTTTGTCTAAAATAGGATCAAGCCATGTTTTTTGATGTAATGTTACCCGATATAGATAATGCCCAGTTAAGATAACGAGCGGTAAATAAATAATTAATACTATGGCTATTTGCCACATAGTGCATTACCTCCTAACAGCCTTTAATAATTTTCAGGACAAAGTAATGCATGCCCTAGATAACCAAACAAGAATACAAGTACAATCCCGATAAAAATCCACATTCCTATCTCCTCCTTATTGCTCATCCACTAGTTTGAAGCACCATGTAGTTAATGACAAAAGACTTCCGAAGCTTATCAGTAACAATACAACCATATAAAAGTCCATCAATAAAATACCCCTCCTTCATTTAGGTTGTTCTCATCATACTGACTTTCAAATTAATGTAGTGTTAGGAAATCTACTTTTCTATTAAGAAAGCATAAAGAGGCAAAATCTTTATACTTTCTTAATGGGAGTTAACGCTATAATACAAATGAGGTGAACGAGGATGGAAAATACACGTCCAACTCCTGAGATGTTTTTAGCAAGACTTCAACAGGAGCAACAAATTTTAGGGAATTTAAAAATCTTTCTCGGTTATGCTGCTGGAGTAGGTAAAACTTACGCAATGTTAGATGCAGCACATCAAGCTCAAAAATTAGGTAAAGATGTGGTGATTGGCTATGTAGAACAACATCCTCGTCCAGATACGTTAGCTTTACTAGAAGGGCTAGAGCAAATTCCGACGAAAAAAATAACCTATAGAGGAAAAGCTTTTTATGAATTAGATATTGATGCCGTATTGCAGCGCAAGCCAGAAATTGTTCTTATCGATGAATTGGCACATTCCAATGTTCCAACAATGCGGCACAAGAAGCGTTTTGGAGATGTTGAAGAACTACTGTCAAAGGGGATTCATGTTTATACAACTGTAAATATTCAACATATTGAAAGCCTTCATGACTTAGTAGAAGAAATTACTGACATTAAAGTACGAGAGCGTATCCCTGATTACTTAATTGATCAAGCATCTCAAATAAAAGTTGTAGATATTGAACCAGATGAACTAATACAACGCCTACAAGAAGGTAAAGTTTATGCAAAACAACAAGCGGAAAAAGCACTGCATTCTTTTTTCCGCAAACAAAATTTAGTATCATTACGAGAAATTGCATTACGTAGAGCAGCGGATACAATCAACTATAAACAAATAAACAACCATGAATCTGTCAAACACTCTGTACAAATTGAAGAACACCTACTAGTTGGTATCAGTAGTTCTCCTACAAATGCAAAAGTTATTAGAACCACTGCAAGACTTGCACAAGCATTACACGGTAAATTTACTGCTCTTTATGTACAAAACCTGCAGGAGCAAGAAGGAAGTAGTGCAAATTCAGAACGATTACAACAACACATTAAACTTGTGGAACAGCTTGGCGGCCATGTCGTCATCGTTCAAGAAGACGACGTAGCAGCAGCCCTTGCTAATTATGCTCAAATTAGTGGGGTCACGAAACTTGTTATCGGACGAACAAGTATGAGGAAAAAATGGTGGCGACCAAGCACAAAAATAAGTGACCGCCTGAATGAATTTGTTCCGAACTTAGCCTTACACATAGTACCAGATCAAGAAAATGAACCATTTTATTTTCCTAGTATAAGTAATAAATTATCATTTGAATGGCTTGATTTGTTCAAAATGTTTATCGTATTTTGCTTCATATCAATTGTCGGCTTATATCTATATACAATTGGTATAAGCGAGTCAAACATCATTACAATTTACATTTTAGGGGTCCTCATCCTTGCTATTTGGTCAACTGGATCGATGATGAGTATTATTAACTCCATTATTGCTGTCTTACTTTTTAATTACTTTTTTACAGAGCCTCGATTTTCATTTGATGCTTATCATCGTGACTATCCAATGACATTTTTTATCATGTTTATCTCTGGCGTAATTACGAGTAGCTTAACAAAGAAGATAAAGGAGCAAACCATTATAGCCATTCGTAAATCTTATCGAATGGAGGTGCTCCTTGAAACAAATCGTAGGCTTCAACATGCTAAGTCTATTGAAGAAATAATAGTTGAAGGCATGTCTCAAATTGTTAAATTAGTAGAAAAGCCTGTACAATTTTTCGAAATAAATAACCAGGTAATTGAGAAATCATCTTTCTTTCGTACTGAAACAATGTCTAGTAGTGAAAATCAAAAAATAGCTGTACTTTTCGATAATCCAAATGAATGTGGTGTTGTTAGTTGGGTTACAAATAATAGGCATGTAGCAGGTGTATCTACAGACATCTTTCCTGAAGTGAACGCTTATTATATACCTGTTATTTCTAATGGAGATGTGAAGGGTGTTATAGGTATTGCCCTATCTAAAGTTTCCCCATTGCCTGCATTTGAGCGCAATATTTTGCACGCCATTATTAATGATTTTTCATTCGCTTTGGATAAATGGTATTTACAGAAACTTAATGAGGAAGTAGCGCGAGAAGCTGAAATGGAACAGATGCGAGCTAACCTTTTACGTGCAATCTCTCATGACCTTAGGACACCACTCACTGCTATCTCTGGAAATGCAGATATCTTACTCAACAATGCAGCATTAATACCAGAGATTGAAAAAAATAAATTGTATGAAGATATTTATAAAAATTCAAAATGGCTTGTACAAATGGTTGAAAATTTACTAGCTGTATCTAAGTTAGAGGATGGGCAATTTGCGTTAGAAATGCAAATTGAACTAGTAGAAGATATTATTCAAGAGGCACTTTCCCATGTTATTCGTCAAAACAATACACATAAAATATCTTATGAAATTAAACCTGAGTTTTTATTTGCTTTAATGGATGCTCGACTCATCATACAAGTTTTCATTAATATCATCGATAATGCATTGACTTACACCCCACCAGGTAGTGCCATTACGATCATAGTGAAAGAATCAGATGGATTCGTAAGTTTTAGTATTTCTGACAATGGGCCTGGAATCGATGACGCTTTAAAAAGTAGCTTGTTTGAGCCATTTACAACTGGAAAAGTACAACGCAGTGATAGTAGACGTGGTCTTGGTTTAGGCTTAGCACTCTGTCAAACAATTTTAAAATTACATGGTAGCAGCATAAACGTTTCAGATAATAAACCACAAGGAACGATTTTTAACTTTTCGCTGAAAAAAGGAGTAATGAAATTTGATGAGTAAAAGAATTCTAGTAGTTGAGGACGATGTAGCAATTGCCAATTTAATTAAAATGACATTAGCGACAAACCATTATGAATTCGACATTGCACGTGATGGTAATAGTGCCCTTCAAAAGGCTCTTACCATAAAACCTGACGTTTTTATTTTAGATTTAGGTCTACCAGATATAGATGGCGTAGAACTAATCACAAAAATTAGAAGTTGGAATCAAACACCAATTATCGTCGTAAGTGCTCGTGGAGAAGAACATGATAAAATTAATGCTTTGGATGCAGGTGCAGATGATTATGTAACAAAGCCATTTAGTGTGGAAGAATTATTAGCAAGAATTCGGGTTGCCTTAAGAAGAATGGCCTATGAACAACCACTTGAAAAAGAGAATCCCATTTTCACAAATGGTTATCTTCAAATTAATTATGTTGATCATACAGTATTTGTAAATGGAAAAGAAATACATGTGACGCCGATTGAATATAAGCTTTTAATTGTTTTATCCAAAAATGTTGGGAAAGTTCTAACACATAATTATATTTTAAAGGAAATCTGGCAAAACGCTCTTCAATCAGATGTTCCAAGTTTACGAGTATTTATGGCTACACTTCGAAAAAAAATAGAAGTTAATCCAGCACAGCCCAAACTTATTCAGACACATGTACGGGTAGGCTATCGAATGCTTCGCTATCATGAAGAGGATGAATGAATATGGAGCCTAAGGTCTAGCTGTATTTGGACTTCTACTTTACAAATTCCAGATTACATTTTGCTTTTATGTAGCTTTATTGAACCCTCCTATTAGCCTTTGCATATCATAGCTATAGTCAGGTATGTCATCAATGAAAAACAAGTAGAAAGGAGATCATTATGGTATTTCGACCACCTTATCCATACCCAATGTATCCGGGTGGCATGAGAATGCCCATGCCCATGCAAACACCTCCACAGATGTCGCCACAGTCCTTTTTCCCGCCTGGAGGCTTCCCTGTTCAACCACGAATTCCAGGCGGCTTTCCAATGGCTAATGGAATAGGTTCATTTGGAGGGCAAATGCCGATGCCACCTGTGCAAGAAGCTTCGAAAGTCGGTTCATTTTTACAGCAAGCCAACAGTTTATTTAATACAGCCAAAACCTATACCCCTTATATCCAACAAGCTATGCCGATGGTGAAAAATATTCCATCACTTTTAAAATTGTATAAAGGATTCCAAGGACTTCCTTCCGCTGGTGGTGGAGCAACAGAAGCAGCAGGAAGCGATAGTAAGGCTGCTGGAAGTAGACGGTCATCTAGGCAAAGTGCATCATTTACGCCTCCCGAGCCACTTCCATCTAAACCACGTATTTTCCAACCACCAATGTAAATGAACGTTTCTTTGTATTCACTGTCACTGTCCGTTATAATGTAGATAGGTAAGCTTGAAAGGAGTCACAACCACCATGCAAGTATTAAAAATTAATCCACGTGGCTATTGCTACGGTGTTGTGGATGCGATGGTGATCGCTCGTAACGCCGCACTTGATAAAACATTACCAAGACCTATCTACATCTTAGGGATGATTGTGCATAATAAACACGTCACAGATGCGTTTGAAGAGGATGGGATCATCACGTTAGATGGTGATAACCGCCTAGAAATTATTGAACAAGTTGAAACAGGTACTGTCATTTTTACAGCACATGGTGTTTCACCGGAAATTCGTGAGATTGCGAAGCGAAAAGGCTTAGTGTCCATTGATGCTACATGTCCTGATGTAACAGTTACCCACGATTTAATTCGTGAAAAATCAGCAGAAGGCTATGACATTATTTATATTGGTAAAAAAGGACATCCCGAACCAGAGGGTGCTATTGGCGTTGCCCCGGATCATGTCCACTTAGTACAGTCTTCTAACGATATTGATGCTTTACAATTAACGAATGATAAATTACTTGTCACAAATCAAACGACAATGAGCCAATGGGATGTCGCCCATTTAATGGATAGTTTAAAAGAAAAATTCCCACATATTGAGGTACACAAAGAGATCTGTTTAGCTACACAAGTACGTCAAGAGGCTGTTGCACAGCAAGCAGGTGAAGCGGATTTACTTATTGTTGTAGGTGATCCTAAATCCAATAACTCGAACCGCTTAACACAAGTTTCTGTAGAAATTGCAGGAACACCATCCTATCGAATTGCAGATGTTTCAGAGCTAAAAGTAGAATGGTTAAAAGGTATCAACATCGTTGCTGTAACAGCAGGTGCTTCTACGCCAACACCAATTGTAAAAGAGGTTATTAACTTCCTTGATCAATTTGATGAAAATGATCCATCTACACACGAGATTAAGCGTACAGTAACACTAGATAAAATTCTGCCAAAGATTAAGACACCAACACCTGTTGATAAAATCATGCCCTATTAGTTAATCACAAAAAATCCTGATTGTTATTATGACAATCAGGATTTTCTTTATTTACTAAAGTAATAGTTTATAGGACGACCAATGCCACCATAATGGACATCCATTGTGATTTCCTCTTGTTTTTCAAGGTAATCTAAATATCTTCTAGCTGTTACGCGGGCAATGCCAATTCCACTGGCTACTTCTTCCGCTGAGGCACCATCCACCGATTGTAAAAAGTGCACAACCTTTTCAAGTGTTGTACGATTAAAACCTTTTGGGAGATTTTTTTCGGATTTCAATGTAACAGATTGATCCAACATAGTTTGTCCATCACGATAATGAAATAACTGATCTAATTCTCCCTGTGTGAGCTCTCGTTCTGTTTGAGTTTGCTTGTTAAAGCGTAAATAATTGTCAAGTGTCCCTTTAACACGTTCAAAAGAAAAGGGCTTCATAATATAATCAAAAACACCTAGATGCAGTATCTGTTTCACTGTCTCCATATCATTTGCGGCTGTCACGGTAATAACATCTACTGGTAGATCGAGCTCACGTATTTTGCGTAAGCTTGTAATACCATCTTGCTCTGGCATAAAAATATCCATAAAAACTAAATCAGGCTTCAGTTGGCAAATTTGCGTAATGCCTTCTAACCCATTAGGTGCCTGTCCAACCACTTGAAAATGCTCTACCTTTTCAATAAATTGGCGATTTACCTCTCGTACCATTGGATCATCCTCAATTAATAATACTCTAATCTGTGCCACTGCTAGCCCTCCATCCATTATGAATAATAAAAGGTGATTAAAAAACTTGTTCCTTTGTTAGGCTCACTGATGACTTCGATGTCACCCTGCCCTTTTTCGACAATTTCCTTTATTAAAAATAACCCTATTCCACGGTAGTTTTTCTCTTTTGTAGAATAACCATTATCAAAAATGTGCTGCTTGACCTCTTCCGTCATGCCAACACCATTATCGGTTACTAATATGGCTAATACGTCATCATCTTCATCCACAGAAACATGAATCACCTTCTCCTCGACCTGTACATCCTTTAATGCATCAAACGCATTTTCTATCAAATTACCAAAGAGAATGACGAAATCATGATGATCCAAATTAGCTGGAAATGATGTAAATCGGCTTTCACGGTCAATTTCCAATCGAATTCCTTGTTCCTTCGCATAGGAAATTTTACTGAGCAATAGCCCAGAAATATTTTCATTTTTTATTCGTTCGTTTAAAAAGTTAGTGATTTCATCATGCTCTTCCTTCACTTGTGTTAAGTAAGAAAGTGCCTGTTCATGATGACCTAGCTGTAAAAGACCCGCTATCGTATGCAGTTTATTTTTATGTTCATGTGTTTGTACACGAAGGGCTTGGACAAATGCTCTAACGCCTGTTAATTCTTCGGCAAGCTTTTTCACTTCCGTACGGTCTTTAAACATGGCCACTGCCCCAACAGTTTCGCCATTAACCTGTATCGGAATTCGATTACTCATAATACTATGATTATTAATATACAGCTCACGATTAAATAACGGCTGATCCAGCTCTAAAATTTCAGGAAGTCGTGTATCTGGCAAGACATGAAAGATTTTCTGTCCAATCAATGTAGAGGGTTTTTCATAAACGCCTAAGATATCACAGGCTTTTTCATTAAAAATCGTAATGGTCAAATCATTATCGATAGCAATGATGCCTTCGTGCATGGCATTAAACGTTTCTGTACGTTCTACATACATTTTGGCAATTTCATGCGGCTCTAACCCAAACATTTGCTTTTTCATATGAAGCCCCAATGTTCGTGCTCCCCATACACTAAATAGTAACGATAATAGTACAGTAACCATTAGTTCGGTTTGCATTGTTTGCAGTAACTCCACTACCGTAAGAACACTGTACCCTACTACTGTAACACCTATTTGTTGTCCTTCATGGTTCATAATCGGAACAAACGCACGAACCATATTACCGTGTTCTCCACGTGCAATCGACGTATAGTAATGCTCTGAAAAAGCGGCGTTTAAATCTCCAGATTGAGATATTCGACCAAGTTCCTGGCTATTAGGATGGGAATATTTTCGTCGTTGCATATCAAGAACAACAATATATTTTGCCCCATTGATATCACGGATTTCCTCTACAACAGGATTAATATGCTGTACGGCATCATAGTAATTTTCACTAGCAATATATGTTTTTATTTCAGGAAGCTGAGAGACGGTTTTTGCTACAAGGAGTGCTTGATCACTTAGTTTGGTCTTTTGCTCATTCATGACAAAACCTAACAAAAAAGTACCGCCAATGCTAAAGGAAAGCATGAGAATAAAAAAAGTCAGAGACATAATTTTTCTTTGCATGGATAACTTCTGAAATTTCAACTGACCGCCTCCCTCCTACTATATTTTAGCTTACTCCATATGTTAGAATAACAAAAACATCAGAAAATACGAATTAATTGGGTGTATACAATGAAAAAATTTATTATTGGTACGATTATAACTGTGCTTGTGTTAATCCTCACTATCAGTGTTCAACAAGGATTACTATTCGCCAAGCCACTTCCCTATGATGATGAGCAAAAGGGTTTAGACACACAGATAACAATTCATTTAAGTCATGTCGTCGCTGAAAATACCCCTAAAGGCCAAGCTGCCAACAAATTTGCTGAGCTAGTAGAAGAAAAAACAAACGGGAAGGTCAAAGTACATGTCTACTCCAACTCCTCTTTATTTAATGATGAAAATGAATTTCAGGCATTGCAAAAGGGAGAAGTGGAAATGATCATCCCTACTTTTTCTAAAATGACAGCTTATGTTCCTAATTGGCAGGTGCTTGATTTACCCTTTCTGTTTAATACAAATGAGGAAGTAAAGGAAGTCCTAACGGGTTCTATTGGTGAACAATTGGTTAATGAGCTAGAGCCGTTCCATATTAAAGGGCTTGGCTTTTGGTACAATGGGTTTAAGCATCTAACCTCTGTTGAGCAGCCTATTCATAACTTTGAAGATTTACAGGGCTTACGAGTGCGTACGATGCCAAGTAAAACATTAGAAAAGCAATTTGAAGTGGTCAAAGCAACACCTATACCTATTTCTTTTAGTGAGGTCTTTTCGGATTTAGAGAAGCATGCAATAGACGCACAAGAAAATACCGCTTCTAATATCTATTCAAAGGGTTTTTACAAAGTACAAAAGCATATGACTATCACTCAGCATGGGATTTTAGGCTATGCTGTGTTAATGAATGAAACCTTTTGGAATTCTCTACCTATCAAAATTCAGCATCAGTTGTTGGATGCTATGAAAGAAACAACCGATTGGCAATTTGAGCAGGCTGAACTTATGAATGAACAAGATATGGACAAGCTGAAACAGCTAGATGATTTTGATGTGTATACAATGAGTCCCCAAGAAAGACAACGCTTTAAGGAACAACTTGCACCTGTTTATGATTTTTATAGAGCCCATATTCAAAACGATCAAATCTTAGCAGAGATTGAAAAAATCGTTGATCCCTAATACTTTTGTTCATTAATGAAAAATCCTTACAAAACGTAAGGATTTTTTCTATTGTATTATAATAGATTCGCGAATCTCACAACTACTATAAAACAGCTTAAAACCCTTGATATTACTAGCCTTAATACCCCTTTCTCTCAGAATGAACAAAATGAACAATACAACCATTACGGTCATAAACACTATTGTCGGAAAATTTCAGCTATGATAACCACATGAAAGCGTTCACACAATATTCATAGATGTTGTAGGGGGAGAACTATATGCGGATAAATTTTAAAAACTTAACAGTACAAGTATTGATTGCCATTGTACTAGGGATTATCGTCGGAGCAACATTCCCAGAATTCGGAGCAAAGCTCAAAATCTTGGCGGATATATTTATTAAACTTATTAAAATGTTAATAGCACCAATTATCTTCTTAACAGTCGTAATCGGCATTGGTAGCATGGGGGATGTCAAAAAGGTTGGTAAAATTGGTGGAAAAGCTTTAATTTATTTTGAAATTGTTTCAACTTTTGCCCTTGCAATTGGCTTAATCGTTGTCAATATTGTTCAACCAGGTAAAGGTTTTAATACAGATGCAGCAAGCGGTGCTGATGTTTCACAATATACAGAAGCAGCGGCGGCAGAGCATGGTTTAGGTGCATTTGTTATGCAAATTATTCCTGAAAATGTAGTTGGTGCTTTAGCAAATGGTGAATTATTACCAGTCTTGTTCTCAGCTGTTTTATTTGGACTAGCTGCGGCGGCGATTGGAGAACCAGCTAAACCTGTTATTAAATTTTTCGAGCAAGTTGCAGATATTTTCTTTAAAATCGTTAACATGGTGATGAAAATTTCTCCTATTGGTGCGTTTGGTGCCATGAGTTATACAATCGGAAATTTTGGACTTAAATCATTAGGAAACTTAGGATTTTTAATGCTATCTGTTTACATTACAATGTTCATTTTTATTGTTGTGATCATTGGATTGATTACCCATTACTTTGGCTTTAGTATTTTTAAATTTATCAAGTACATTAAAGATGAAATCTTTATCGTTATCGGAACATCTTCATCTGAATCTGCATTACCTTCCATGATGCGCAAGCTTGAAAACTATGGTTGTTCAAAGCAAGTGGTTGGGCTGGTGATTCCTACAGGCTATTCATTTAACTTAGATGGAACATCCATTTACTTATCAATGGCTGCTATCTTTATTGCGCAAGCCTATGGTGTGGATTTAGATGTTTGGCATCAAATTACGCTATTAGCCATCTTAATGCTTACTTCTAAAGGGGCAGCTGGTGTAACAGGCTCTGGCTTTATTACACTTGCAGCAACATTAGCAGCCTTCCCGATGATCCCAGTAGAGGGGATTGCCCTTTTAATCGGCGTAGATCGTTTCATGTCAGAAGCACGTGCAGTTACAAATCTAATTGGTAATGGTGTAGCAACAGTGGTCGTGTCAAAAATGGAAAAAGAATTTGATACAGAGCAGGAAAAGCGTGCTCTATCCGGTCATACCCAAATGTCATAAAATGAACAGGCTGCTGAAAGCGGAAATAATTTGCTACTTCAGCAGCCTGTTCTTTTATTTATAAAGAGGCAAGTAGATAAAAAACACCGTAGAGCTAGTTTCTTGAAACCTCATCGACTACCTACTCGTATAAATAATGACTGGAGGTTTCTTTATGACAACTTTTACACTTACCTATCCGAAGGGCTTTAAAAGCTTCACTGGTATTCCAATCGTGAATGAACAGAACGAAACAGTATGTGTACTTCAAAAAATGGAGCGTACCTCTGCTGGTAAAGTACTGAATGCTGTCTTGCTGGTAGCTGCACAGCAAACATTACCGTACCGTTATGAGACACGAACTACTTTAGGTGCACCCCTTTTTCAAGTACAATCTACCCTGTTAACAAAAGGAGTCAGCCATCAAATTGTTATGCCTGATGGCAGCTTGATACCCATTCAACGGAAAACAGTGCAATTATTAGAATCCTCTTATTCATTTACAATGGACGATTTAGAATTTCGTTTTGAAAAGGATTTTACCTCTACTGCTTATTTATATTGCAATGATGAAAAGATTGCGAGTGCAAGCTCTATTGAGACTGAGCTAGTACAGATAGGTATACAGTTTAAGCTTTTCCATGCGGATGATATGCGCTTTGTTGCACTCCTAGCAACTCTTTATCAAGCTCTCTTTGCAACAACTACATAGCTGCTTTAAACATGTCAAAGGCATCGAGCATTAAAATCTCGATGCCTTAATCCTATGTTATTTTTCTACACAGCTAATTTATTTTTTCTCGTTGGGCATTTAATATGTTAATAACATAGGAAGCATTTTGTGATGCTTTTGCTTGTACAATCTTCTTGATGGCTTCTTCCATCCTTAAAGCTAACTCAAGTGCCTCATGCGTAGCGCCCTTTATCGTTGTTTGTATGGTAATGGTTGTTCGATTTTCAATAACTAAATATTCATATACGTCAAAAGCTTCTAAGCCCGCAATTAAATCTTCCATCAAAAGGTTCATATCATCCCCCATTATCTTGTTGTTATCAAGCAAGGAGGTAAACTCCCATCTTTCAAAAACTATGGGATAGTCCTTTAAGGGAGACGTTTTTAAAGCATTTTTTGCTATGGATTCCATATCTTTTTTAATTGACTGGAAATAGTCTTCTCCGCCTACAACTTGGATTACTAATTCCTTTTCTTCCGTCGTTTTAACGTCAATGCCGACATACTTTTCAAGTAGCTTATCCTTCAATCGAACCAGACTCAACTCTTCATTTGTTATAAGCGATTGAGCCTCTTTATTTGCTTCTGACCTTTTCTCTCCTGCAAATCTATCAAATAGGACCAACATAGATATAATGACTACCAACAGTCCGATGACAAGCCCAAACCGTTTACCCATTGAATCCCTCCTGATAGGAAGGTATGTCCCCTTTTACTACAATATTCGCTTTTCTAGCTTGAAACAGCACATACTTTTCATACTAAAATGCAGTTTCCATACAGTATCTCCACTCTTCATAAGGGAAATTGTATCGCTTATTTTTCCCTATATATTCCGGGACGCGAAATAAATTTGCTTTGTTTTGTCCTTTCTGTGTCATGCTTCTCAAAAAGGAGTACACTTAAGAAGTAGTAATTCTATCATTATGGAGGGTTTTATATGGCATCAAAAGCAGCGGATATTAAAAATATACTAACATTAAATCTGCTTGTACAAATCTTAGAGGAACGTGGCATTATGACAGATAAAGAACTAAAAGAGCGTCTCACCAATACAGTAAAACTATCTTCGATGGAGAATGATTTAAAGGAAAAAGTCCTTGAAGAAATCAAACATTAATGGATTTTACCTCATCAAAAAACGACCGCTTTCTGAAAGCGGCCGTCTGAATCAAAGCTTTAAGTTTAGGATCGAATTGTTTTCAAAGCAGTTGACCATGGCACAAGCTGATCTAACATTTGATGAACTGAATCTGCTTGCACCTCTTTTGGTTTAAAGACAGAGCCGTTTTCAAAATCAGTAAATAATGATAATGCTGGATGTACTCGAACATCTGCAACTAGCAATTCTCCGAGAATTCCTCGTAGATGCTCTGCTGCACGCGCACCTCCAACAGAACCATAAGAGACAATACCAGCAGCTTTATTGTTCCATTCAACTCGTAAATAATCTAATGCATTTTTTAATGCACCTGTAATGGAGTGATTGTACTCCGCAACAATAAAGACAAAGCCGTCACAAGCTGCTACTTTTTCTGACCATGCAGCTACCCCAGAAGTATCTCCACCTGGTTCCCCTAAAAATGGTAATTTAAATTCAGCGATATCAATTATTTCATATTCCGCATCACGACGTTTTTCCGCAACTTCCTTTACCCAAGCTCCAACTTGTGGGCTTACACGACCTTCTCGCGTACTTCCTAAAATAATACCGATTTTTAACATATGACGCCTCCTCTTATCATCCATTCTTGTGACTCCATCACGGTTTATCGTACGTGTTCGCCACTCGTAACCATTTTGGTCAGAAAAATATCCCTTTATTCATCACCCGTTAATTAGCTCTGAATAGTTAGAATTGAATTATCTCTAATTCAAGATTAAGGTATCATCAACCATTCTTTCCTGTCAAATATTTAATCTAGAGGGATAAAGAGGATTATTTTGTTTTAATGGGCTGCTCCAATGCCTCTAATTCCTCTTCAATAGAGGCGTATTGTCTTTCCACAACATACTTGGCATCTGACAAGGCAGCATTATAAATATAGGGGGCAATATGCTCTTTGATAAAATCTAACATACGTTCAGCTTCAAATTCACTAATGTCTTCATCACGCTGATTATAAAAAAAACGTTGAATATCAGCAAGAATCATTTCCTGCTGATCTTTAGATAAACGAATAAACAAGACAACTCTCTCCACTTCTGTTAATCAATTTTCTCTACATCTTATCACTGTTCATAGATTCCTTGCATTCAAAAAGGCTGAAACACTAGTACTGCTAGCGTTCAGCCCCATCTCATTGTTTACATTCAAATGAGTAGCTAGTGGATAAAAAGTTTTTCTCCTTTGCTACAATTGCTTGTCCACCATCATCTTCACATTGCTGTGTCATTGCATCGATTTTCTTATCATTGACCATATTGGTCATCACCGTCATACCAATACCAAAAACAACGATGAATAAACCAATCATGATCCATAGCTTGCCTGCTTTATTACCAGCTGGTCTTTCATTAGCCATATTAGTTCCCTCACTTATACAAATAAAAATGGTTCTGTATGGATCGTTGATTGGATGAATTCAACCAAATATTTTTTATCCTCACATAGTTCAGCCATTTTTTTTGCTACTCCTGCAATCATTACCTTTTCTACATGATGACCAGGATCTACTATTTGCAGATCAATGGCTTGTGCGTCCTGAGCTGTATGGAAGTACATATCGCCTGTTAAGAAAACATCAGCTCCTGCACGTTTTGCCGCATAGATATATTTATTACCATCTCCACCAACAAGCGCAACCTTGCTGACCTTCGATTGTAAATCACCCACTACACGCACAGCTGGCACATCTAGTTGCTGTTTAACGAATTCAGCAAATTGTTGTAACGTCATGTCCTTTGTTAAGTAACCTACACGCCCTAATCCCATCACATTTGTTTGCTGCTCAAGACGTATCACATCATAGGCAGGCTCCTCATAAGGATGACTAGTAAGCATGGCCTTTAACACGCGGCCTTTAATAGATTCAGGAAAAACAACTTCTACCTTTACTTCTTCCTCCACATGTAATTCACCAACAGAGCCAACGAACGGATTAGCTCCTGCTAATGCACGGAACCGACCTTCTCCAGTCGTTGTATAACTACATGCTTCATAGTCGCCAATACGACCCGCCCCAGCTTTTGCAAGCGCCTCACGTAATGCTTGGGCATTAGCAGTTGGTATAAAGACTGCCAGCTTCAACAAATTCTCAGCATACGTTTCTTCTAATATTGACCGGTTTTTTAGCTGTAGGGCATCTGCTAATAAATCATTTACCCCACCTTCGGCTACATCTAAATTTGTATGAGCGGCATATACAGCAATATCGTGTTTAATGAGCTTTTCATATAAGCGCCCTGCTGGATGATCTGTGCGGATATTCGCTAGGCGTCTAAAGATTGGTGGATGATGTGCGATAATCAGCTCACAGCCTTTTTCTATTGCCTCATTTGCCACGGCTTCATTGACATCTAACGTCACCAAAACTTTACTTACAGGTTTGTTGAGGGTCCCTATCGCTAGTCCAATTGGATCATTGTCCATACAAGCTAGTTTTTTGGGCGACCATGCTTCGAACACTTGAATAACTTCTTGGCCATTTACCGTTTTCATCTTACAAAACTCCTTCTACTAAATGTATCAGAGCCGTTAACTCTGCACGCTTTTCTTCAATTTCAGGTGTTTGTTCTGCTCCTTCAATGGATTGTAGTACACGTTGCCAATTGTCTTTTTCACGCAACCATTTTTTCGTAAATGCTGGCGATTTACGCAGGCTTAGCTTAGGTCCAAACAAAATCTCTGCTGTAGAGAGCTCCATTTGCCCTCTTTGTAACACAAGGATTTCATAGATTTTATCATCTTCCTCTAAAATCTCTTCATCAAGAATCGCCCATTGATGTGCTAAAGCCCACTCACGGATAACCTTGGCGTGAATATTTGGCTGTAGGATTAGACGTGTGACACCTTGAAGCTTTTCTGGATGCTTCTCTAGAATGGAAACAATTAATGGTCCACCCATGCCTGCTATTGTCACCGTATCCACATGGTCAGCTTCTTCTATCGCTGCTAAACCGTCTGCAAGGCGTACTGTAATTTTTTCAGTTAAGTTTTCCTTCTGTACTTGTCCTACCGCCGATTCATAGGGTCCTTTTACAACTTCCCCTGCTATGGCATATGAGGCAGTCCCTTTGTGAATTAAATAGCATGGTAGATAGGCATGGTCACTACCAATATCCGCCATGACTGCTCCTGTAGGAACAAATTTCGCTACTGCTTCTAATCGCTTTGAAAGTTTTTGTGCGTTCATTTTTATACCGCCTATCTTCAATAGAGTCCATTAATAGTATGGATGATGTCGTGAAAAAAAACAAATGGAGTTGTCTCACATTTCTATGTGGACAACCCCATCTTCATGATGCTTAAATCTAAAAAGTAGCTGTACTATTTCAGTACAGCTACTTGTCAGTTTTACTATTCTAAAGTAGAAATGTATTCAGCGATTGCTTTTGCTTCCTCTTCAGTTTTCATGTTTGGTTGCATTGGAGTACCTTCGATACCCTTTGTTAAAACTTCTACGATATGTGCTTCATCTAAGCCATGTAGATTTGGACCCATACTACCAGTTAAGTCACCACCATGACAACCGATACAAGATTGTACTAGTGCTGAACCATCAGCTTCTGCATCTGTTGTTTCTGTAGTAGTTTCGCCACCACCCTCATGTTCAGCAGCAATTTCTTTCTTGTTATCTGCACCTTGTAAAGACATGAAGAAAATAAGACCAATACCAAATGCCAGAATTAAGATGTAAGGAACGACTGGATTGTTTTTCATAAGTTTCCCCTCCTCATTTTAAGTCTACTTCTATTATAATATAGAATCAGTCAACATCTAATATTGTACTTCATTAACAAAGAAACGAAAAGCCCTATTCGCTAAGTTTTCCTTTGTTTGTAACAAATTCGACATTTCTGTATCTATTGGATAAAATATGTCTTGCCAACATCCAAAATTGGTCAAATTTATCCTTTTATACAATTTCTTTTTCATTATATTTATGCTGTTATCATACCCTTTTCACTCATTGATATACCCAAAATTAAAAAATCTGTACGTTTTTAATTAGCGTACAGATTTTGAATCTTCTGAGGTAAAAACTTTAACATGATACTGACCCTATTATAGATAAATTGTCACAAATTATGGTTTTATATAAACACTAAAGATCAATTAAGTTTCTAACCTGATTTAGTAGATGGAGTTCCTTGTACATCGATAGAAATACCATTTGCTAAATCAGGATAAATTTATGATATAGTACCCAACTAGTGCTATTAATCCTAAAGCACCTGAGACTGTGAAATATAGAAGTTTCATTTTAATACCTGACAAAAGCCAAATGACACAATTTGCTGCAATCAAGCAAAATAAAACCGTATTATTTCCACTAAAATATGTAGTACAAATGCGGATCGACATACTAAATAACAGGATGGCCGCTAGTACATGAAAAATGGGAGCTAGTAGATGTTTTTTTCGAGCCATTTGCCACGCAGCAATAAATAAGATGCATGCACCTACTCCCACGATTACTGTAAAAATCAATGTTAAAGATTGCATTGTAAAATAGAGTGCCAAAACAGCCATTATGGCGATACATAGACCCACTACCAATAGGATCATTTTTCTTTTTTCTGATGGCAAGACCGCTTGTTTAGGATGTTGCACTGGTTCTAACTCCTCTATGTCAGCCCCCTCCGTATAAAGAGCTGCTAAAAAGTCACAATAGTGCTCAGGTAAAAGTTTATTTTGCTTCCAAAACAAAATTTCATTAAGGATTATTTTTTTGCGAGGATTTGTCATAGTGTTAGCTCCAAACATTGCTTAATAATGGTTGTATTACAATTTTATCTCACACTATTTGAAAACACATCTGTATAAAGTCGCAAATCTAGCATTTCCCTCATTCTAATTATCTATGATTGCATAGCATCGATAGGTGAATAGCAGGGCTAATTTCTTTTTGTTGACTTTTCAATTCTATAAAAAAGGAGCTATACCAATTAGTCATTTTCTCACTACTTGGATAGCTCCAGCTATTTTAAATTTTATTCTAAGAAGTCTTTTAAACGTTTACTACGAGAAGGATGGCGTAATTTTCTTAGTGCTTTCGCCTCGATTTGACGAATACGTTCACGCGTTACGCCAAAGACTTTCCCAACCTCTTCTAATGTACGTGTGCGACCATCGTCTAACCCAAAACGTAAACGAAGTACGTTTTCCTCACGGTCTGTTAACGTATCTAGTACATCTTCTAATTGTTCTTTTAACAGTTCATAGGCTGCATGGTCGGAAGGAGATTGTGCTTCTGAATCCTCGATAAAGTCTCCTAAATGGGAATCATCTTCTTCTCCAATTGGTGTTTCAAGAGATACTGGTTCTTGTGCAATTTTTAAAATTTCACGTACTTTTTCAGGTGTTAAATCCATTTCTTCTCCAATTTCCTCTGGAGAAGGCTCACGACCTAAATCTTGTAAAAGTTGACGTTGTACACGTATTAATTTATTAATGGTTTCGACCATATGAACAGGAATACGAATCGTACGCGCTTGGTCAGCGATTGCGCGTGTAATCGCCTGACGAATCCACCATGTAGCGTAAGTCGAGAACTTAAATCCTTTACGATAATCGAATTTTTCAACAGCCTTAATAAGACCCATATTTCCTTCTTGAATTAAATCAAGGAATAGCATTCCACGACCAACATAGCGTTTTGCAATCGATACAACTAGACGTAAGTTCGCTTCCGCAAGGCGTTTACGCGCTTCCTCGTCCCCTTGCTCAATACGTTCAGCAAGTGCAATTTCTTGCTCAGCAGATAATAAATCTACTCGGCCGATTTCTTTTAAATACATACGTACAGGGTCATTGATTTTAACACCTGGTGGCACACTCAAATCATTTAAGTCGAAAGTTTCTTCGTTCGCTTCTTCTTTCATTAGACTTTCTTCTTCAAATTCTTCTTTTCCAATGATTTGAATATCTTTATGCTTTTCAAGATCCTCAGCAAAATGGAAAATTTCTTCGTTTTCCAATTCATAAGGTGTTAGTTTCTCTGAAATTTCTTTCATTGAAATTTCACCCTCTGTTTTTGCTTTTTCTTGTAGGAATTTTTTTGCATCATCTAATGTAATTTCTACTTCTATCTCTTTTGAACGTTCTGACTTGTCCGCCATAAACCTTCCTCCTTCTAAACAACCGAATCGGGTTAAATCGCCGATAACGATTTTCTTAAATGAATAATCTGTTGGGCGATTTCAAGTGCACGTGCATACTCATGCATCTTCTCCGCTTCCTTTGACTCATGCATCTTTTGATAAATTTCTTGCTCAATTCTATATTTTTGAAGCTGACGGATAGAGTCCATAACCTCTGCCTCTGCTTGATCTGGATCTCGCTCAACTAAAGCCGCTTCCATGACAATTTTTCGTAATTCAGCGTCATCCAAAATTTCCACAAAACGTTGATAATCAGGATGACCATACTCCTCATAAAATCCAACTAAGCGAACAAAAACTGCCATATAGGCATCTCGTACAAATGGCTCTTTTTGCTCACTACGTAATACCCTGTCCACTACATCTATATTATGAAGCATATGAGCCAGTAATAAACGTTCGGCACGTTCGGCTGCGTCCATAGGCTTTTGTTGTTGCGTGACTGGCATTGAAGGTATCTGTGTAGGCATTTCTACTTTAGCAGAACGTACCTGATTAGCCTCCAGTTTTCGGAATTGGGCATAAATGGCTTCTTCCGAGATGTTTGTTTCATTTGATAGCTGTCGTATATACAAATCTCGTTCAACTGGTGAAGATCTTCCCACTAGCTGCTCAAGAACTTCTTGAATATATTGAAGCGTATCATTTTCAAATTGAAAGTTCTTATTGCGTCTAGCATGCATCATCATAAAAGCAATATACGCATGAGGTTTTTCCAAAATTTGTTCCTTAAATGCTTGTCCACCTAAAGTGTGAATGTATTCATCAGGATCTAATTTTTCTGGCAACACGGCAATATCGACTTTCAATCGCTCTGTATGCAGTAGCTGCGCCGCTCGTTTCGCTGCATCAAATCCAGCATTATCACCATCATAGCAAATCGTAATTTGCTCTACTAAGCGCTTTAGCTTTGTGATATGCTGATTTGTTAACGAAGTACCCATTGTCGCAACAACATTCATGACACCTACAGAGTTGGCTGCTAAAACGTCCATAAATCCTTCCATCAATACTACTTGACGATTTTTTCTGATAGAAGTTCGTGCTTTATCTAGGTTATACAGCACTTCACTTTTTTGGAAAATTGGTGATTCTGGACTATTTAAATATTTTGCTTCCTCACCATTGGATGAAAGGATACGTCCTGAGAAGGCAATAATTTTACCATTCTCATCTCGAATAGGAAACATGATACGTCCTCTAAAACGATCAAAATAACGCTCTTCTCCCTCTCTTTTGATGATTAAGCCACTTTCGGCAATTTCTTGTAAGTTATAACCTTTTCTTTCAAGCAATATTGTTAATGCATCAAAGCTTGGGAGAGACCAACCAATGTTATTAGATTCGATAAGTTCCCTTGTAAATCCTCTTTCTAGCAAATAATTTAAAGGTTCTTCACCATCTTCTGTATTCAACAGTAAATGATGAAAAAAATCTGCTGCAAAAGCGTGTGCTTCTTTCATCCTTTCTTCCGCTTTAGATATCTTTTTCGTTCCTCCAGGGAAACTTGGCTCAACATCTAAGTGTATGCCAACACGTTCCCCAAGTTTCACAACTGCATCAGGAAAAGAAATGCCTTCAATATCCATTACAAAAGTAATGGCATTGCCCCCTGCACCACAACCAAAGCAATGAAAAATTTGCTTGTCTGTAGATACAGAAAAAGACGGTGTTTGCTCTCCATGAAATGGACAGAGACCAAACCAATTTCGCCCACGCTTAGTAAGCTGCATGTATTCACTAATAACATCAACGATATCTGATTGTGTGCGAATCTGCTCAATTACTTCTTCTGGAATCTTCCCTGCCAAATCCATCACCATCTTTAATATTTGCGTTCTAGAAACACAATTCGCTATTCGTTTTAAAATTCCTTTATTTCTCGACAAAAAATTAGGATTTTTCTCTTATAAATATTTTTACCACAATTTTATTATTATAAAACAAAAATTAGTTTTTATCTATACCATTTTCAAAATCCACTCAAAAAAACCGCCTCTGCTAACCGAGGTGGTTTAAAATTCTATCCTTATTTACAGGTCAAAATATGTTCGATAATCGTATTTGCTGTCTCTTCAACAGCTTTATTTGTCACATCGATAACTTTACAACCTATTCTACCGACAATTTTTTCAAAATGCTGAATCTCATCAAGAATTCTTTCATGCTGTGCATAGATAGCATCATCATTCAAGCCGAGAGACATTAATCTTTCTTTCCGAATTGAGTTTAACTTCTCAGGGGAAATAATCAATCCAAAGCATTTTTTAGGGTCTATCTGTAATAGCTCTTCTGGTGGTTCTACCTCTGGCACTAAAGGTACATTCGCCACTTTATATTTTTTATGGGCTAAATATTGTGATAGTGGTGTTTTAGAAGTTCGTGATACACCAACTAGTACAATATCAGCCTGTAATAATCCTCTTGGATCTCTACCATCATCATATTTTACCGCAAATTCAATCGCTTCAATTTTTTTGAAATAATCATCATCCAGCAGATGAACAATACCAGGCGTTTCCAATGGATTTTCTTCCATAAAAGCTGCCATTGATTGTAAGGCTGGCCCTAAAATATCAACAGCCTGAATTTTTTCTTGTTCACATAAATCATGTAATAATTTACGCATTTCTTGGCGAACAAGTGTATAAACAATGAATGCTCGCTGTTGCGAAGCAAGAAAAACAATTTTACGGATAAGCTCCTCTGATTGAATATGTGGAAATCGACGAATCACAGTATTTTCAAGACCCGGTCGGAACTGGCTAATAACCGCTTTTGCAACTTGATCACCAGTTTCACCGACAGAATCAGATACAACAAATACGCGTAGTCTTTTCATGCAGCTCTCCTTCATTTAGACATTTTGTGCAAGAGATAAGAAAGCCCGTGTAATCGTTGTTTTTGTAAGACGACCAACAATCGTTAAACCACCCTCTTGCGGTTCAACTACTGGTAGTGAATCAACCTCACGTTCAATAAGTTTGTTCGCTGCAACAATTAAAGAATCTGATCTTTCACAGTACGAAATATTTGGCATACGCGTCATAATAATATGTACTGGAATTTTATTTAAATCCTGCGTGCCAATACTTGTACGCAGTAAATCTTTGCGAGATAGTACGCCTGTCAAAAACTCATTCTTATCTACGACAAAGAGTGTACCAACATCTTCTGAAAACATAAAGCAAATTGCATCATAAACCGTCATTGTTTCAGGGACAACTACTGGCCCTGAATGAAAATCCTTCACTTTTAAATTGTGAATACTATCTATTAATGTAACAGATGCCTTCTTACCTGAATAAAAATAACCAACCCTTGGTCTTGCATCCAGAAATCCTGCCATTGTTAGGATTGCTAAATCCGGTCTTAGAGTTGCTCTTGTCAGATTGAGACGTTCGGCAATATGTTCCCCCGTAATAGGGCCATTTTCTTTCACAATTTGTAATATGTCTTCCTGACGTTTATTGAGTTCGATTGGACTCACCGCCTCAAATCTAATAGTGTTATACTTATGCTCAATTATTATATACTATTTTAATAATTATTGCGAATTAAAGAACTACATGCTACAATATTGACACATACGCTTGCTCTATCAGTATTTTCGAGCAAATTGCGTTATACAGGCGATGATGGGAAAAAAGTATCTGTTCCATTCTATAGCGAGTAGAAGATGGTGAAAGTCTACACAGCAACAGAGAAAAGGCACTCCCTGAGCTAACTTTTTGAAAAGAGGTTTTAAACTACTCGTTTAAAACAATCAGGGTGGAACCGCGGGTATTAGCACTCGTCCCTGGGCATACAATGTGCCCGGAGACGGGTGCTATTTTCATTTAGTTGCAACTGAATGAAAAAACTATGGCGTTTTTACCGCTAAAACAACGTATTAAAAATTTAAAGGAGGCTATTTTATGGCTAACAAATCAATGGAAACCATCGTATCTTTAGCGAAGCATCGAGGCTTTGTCTTCCCTGGTTCTGAAATCTACGGAGGTTTAGCAAACACGTGGGATTATGGTCCACTAGGTGTCGAATTAAAAAATAATATTAAAAAAGCATGGTGGCAAAAGTTTGTTCAGGAATCTGAATACAATGTAGGTATTGATGCTGCTATTTTGATGAATCCAAAAGCTTGGGTTGCTTCTGGTCACGTAGGAAACTTCAATGACCCAATGATCGACTGTAAATCATGTAAGGCCCGCCACCGTGCAGATAAAATTATCGAAGACGCTGCATTAGCGAAAGGCGATGAAATCATTGTTGATGGTATGACATTCGACCAAATGAAAGAAACAATGATTAAATATGACGTAGTATGCCCTGATTGCGGAAAGGCTGATTTCACAGATATTCGCCAATTCAACCTCATGTTTAAAACATTCCAAGGTGTAACGGAATCCTCTACAAATGAAATTTATTTACGCCCAGAAACGGCACAAGGTATTTTCGTGAACTTTAAAAACGTTCAACGTTCTATGCGTAAACGTACACCATTTGGTATCGCACAAATCGGTAAATCTTTCCGTAACGAAATTACACCGGGTAACTTCACATTCCGTACACGTGAATTCGAACAAATGGAGCTTGAATTCTTCTGTAAACCTGGTGAAGACCTTGAATGGCATGCATATTGGAAAGAATTCTGTAAAAATTGGTTACTAAACCTAGGCATGAAAGAAGATTCGATGCGCCTTCGTGACCATGAGGATGATGAGCTATCTCACTACTCTAACGCTACAACAGATATCGAATTCAAATTCCCATTTGGCTGGGGAGAGCTTTGGGGTGTAGCAGATCGTACAGATTACGACTTAAAACAACATATGGAGCACTCTGGTGAAGATTTCACTTACATTGATCCTGTATCAAATGAACGTTATGTTCCTTATTGTATTGAACCATCATTAGGCGCTGATCGTGTAACATTAGCTTTCTTGTGTGATGCCTATGATGAAGAGGAACTAGAAGGTGATGATAAACGTACGGTTTTACGTTTCCACCCTGCTCTGGCTCCATTTAAAGCTGCTGTGCTACCACTTTCTAAAAAATTATCTGATGAAGCTACAGATGTTTGGGCTGAACTGCGTAAAGCCTTCCCTGTTGATTTTGATGAATCACAATCAATTGGTAAACGTTACCGTCGTCAAGATGAAATTGGTACACCATTCTGTATCACATATGATTTTGATTCAAAAGAGGATGGCCAAGTAACAGTACGTCATCGTGACTCTATGACACAAGTTCGTATGCCTATTGCTGAAGTAAAAGCATATATTGAAAAACACCTACAATTCTAATCACTTAAAAAAGAGGGGGTAGCCAGCAGGCAACTCCCTCTTTCTTATGCTTTAAATGTTGAAAATAAACGCTCTTGCATTTTTTCCTCGAATGAAAACTTTTTCATGCTCAAACCTATTAAGCTTACTAATAGCTCCTCAATATCCGCTAGTGAGTAATAAAGGAATGTACCTTCTCGCATTGGACGAACCCGTTTGTCAAAAGTTAGTTCATCTTCAATAAAGTAAGCGACATTAACATCACAATGTTCCATCAATTGTGTAATACGTTGATCATCACCTGGGTTTATAAAGAATGGCACAATTTTATCAATATACAAAATACTTTGAACAAGCTTAATGAAGAAATTTTCACGCAACGATGTCTCCACAACTAATATGGTCGTTTGCTCATGTTGATAATCCATATATAAAACGTTTAATTGCTCCTCTAGGAGCGTTTTTAAAATACCAATAGAATTGCGATACTTTGTCATATCCGTTTGGATTTCCCTTGTTAGTAAACGTAAAATACGAAAGGCTGGCAGAAAAATTTTTAAGACAATTTCTTTAGGATGTAAATGGTCAATTAATTTATTAAAATGAATTCTCAGATTATTTTCGTCACAGCGGATTAATTGCTCTACAAATAAGTTGAAAATCTCTTCAAAGCTATTCGCTCGATAGTCGATCATTTTCGTAATTCTCACACTATAGTTCAAAGGAAGATTCATTGATTTTTGCTCATCTAACAATCTTACTTTTGGTAATGTTGGAAATAAATCATAAACAAGTTCTACTTGTGCACTGCGATTATCGGATAACATAACAACAGAGTTTACTGGGTAAATCCCTAAACATTCTACAAATTTATGCATAAAGCTCTCATTATATAAATGTCGATCTCTGTATAAGACAGCTAAAGCATCTGTAGCACCATAGCCAACATGATAGACTCTCTTGGATGTCATCGCTGAATATACATCAACAATTTGTAATAATTGTACACCCTCACTCATATCATCCGCACAAAGTTGATTTGGATAGCCCTTTCCCGCAAAACGTTCATGATGATCTCTTGCCAAATAGGCAATGTCTTCCTCGTTATGTTCCATGAGTAGCTCGTAGCCTTTTGTTGTGTGCGTCTTTACAATATCGAACTCATCTTCAGAGAGTTTACGTTTCAGATTTAATATTTCTTGGGGTATAAAAACCTTCCCGATATCATGGAACAGGTAGCCCCTAGCTAATGTTTCAATATCTGTTAAACCTAGGTATCTAGCAAAAATTGTACCTAATACAAACACATCAAATGAATGGACAAATGAATACTCGTCCCATTCCTTTAAACGCATAAGTAGCTCATAGCGATGTTTTTTTTCCAAAATCTTTTCAAAAACACCTCTTACATAAGCCGTATCCTGTATGCTTTTAAGAATTTGTCCATAGCGTAATTCGTGCACGACATTCTCCAACGTTGTCATAAAAAGCTGACTAACTGTCTCTTTATAATCATCCACAGGATCTCTTTTTTCAATTAATGGGGCAAATAGATCTTCATATTCTCTTGTTCGTTGAGCACTTAAATCATGTACAACTCGAACTGAATTAGATGGCAAATAGACAGATAATTCATCTACTTTACGAAGTTTAAGTAAGGCAATAATTCGCTCCGTTAAAACTAAATCCTTTTTAGCCAATAAACGATACTCTGAAAAAATATCTTCTGCTAATATATCATTTGCTTCAACTTCATGAATACTTAAGGTTACTTTTCGTAGCATATATTTTGCCACATACGCAATGTACTAAGCACTATGTGACTCCCTCCTTCTTCCATAGGACTGCGCTATTCTGATAAACGTATAACAATACGTTTTGCTGATAGAGGCTTTTATATTTCATAGGCATGTCTAAAGTGATCTAGCGTACATCAGTTTCGATGGAGATTAAACGACTTAATTATATTTAAAAAATATAATTACCATTATCTATACCATTTACAATATCATAGGTTAAAATGCCTTTTCAACTAGTATATGGGTCTCGAATGAACAGTTTCTACCACTTATATAATGAAAACTAAACAAAAATACAAATCTTTTTACCTATTAAAATACTTATAAATATATAAATAAATAAAAATATAGATAAATAAGACTTCATATTATTCATTTAAAGACGGAAAAATAACAAATAAAATTAAATTTACGCAATAATTTTATTTTGTAAAAATTGAAATTTATTCATTAAAAAGAAAGGTAATCTAGTTGCATCCTCCTATAAAATCAAAGGTATTTCTTTTTATTTAAAAGATAAAATGAAGCGAGTTCTGTGCTATGCAAGTTAATTAGTTTTAGCTCCCCCTTTTTACATAAGGTATAATCGATTACCGAACAGTCATGATATGGATGAAATTCCCTCTATGCGTTGTTCCATCTTTTTGGTATAAATAAGTTATTATAGTTAGTATTAGCTGTTAAATAATGAATAATTGACAGGCTAAAGACACATCACCTTTTAACATTCATTCGTCCGGAAGTTTGAACTGATACATAGGAAGGTCTGACCAGAAATATATATACTATAAAATTTTCTATTGTACTTTTTGGAGGAATTTAATTGCAGTCTCAACGTTTATTTCAACTAGCTATGGCTTCTGCTTTAGCAACAAGTGCGATTATTATCGCACCACCCGCACACGCAGCATCATTTTTTCCTGATATCAACCCAACCAATGAAGAAGGTAAGGCTATTATTCAATTAGCAGAGCGTGGCATTATTTCAGGCTATATGGATGGGACATTTAAACCCGCTAATCCTATTACACGTACACAGGCTGCGAAGATTTTAGCAGGTATTTTAAAGTTAGATACAGTTCACGTAAAAAATCCCCAATTCAAAGACATCAAACCTGGCGATGAAAACTACGGAGCCATTGCAGCATTAGCAAATGCTGGCATTATTAATGGTGCAAATGGTTATTTCTACCCTACTCAAAATATAACTCGCGAGCAAATGTCTAAAATGATTGCGAAAGGCTTTGGATTAACAAGTACGAGTAACACACAATTACCATTTACAGACGTTAAAAAGGGGAATGAATTTGAGCCTCATATTAAAGCATTGTTTGCAAATGGGATTACCAAAGGAACATCTGCAACCACTTTCGGCCCAAAAAGCAATGTAAAGCGCTCTCAGCTGGCTGCTTTTGTTGTACGAGCTGAAAAGTTGCTAGGCAATGCAACCGTCTATGCAAGTCAATTTAAACAGGACTATATTTTTGCTTCTTATGGTGGTCTTGAGCCAGCAGAGGATATTTTCACATGGAATGAAGAGGAAGATATGACAGAGTCTATCACAATTACCCCTATAAAAGAAGGTACGGGTAAATTAGTGATTACTGGATTGACTGATGATTCAGAGGACTTTATTGACATTTTTTATTTAGTACATGTCAAAAATGTAAATGGTAAGCTGAAGGTAACACTTGAAGAAGTAGAAGAAGATGATTATATCGAAAATTTACCACTCGATTTGTCTGAGAGCAAATTACCATTCATACCAACAGAGGTGACGGTTCAAAACGCGAATGGACAGCCACTCGCTTCAAATTTCTATAACTTTAATCAACAAGATCAAACACTGTCCATTTCGCAAAATGGACAATACATTGTTACATTTTCAGATGGGACGCAACAACAAAAGATGGCCGCAGATGTGTATTCCTATGATTTTGTTCGCAGCATTGATTTATATCATTTGACAGATGAATTAATACTGACAGCGCAAGAATTACCTTTCGAACCAACACATGTAGCACTCGAAAGCTTTGGTTTTGAGCCAGTGCCTGTAAAAGCGACAATTCTTGACGGGCAACTACATATTACGCCAAAAGCTGAAGGTCTAGCGATTCTCCATTTAACAGGTAAAAACAATGAAACATCATACCTTTATATTGAAAGTAAAAAAATTGCTGGACAGTGGGCCTTTTTAGTGACAGAGGATGAGGATGAATTTTAAATAACGTGAAATGCCAGATGAACATTATGATTCATCTGGCATTTTGTCTTTCGAGCGTATTTGCAGTTCAGGGGTACGTTCTAGTTGCTCTATAAATTTTCTCGTCTTAAACCGAATACCGGTTTGTTCTTCATAGATGGTTGTTATAATTTTTTTAATGAAATATTTTGTTTCTTTTTTTAGTTCTATTTTTCCAATTTGGTCGATAGGAACAGTGTAGAACATCCTGATAAGTTTCAGCTGTGTTGGCGTTAAGCGAATGATATAGGGGTCATGCTGATAACAGCGATGGCATAAGAATCCTCCTTGAGCAAAGGAAAAAGCGAATTCCCCATCTACTGCGCCACACGCAGCACAGGCATGTAAAATAGGTTGTACACCTGTATAGGGCAACATTTTCCATTCAACAAATAGCGTAATAGCTTCAGGATCGTAGCCATCCTCAATTGCTTGTAGTGCATGTAGTAAAACATCGAACGCAAATGGCTCTGGCTTTCCTTCTTCCACAACTCGCTCCACTAATTCCATAATATAGCTAGCATAAGCAGTAGCCATAATATCCTCACGAATATGGCGCATTGAATTTAAATGTTCTCCCTGTTGCAAAGTTCCCATGCCTGTATGATGTTGTACCATAAACATCCCATAGGTAAAGGGTTGCGTGATGGAAGCCAATCTACTAGAAGGTTTTTTTGCCCCTCTAGCCATCGTAGCCACTTTACCAGCTTCCCGAGTTAGCAAAATAACAATCTTATTAGATTCCCCATAAGCGCGAACCTTTAATACAATCCCCTCCCATTTATGAAGCATAATCCCCCTCCTTTCATAAAAGAACTATCCATGCAAAGAGAGCTGCCCAAAATAATTTTGGACAGCTCAAAAATAAAAATGATCAAATACTTCTAGATCCTTTTGTGCCTACAAGAAGAAGTTAACCTAAAACCGTCACGTCAAAATTTGGCGTCTATTCCTGATTCAACGGGCCATGTTCGTCAACGTTACAATTCATTGGCTAAGCCAGTAAAAACTTAATATTCATCATCACGGAATCCAAAATCACGTAAATGTGTAGCTTTATTACGCCAATCTTTTTGCACCTTTACCCATAGCTCTAAATAAACTTTAGACCCTAGAAGCATTTCGATATCCTTTCGCGCACGTGTCCCTACTTCTTTTAGCAAGGCTCCACGTTTTCCAATAACTATCCCTTTTTGAGAATCACGCTCCACAATAATTGTAGCCGCTACATGAATTTTATCCTCATTTTCTTCATCACGACGAATTTTATCAATTACCACCGCGATAGAATGGGGAATTTCTTCACGCGTTAAATGTAGGACTTTTTCACGAATAAGTTCAGATATGATAAATCGTTCAGGATGATCTGTCACTTGATCGGCTGGGTAATACTGAGGTCCTTCTGGTAAATACTTCGCCAATGTCACTAATAAATTTTCAACATTATTGCCTTGTAGCGCAGAAATCGGTACAATCTCCGCAAAGTCATAGCGCTCTTTATAGCTCTCAATAATTCCCATTAGTTCATCTGGATGAATGGCATCAATTTTATTGATGACCAAAAAGACAGGTGTTGGGTTTCCTGCTAGCATTTCTAGAATAAATTCATCACCTTTACCGAGTTTTTGCTCAGCATTAACCATAAACATAATAACGTCTACTTCACGCAATGTGTTTTTAGAAACCTTCAGCATGAAATCGCCTAGTTTATGTTTTGGCTTGTGAATACCTGGTGTATCAATAAAAATCATTTGGCTATCATCTGTTGTTAGTACGCCTTGTACTTTATTTCGTGTTGTTTGTGGCTTATCACTCATGATCGCAATTTTTTGGCCAATGACACGATTTAAAAATGTCGATTTGCCAACATTTGGACGACCAATGATGGAGATAAAGCCTGATTTATAGCCATTTTTAGTTTCCTGCATTCTCTAAATCCTCCGTCGTAAATGCAAACGGTAGTAATTCGCCCACTGACGTTACCGTCACATCACCTTTTAAATTCGTTAAATAAACAGGCATAGTTGGAGCACAAAACTCCATCATGACCTGGCGACATGCTCCACATGGGGCGCATGGTCCGTCTGTATCAGCTACAATGGCAATGGCCTCGAATTCGTAAATCCCCTCCGATACTGCCTTAAAAAACGCTGTACGTTCAGCACAATTTGTCATACTATAGCCTGCATTTTCAATATTACAACCGTGAATAACCTCTCCATCTTTAGTTAGTAGAGCTGCCCCTACTTTAAATTTTGAATAAGGAACATAGGCTTTTTCACGTGCCTTTTTTGATTCTTCTAATAATGCATGCATATCCATTGTCATCTATACTAATTCTCCCTCACATTTATGGTTTATTTTCAATTAGAAGACACTCATTTCCATTAAAACCATTTTGGCAGAAAGATGAGTAATCCGATTATAGCACTGAATAGCGCAAATACAAGCACTGCACCTGCTGCAATATCTTTTGCTTGCTTAGCAAGCGGATGTATCTCTGGGGAAGCTAAATCGACTACCCGTTCGATAGCTGTATTCATCATTTCCAGCGCAAACATTAGTGCTATTAATAGTAGCACAATATACCACTCCATACGAGATAAACCTGTCAAATAACTAGCCAGTATAACAATGATTGCACTTACTATATGTGATTTCAAATTTTGTTCTTTACTTGCAGTTATGATGCCTTCAAAAGCATAGCCAAAAGATCGCAAGTATTTTCGCAAATTCATCTAATCTCGACCTAAGCCAAAAGTTTGGAGAATCTCATCTTGCTTTGCAAACATCACTTTCTCTTCTTCTGGCTCCATATGGTCATAACCAAGTAAATGTAAAAAACCATGTACAGCTAAAAAGCCTAATTCTCGCTCAAAGGAATGATTATATTCCTCTGCTTGCTCTTTTGCACGATCAGTCGAAATAATGATATCACCTAATACACGTGGCATACCTTCAAAAGTTACTTCAATTTCCCCTTCACCTAGCTCCTCTAGTGCAAAGGAAATGACATCTGTTGGTTGATCTTTGCCACGATATTCACGATTAATATCTTGAATTGCCTTGTTCGTTACAAACGTCACCGAAACCTCTGTTTCTGGCTCAATATTTTCTACACTTGCAGCATGATGTAATAGCTTTTCAACAAGTTCGATATGTTGTGCTCCCACTTCATTTGTTTCATCCGTAAAATCAATTGTTAAAATCATAGATCCTCCTACTTATCTGCCTTTGGATATTCAATACGTGAATGGAATATCCCATTCAACGTTTCACAAAGTACTCTCTCTATACATTTTAACTCTTTTATTGAAATATCGCATTCATCAAACTGATTATCTTGGACGCGATCATCGATAATCGCTCGTACTAGCTTCTGAATTTTCTCTGCATTTGGCTCTTTCATAGAACGTACTGCTGCCTCGACACTATCCGCAACACTTATAACAGCTGCTTCTTTTGTTTGTGGTTTGGGCCCTGGGTATCGGAACTTTGCCTCATCAATATTTTTTCCTTCTTCCTTTGCTTTAAACAAGAAGAATTTTAACAAACTTGTGCCATGATGTTGTAAAGCGATATCAATAATTTCTTGGGGCATTTTATAACGTTTTAACATATTGGCACCATCTGTCGTATGGGCGATAATAATCTCTGCACTTGTTTCAGGTGGTAACGAATCATGCGGATTGATGCCCGACATCTGATTTTCGATGAAAAAGGAAGGTCGTTTGGTTTTACCAATATCATGATAATAACAACCTACACGCGCTAATAAACCGTCAGCACCAATCTCTTCACACGCAGCTTCCGCTAAGTTCGCTACCATCACACTATGATGATATGTCCCTGGAGTTTCCATTAATAATTTTTTTAATAATGGATGGTTGGGATTGGATAGCTCAATTAAGCGTAAAGACGAAAGCAAGCTAAACGCCGATTCAAAGAATGGTAAAAGTCCCATCGTTAATGCCCCTGAAAGCAAGGCTGATAACATCGCCGCTATTAAGTAAAATGCTAATTCTGGTAAGCCATAGGATGATTGTGTCATTAACAAATAAAACGCAATAAATGCCATGTTTACAAGGGAAATCACACCAACCGCATGTAAAATATGTGAGCGTTTTTCCACACTACGCAAAAAGAATAGGCTTGCAAACCCTCCGAATATGATATACAGCGTAATTTCCATTTGCATAACTGAGGAATAGCCTTCTTGAAAAATTACCCCTGCTGAAGCAGCCGTCATAACTGTAATTAATACGGCTGCTCGCTCATCTGCTAGCAATCGTACAAGCATCGTCGCTAGTGCTGTCGGAAATAAAAAGGCAATCGTCACATCAAAGCCACTAGAAACTAAGCTAATAAATTTCATTAGCAAAATAGACAAGCTATAAACAATCACTGTGACTAACAGTGCATTACGTTTTTTTCGTTCGTTCGTCTCCCAACGCTCAAATAAAATATACATAAACATCATTTGTAGTAGCGTTAAAATAATAAGCCCTGCTATCGGCTTAAAGGAGGCTTTATTACTAACCATCCCTAATAGCTCTAATTGTCTAAAAGCCTCATTGTCAATAATTTGGCCTTCTTGAACAATAATCTGACCTTGTAAAATTCGTGTCGGCTCTACACTTTCTTTGGCCTGCTGTTTTCGAATCTTTGTTTGTTCTTCGTTAATTGTTTCATTTTCAATAATGCTTGTACGTCCTATTAACACGACTGTATTGAATATTTTATCAGGATATCCTCGTTGTCCACGAATCTTTGTTTCAAAATCATTTTGTGCAACAAAGACGTTCTCTGGTCGGATGGATTTTTGTAAATATTCCTCTACAAATTTAGATAATTGCGTACTTGTTCTAGTTAAATCATCTTCACTTTGTACTAATAGACCTTCCAGCTGAGAATCTGTAAAAATTAACGGCATCTGGTCTTCGTCAATGGATTCAAATTTTTTTCGAAGCTGTGTAACCTGGTCTGCAATAGGAATAGGTTCCTTACTATTTGCAACATCTTTTTTCACTTCCAAAACATAATCAAATAATGATGTTACAATCGCTGCTCTTTGCTTGGCGACATCCTCCGAAAATTGATAGACTGAATCCACTGCATTGGCAGCTTTTTCTCGCTCTAGCTGTGTTTTATAAGTGTCTTCAATCGTTTTAGTAGATCGTACGGTTTCAGGCGCAAGCTGTAATGGTTTGAAATCATATGTAACTCCTTTAACATTGCCATACATGAACCCAAATTGTAGGCCACCTGTTAAAATGAGAATGATGATAAGAAAGTAGCGAAAACCGATAAGCTCTGTAAATTTTCGAAGTTGTTTCTCCATCTGGCACCTCCTCTATCTACCTACTATCATACCAATTCAACATACATTTTTCTCGAAAAATGTATAAGAAAGCAAAAAACAGCTATGCATCTTCGCATAGCTGTCACATTTTTTTCCATATTTTGATTAAATTCGTGGTTTAGGTTTTAACTATATGGATGTTTTAAACCTCGTTGCCCCTGTCGCTTCGCTTTCGGGGCAGACTTTAGAATTGCTACGCAATTCTAAAGTTGCTGTTCTTCGTAGGCTTGAATGATTTTGGCTACGATTGGGTGACGTACGACATCGCCTTGTTCTAGTACTTGGAAATGAATAGATTTAACATACTTTAATGTACGTTCTGCTACAATCAAGCCAGATTCTGTATTTTTGGGTAAGTCGATTTGCGTTTTATCACCTGTGATGACCATTTTAGAGCCGAAGCCTAGACGAGTTAGGAACATTTTCATTTGTTGATGTGTTGTATTTTGTGCTTCATCTAAAATAACAAAGGCATCATCTAATGTACGGCCACGCATATAGGCTAAAGGGGCGATTTCAATCGTTCCGCGTTCAATTAGCCGCTGTGTTTGTTCTGAGCCGTAGATGTCGTTTAAAGCGTCGTAGAGAGGTCGTAGATATGGATCGACCTTTTCCTTTAAATCTCCTGGAAGAAAGCCTAGAGACTCTCCAGCTTCAACAGCAGGGCGAGTTAAAATAATTCTCTTAACATGGCCGTTTTTAAGTGCCTGTGTTGCCATGACTACCGCTAAATACGTTTTCCCAGTACCGGCTGGACCAATACCGAAAACAACGTCTTTATGACGGATTGCTTGTATGTATTCTCGTTGACCAATTGTTTTTGCACGAATTGACTTACCTTTCGTCGTGCGTGCTATTTCTTCATCATATAGTTCTGCAAAATACTCGATTGTTCCTTTTTGTGTCATTTCAATAGCTGTTGTGACATCACGTTGATCAATATTAATTCCTTTGCGAATGACCTTCAATAAAGCATGCAGAAGAAATGTTGCCTGTTCCTTAGCATTTTCTTCACCCGCAAGTTGAATTTGTTCACCACGCGTAATGATATGAACATTAAGTGCTTCTTCAACTAATTTCATATTTGCATCGGAAATACCTAGTAGCATAACCGCTTCATTTGGATTATCCACCTGTAATACAGTTAACTGTTCTGACATAATCATTCTCCTTGTAGGCCTTGTATTGGACTTGCAATGTTTTCATTGACTAAAAATAGAACTTTCCCTTCAACTGTACCATTCCCCCACTTTGCCTGTAAAAGGTTTTCTTTCTTGATGATTGTTTTTGCAGGTAACGAACGTAATACTTTTTCATGCAATAAAGGAATCAGCAATGACTCAATTTTCGATTCATCCAACTCTACTTGCATCGTTTTCGTCTGTTGCTCCTCTACAATTGAAACATAGGGAGATAGCCAATTCGGTAAATCCTTTCTTTGTACATAATCCACCTTTTCCTCATGTATACCCTTTATCAACACTCGCCATTGCTTTTGCTGCAAGGTTTCCACGGTAATTTTTGTTGGAATTTTAAATGAACATTCAAGCCAATAGTCTGCATAAACCTCTCCCTTCGCCCCTACAAAAACTTGATCTGTGCCACTTTCTAATACACCACTTACGAGGACGTCACCCTCGTAGGCTGTATCATTTACTGAAATTTTTCGCTCGCCATGCTGTATATTAAAGTGTGTAATGACACCACTTTTCGTTGCTACTATATGGGAGGCTAATTTATCAGTTGTTTGCTCTGTTTGTTTAGGTGATTCTTGTGGTCTCAAAATTACTCGTCCGCCATGTTTATCAATATGAACCCATGATAGCTCTCGGTGTTGCTCTAACAGCTTTTGTCGTATAACCGTATTGGAAGGTAACTTTTTTTGAGATAAAGGGGTTTCTAATTGAAAGGTTTCATGAAAGGTCTTACCTAAACGCTGCTCTAGTTCTGGTGTTGCGGCTTCTATGTCCACTCGCCATATGACTTGTGCACAAAGAATTGGAATAGCAATCATAAAGGCTAAGCCCAATAAAGTCCAAATTTGCGCTCGAAAAACTTGAAGCTCATCTGCATAAAATACAGCCATTTTTAAGCGAAAACGTCTTCGTACACGGCGAATTTTTGGTAGATAATGCATCGTCGTTTCAAAGGAAACTTCCTGCTCACGAAAGACAACACGCTTTAATGGGACATGTTGAGCGTGCAATGCTTGAATAAAAGGATGAACATTTTCATGGCGCTTTATACGTATAATAATTGGCCGATTATTCCACATTTTTGCTCACACCCATATTCTTTGTCATTTTCATATGAAGCTCCTGTAGATTGTCAACAGTGAGATGTAGCATTTCTTCTTTGAGCGCATTGATTGTCACTGAATCCGCATTGACAGTAATATGATAATCTGCATAGACAAACGAACAGGTCGTCGCATCTGCATGAATAAAACGGTAGGGTCCAATAATTTTTAATGATTCGTATTCTAACAACTCAAGTAGTGGCGTTAATTGAAATAATTTTTTCATAAAAAATGCCTCCTTCTTCGGCAATATATGCATCGAAAAAGGAGGACATGCTAGTTATTTTCTTTTTGATTTCGGTGGCCCTAATATTTCAGCCATCACGATTGCTTGCATAAGATCATTTTTAGATTGAGGTAGTTGTAAAGTCGAATTTGTGCCAACTGATTGCACTTCTTTTTTTCCAGCAGCTAATCGTCCTCGACCTTCTCGATTAGAAGAACGGCTAGGGATATCTGCTGGAATGACAGCTGGAGCAACATAGCTTGGTATTTCCCTTTTCACTTGTTCTTCAACAAATTTTTTAGGCTCCTCGACTTTCTCATTTTCTGGAATCCAATCTCCTATAAATTCTCGTGCAAAATCTTCAAAACTCTGTGCTTTCCCAGTACGATGTGGTGCTTTCTCCGTAACTGGAGGCTCCACCACGGTGTCTTTATTAAAAGGAGGCATCTGCTTCTGAGGCTTTTTATTTTTTGATTTTCCGAAAATAGAGCTGACTATGGCAATTATGGCGAAGATTATTAACTGTTCCATATGTTAGTTTCGCTCCTTTCCGTTATTATTAAGCATTGGGTTCATTTTTTTCTGGTTTATCATTGCTTACTTTTGAGATAGAGTCGCGCATCGCTGTATCTGCTTGGATATTGCGATAGTTCATATAATCCATAATGCCAAGATTACCAGAACGTAAGGCTTCAGCCATCGCTTGTGGTACTTCCGCTTCTGCTTCTACTACTTTTGCCTTCATCTCTTGAACACGTGCAATCATTTCTTGCTCGTTTGCTACAGCCATTGCACGACGTTCCTCAGCTTTTGCTTGCGCAATGTTTTTATCAGCTTGTGCTTGTTCAATTTGTAATTCAGCCCCGATGTTTTTACCGATATCTACATCCGCAATATCAATGGATAAGATTTCAAAGGCTGTTCCTGAATCCAAACCTTTAGATAAAACCGTTTGTGAAATCATATCTGGATTTTCTAATACTTCTGTATGACTAGTAGCCGAACCAATTGTAGAAACGATCCCTTCCCCTACACGGGCAATAACTGTTTCTTCACCAGCACCACCGACTAAACGCTCGATGTTGGCACGCACGGTAATACGAGCCTTTGCTTTTACCTCAATCCCGTTCATTGCTACACCTGAAATGAAAGGTGTTTCAATAACTTTTGGATTAACAGACATTTGAACAGCTTCTAATACATCACGCCCAGCTAAATCAATTGCTGCACAACGTTCAAATGACAGCTCAATATTGGCACGGTGAGCCGCAATTAAGGCATTCACTACACGGTCAACATTACCACCTGCTAAATAGTGACTCTCTAACTGATTAATCGTTACAGGTAAACCTGCTTTATGTGCTTTAATCAACGGATTAACAATTCGAGAAGGGATTACACGACGCAATCGCATCCCAATTAATGTAAAAATGCTCACACGTACACCTGCTGCTAATGCAGAAATCCACAATGCAACGGGTACAAAGGTAAAGAATACCGCAAGCACAATGAATAAAATAACTAGTCCAGCAATAGGACCAATCAAAGCTAAATCAAAACCCATTTTCTATTCCTCCATCTCTTTATCTGTTTGTCTCACAACAATGCGTGAGCCTTCAACTTTAATAATTTCTACATGTTGATTGGCATCGATATAGCCACCTTCTGATACAATATCAATGCGTTCACTACCAAGTACCATTGTTCCAGATGGACGAAGTGGTGTAAGCGTTTTCCCAATTTTTCCTAACAGTTCTGTGCGATTCACATTGGATACATACCCTTCTTCTGTCGTGGTTGCATCCATTAACACAAGCCTGTTTAAGACATGCAGTTTTTTTCCGAAAAATTTCATCAGAATCACCATTCCTATCATCGCTATCACAAGCGCAATGAGAATTGCTACTATCATTTGCATCATATTTGCACCTGCCAGTATCAGACTTAGTACTATTAAGACACCACCTAAAATACCAACAATTCCACCAGGGACAAAAAACTCTGCAATTAAAAGGGCTAAGCCAACAATAAATAACAATAATGTTTCATATCCCGCAAAGCCGGCCACCATATGTCCAAAGAAAAATAAACCAAGTGCTGATAAGCCCATTATACCTGGAACACCAAATCCTGGCGAATAAAGCTCCATCACAAGTCCTAAGCTAGCGATAGACAATAGAATAGGTACAATGATGGGATTTGTAATAAAACGAGCTAACTTTTCAGAAAAGGTTGGTTCAATGGGAACAACATCACTACCATTCAAGTTGGTTACTTCTAAAAGCTCCTGAAAATCGTTAACCGTCCCTTCAGAATATTTAACCTTTGCTGCCTCTGAGGCTGATAGGGTTAACAAATTCTTTCCGCCAGCACGGTATTCTGGTAGTTCATAGTTGGTATCTGCCATTGCTAATGCATACTTAGGGTCGCGCCCTGACGTTTCTGCTGCTGCTTTCATTTGAGCAAGCCAAGCGCTATTGGCCTTTAGGTCGGCTGCATTACCTGCTGAATCGATAACTGCCGCTGCACCGATTGTTCCATTTGGAACCATGTAGATCTCATCCGCATGTAAGGCTAAAAACGCTCCTGCTGAGTGCGCATCCTTATTAATATAAGCAATCGTTTTTATTTGCGTTGCATCCATAAGCATGGCGATATCGCTTGCTGCATTCACAAAACCGCCAGGCGTATGTATTTCTAAGATAATCGCCTCTGCATTGTTTTCTTCAGCCTCTTTAAAAGCTCGTTCTAAAAATGCATGAAGTCCTCGCTCTACTTCATTATGAATCGGAACATGATAAACCTTATTACTGGCTAAAGCCGAAGTTAATGGAAACGCTAACAAAAGAGTCATCCATATCACTAGTAAATAGCTGAGGATTCTCCGTTTTCGCATCTTTTTCCCTCCCTTCTAACATGCCTCTCCTCTGTATATACGGTCAATCATGCGAAAAGTTTCACAAATCTTAAAAAATTTATTAATTATTTATCATTCGATCTAATGCCAATTACTAACACTTAGTATGTGCAAAAAAGCCGAATGAATCAAAGTGATTTCATTCGGCTTTTTCATATGTACGTAAAGTTGAGCAATGTAAAATACCTGAAATTAATCAAAAATGTGATTAATTTCAGGTATAACTTTGTCTGCTCAGTGAATCATACAATTGCGTGTTATGAACGTAGGGATTTTTAATGGGAAATTAAATTACCACTTACGTTTACGTGCAGCTTCTGATTTCTTTTTACGTTTTACGCTAGGTTTTTCGTAGAACTCGCGCTTTCTAACTTCTTGAATTGTACCACTTTTTGATACAGTACGTTTGAAGCGGCGAAGAGCATCTTCAAGCGATTCGTTTTTGCGAACGACAGTTTTTGACATCTCTCTTTCCCTCCCTCCGAACACACGTCAATACACAATTAGGCAAATCACCTTCTGTTGTGTACTAAAAAATTATATCGTATTGTCTAATAATGGTCAATAGAAAGTATGCGAAATTATCAAGTGAATTTTTGGTTTTATTTTTGCTCGAATTATTCATACACAATTCGCCCACAATAAAAATAATTACATTTTCCTAACAATTAAGGGGTTTACAAAAAATAGAATAAGGGCGTAGAATAATCACATTCAATTTCATATCGGCCAAATCTCAACTATTTGAGAACGGAGGAACCAATCTTTTGGGGTTAATTCTGCTTTAGCAGAAGGGATGAGAAAGCTCTTTCGCCATCCTACCCGTCAGCTAACTTCGTCGGCTAAAGCGAAGGAGGTCGTTATTGACCACCATTATTAGCATGCTTTCTACCCTTTTCATGCTCTAATCGTAGGTCTTTTTATTATGCCATCTAACAAACAGTTGTTTACTATTCAGAATTGAGGGAAAATTAAATGAACAATTTTAAAAGAGCATTAAATCCTCCCAAAGTTCTTGTATTGGGCTTTGCCCTTATCATTGCCATAGGTACGTTTCTTTTAACAATGCCATTTTCTACTGAGGATGGGAAGGGTTTGCCCTTTTTAGATGCTTTATTCACTGCTACATCAGCTACTTGTGTCACAGGTTTAATTGTAGTTGATACAGGTGATACCTTCTCTATTTTTGGCGAAGTGGTCCTTTTATTCTTAATCCAAATTGGCGGTTTAGGATTTATGACATTTGCCACATTATTATTTTTACTGCTTGGAAAGAAAATTTCATTAAAAGAAAGACTGCTGCTTAAAGAAGCATTTAATAATATCTCCATTGCTGGTCTTGTTCGATTAGTGAAAAGAATATTGCTCTTTACAGCATGTATTGAAATAATCGGTGGTCTAATTCTATCGATTCGTTTTTCTTTTGATATGCCTATTGGAAAGGCCCTTTATTTTGGATTTTTTCATGCCATATCCAACTTCAACAACGCGGGCTTCGATTTAATGGGTGGCTTTAACGGAATGACTGCCTATGTTGATGACCCCTTTGTTGTTTTCACCATCTGTGCTCTTATTACAATCGGTGGATTAGGCTTTATTGTGATGAATGAATTGTATGAATATCGTGTAACTAAAAGGCTTTCTGTCCATTCAAAAATAGTCTTAGTAACGACACTTTTGCTCACTGTTAGCGGAACCATTTTGATATTTTTGTTTGAGTATGGCAACCAAAAAACTCTTGGACCATTATCCGAATGGGGTAAAGTATTAGGTTCCCTTTACCAAGCGGTTACACCACGAACTGCTGGCTCCAATACACTGGCTATTGGGGACTTAACGCATTCTACATTATTTTTAATGATTCTTTTCATGTTTATTGGGGCAGGCTCTGGGTCGACTGCTGGAGGTATTAAAATCACAACCTTTGCTGTTTTAGTAGCTACTATGTGGTCACAAATTCGAGGAAAAGAAGATGTCGTTCTCTTTAAACGTAGAATTGTTACTGAAACTATCTTAAAGGCTTTGACGGTTACAATGTGTGGAGGATTAATTGTTGTAGTCGTGACGATTATTCTCAGTATCACGGAACAGCATCATAGCTTTATGATGTACTTATTTGAGGCTACCTCTGCGTTTGGTACTGTTGGTCTTTCGATGGGCCTAACTCCAGAGCTAACACCTGCTGGTCGTCTTCTTCTGATTATTACAATGTTCGCAGGAAGAGTAGGACCATTAACCATTGCTTTTGCCATTGCAAAACGAAGAAAAAAAGAGAGTTTCCGCCACCCAAAAGGAAATATTATGATTGGATAACCAAATGAGAGGAAGACAGAACGCTATGACCATTAAACAATACGCTGTGATTGGCTTAGGTAGATTCGGAACAAGCGTCGCTCGCAGATTGCATGAAGCTGGACAGGAAATATTAGGAATTGATATAAATGAAGAAAGAGTAGAGGATGCCGAACCCTATGTGACTCACGCTGTGGTTGCAGATACAACAGAAGAAAAAGCCTTAAAATCGATTGGTATTGGTAACTTCGATTGTGTTATCGTAGCGATCGGTAATGATATGCAATCTAGTATTTTAACCGTCTCTTTATTAAAAGAGCTAGGGATCAAAAAAGTGATCGCAAAGGCACTTGGTAAAAGACATGGACAAGTGTTAGATAAAGTAGGAGCTGATTGGATTATTTACCCAGAAAGAGATATGGGTGAACGTGTAGCTAATCAACTCCTATCCCCAAATATGTTGAATTATATCGAATTATCAAAGGAATACAGCATTGAAGAAATTATGATTCCTTCCAAAATGGCTGGACAAAACCTTCGGGATTTAGACTTGCGCGCAAAATATAACGTCAGTGTAATTGCGATTGTGCGCGAAGGTGAAATTATTATCTCCCCTTCTCCTGAGCAAATTATTGAAAAGGAAGATTTATTAGTAATGATTGGTCATCGAAAAGATCTTAGCTTATTCTCAAATATTCAGTAACCGCAAAAAGGCTGTGTCAAGTTCACCTTGATACAGCCTGCCATTTTTGTCTTAGAAAACTTTCTTTTGATCTCTATCATCTTTTAAAATTTCAACAGCCTCTCTAAAGCGCTGGGAATGAACAATTTCCCGTTCACGTAAAAACTTCAAGCTATCATTTAAATCCGTGTCATCTGATAAGTCAATAATCCATTGATATGTGGCACGTGCCTTTTCTTCGGCTGCTATATCCTCATACAAATCCGCGATAGGGTCACCCTTTGCTTGAATATAGGTTGCTGTGAATGGTACCCCCGAGGCGTTTTGATAAAATAGAGCCCGATCGTGATTTACATAATGATCACCCAATCCAGCTTCTTTCAGCATTTCTGGTGTTGCATCTTTTGTTAGCTTATAAATCATCGTGGCAATCATTTCTAAATGTGAAAATTCCTCTGTTGCTATATCGGTCAATAACCCTACTACTTTGTCAGGAATCGTATAGCGCTGATTCATATAGCGTAGAGCTGCTGCCAGTTCCCCATCCGCTCCTCCATATTGTTCAATTAAAAACTTTGCAAGCATTGGGTTACATGTACTAACTTTTACCGGATACTGGAGTTTCTTTTCATAATACCACAAAGATTTTTCCTCCTAGTCTTTTGTTTAGACTTGCCATGGCCATGGTGTATCAATCCAGTTAAAAGGATAATTCGAATAGCTTCTCCCAAAATTCATGAGTGGTCCATATTTTTGCTCAAAATCAATTTTAAGTTTCATACTTTTCTCTGTATTTTCATTAAATTGCTGAATGGCGTCATAATCGTGTGGATGAGTGTCTAAATAGAGGTTTAATTCAACAATGACGAAATCAATTGCTTGTATTTCTTCTAATTGCTTATAAAATTCGGGCGGCATCTTTTTAGTCATGCTTCCTCCCTCCTTTTAGGGGAAATGGGTATGGGCTAAACAACTGTGGCCATAGTGTTCCTGCCATTAGCGCTTCTCTGGCGGTTGGAAATTGTGGAAGTCCAGGTGGTTGAAAACCCATATATAGTTGTGGGGGTGTTGCATAATACTTAACTTCTATAGGCTTACAAGGATCAAAGGGGCTAATATAGGGCCTCCAAGACTTATACTGTGTAAACATGACATCCTCCTTTCTGTATTTACATTCATCAGTGGAGTATATGTGTATAGAAAATTATTATGCTGATTAAACACAAAGAAGCCATAAGCTCATGTCAATGTACACATGAGCTTATGGCTCTATAAAAAGATAATATTAATAGTTGGAGTCTGCAATTAAACCATTCATAATAGCTACACCAGAGCTAGCCCCAATACGAGTCGCACCTGCTTCTACCATTTTTTTCATGTCCTCTAAGCTACGAACACCACCTGATGCTTTTACACCAAGTTCTGGACCTACAGTTTTACGCATAAGCGCGATATCCTCTGCTGTTGCTCCACCAGTAGAAAAACCTGTAGATGTTTTCACATAGTCAGCACCCGCTGCTACAGCTAACTCACATGCCTTCACTTTTTCTTCGTCTGTTAGTAAGCATGATTCAATAATGACTTTTACAAGTGCGCTATCTTTAGCTGCTTCTACCACTGCTGCGATATCTGCTTGTACAAGGTCATAGTTTTTATCTTTTAACGCACCGATATTAATAACCATATCTACTTCTTTTGCACCGTTAGCAATGGCGTCTTTTGCTTCAAATGCTTTGACTGCTGGTGTATTGGCACCAAGTGGGAAGCCGATAACCGTACAAACTAACACGTCTGTACCCTGTAATAATTCACTGCTTCGCTTTACCCAAGTTGGATTTACACAAACAGAAGCAAAGTTAAATTGTTTAGCTTCAGCACATAATTTTTCAATTTGTTCTTTTGTTGCCTCAGCCTTTAATAATGTATGATCAATCATACGTGCAAAATTTTTTTCCATTGTTGAACGCTCCTTCATTAAACAAGATGTACGTACCTCTTCGAATCATATCATTTTTTCGCGATGGCGTCTAATTTCTTTCTATATAATGAACACCCAAATATAAACATTCCAGAACGAGTCATGTTTATCTGAAGTCCTCAAAAGATTATATAGAAAGTGATAACTTAATTATTTCACAAAAAAATCTTATATGTACTGATTTTATAAGGATTATGTTATCATAAATCACGTATCTAAAATATGTACAACGAAAAACTTATTAAATGTTTGGAAACACAAGGTAATGTGAATTGAAAGGATGATATATATCATGAGTAACGAGCGATCAAAAATCGTGAGTTTTCATACTCTAGGTTGTAAAGTAAATCATTACGAAACAGAAGCAATTTGGCAGCTGTTTAAAGAAGAAGGCTATGATCGAACAGAATTTGATCAACAAGCAGACGTTTACGTCATTAATACATGCACAGTTACGAATACTGGAGATAAAAAATCACGTCAGGTTATTCGTCGAGCAATTCGCCAAAATCCGGATGCAGTTATTTGTGTAACAGGATGCTATGCACAAACATCCCCTGCAGAAATTATGGCAATCCCTGGTGTTGATATTGTTGTTGGAACACAAGATCGTACGAAATTACTTGGTTATATTGAACAATATCGTGCGGAACGACAACCGATTAATGCTGTACGTAATATTATGAAAAACCGAGTATACGAAGAATTAGATGTACCAGCATTTACAGACCGTACACGTGCTTCGTTAAAAATCCAAGAAGGCTGTAACAATTTCTGTACATTTTGTATTATTCCATGGGCACGTGGTTTAATGCGTTCTCGTGACCCACAAGAGGTATTACATCAAGCACAGCAATTAGTAGATGCTGGTTATCTTGAAATTGTCTTAACTGGTATTCATACAGGTGGCTATGGTCAGGATTTAAAAGATTATAATCTTGCTCAATTACTACGTGATTTAGAGGCCAATGTAACAGGCTTAAAGCGTCTTCGTATTTCATCTATTGAGGCTAGTCAATTAACAGATGAAGTAATTGAAGTACTACGTGAATCAAAGATTGTCGTGAATCATTTACACATCCCTATTCAATCTGGTTCTGATACGGTATTAAAACGTATGCGTCGTAAATATACAATGGAGTTCTTCGGTGAACGTTTAACAAAATTACATGAGGCTTTACCTGATTTAGCTGTTACTTCTGATGTAATCGTTGGTTTTCCAGGTGAGACAGAGGAAGAGTTTATGGACACATATAACTTTATTCGCGATCATAAATTTTCTGAGCTACACGTTTTCCCATTCTCTCCTCGTACAGGAACCCCTGCTGCACGTATGGAAGATCAAATTGATGAAGACATTAAAAATGAGCGTGTGCATCGACTCATCTCTTTAAACGATCAGCTAGCAAAAGAGTATGCTTCTCGTTTTGAAGATCAAGTGCTAGAAGTTATCCCTGAAGAATTTGTGCATGATGACAGTGAAGAAGAAGGCCTTCTAACAGGCTATACAGACAATTACTTAAAAGTAGTTTTTGAGGGTCCAGAAAGTCTAATCGGACAACTTGTAAAAGTAAAAATTACACAAGCAGGCTACCCTCACTCAAAAGGACAATTTGTACGCGTTTTAGAAACAGTGAAATAAATAGTGAAAAAAGGGTTGCCAATTTTATATGGCAACCCTTTTTCCTTTTAATGAAGCTAATCATTCACTTGTATTTGATTTTTCATAATATTGATAAATGCTTTTAAAGATTGACAGCTCCTATAAGAAAATTAGTAGTACAAACAAAATATCCATCTGTACTACCAGCTTTCTTAATATATTATAATATTCTACTGTCCTCTAAACTAGCATTTATCAAGGACTAGGAGGAGGTGTAAGTCCTAAAAGAACAGGCGTTATTACGCTACTGCCAGCACCAAGGCGGATTTGTTGCACTTGCAATACTTTTACAGTAAGTTCTAAGACAATTTTTTCACGTAATGTGCTGAATGTCCCTTCAGGAGCCGCCATAATCGGTGAAAAATCAAGTTCAAAGAAGTTGGCAGCTACTAATTCACCAAATGGTTGTTCATTGTATTTAACAAGATTTTGGAAGAAAGCCTTATCTAATCGAGCATCCATTTGTGTTCTTTCGTTAAGGAAGTTCGCTTCAGCAAACTCGGAAATGCCTAAGATTGGTGTTGCGCCTCCAGGTGTTTGTGGGAAAATAAGATCTGTAAAACCAGAAAACGGAACGTCAGCAATTCTATCTCGAAGTGCCCCATTACATGCTGATGAAGCATATTCAATATTTTTCCGAATATGTCCTGCTACAAATAATTTAGCTCTTGTTACTCTAAAGAAATCAGTGCCACCAATACGTGCAAAGCTAACTGGTACAAGTTTCACTTGATTTAGGAAGACATTCTTTTTCACTCGTTTGATTTCTGTAGCAGCAGGGCTAAGTGTAATATCCGACTCAACAACGATTTGCAGTGTTGGTTCTGCCAATACAACTGGAACTTTGATAGTTGGCGTTGTAACTGGAGTAGTGACTACTGGTGTAATCTCATTCGTTAATGGAATTTGTTCAGTTGATGTTACAGGACAAGGTTGAAATTGGCTTTCTAATTGATCGCTCAAAAAATTCCCTCATTTCATTTTTTTAGTATTAGAGAGCTCTCCTATCGCTAGAATATGTAGCATTTAAATCTATACATGGACGTATATATTAGTTTTATATTCATTTTATTTGAATTAAGGGATAAATTTCTATAACCCTCCATTACCTTGCCAGTCAAACAGTACTTTAATTTTTTGTACTTGTAACATTTGGATAATTAATTCTAATACTATATTTTGACACAATCGATTGGGATGAATGGCTGACTTATTTTGCGTATTAGATACCCTATACTCAATATTATGCTGTATGTAGCCTTCTATAAATAAATTCCCCTTTAATACAGTTCTTGTTCCATTTCCCAATGACTGGGATCTATGAATAGGTACAAATCTACAATCGGATAGTACTACCTCATTTGTGATCTCTTTAACCTCTTCAATTCCTTTATCAAAAGCAATTTTTTCCTCCATACATATTTCTATTTTGTATTCCCCTAGCACAACAGGAACTCGTATATGTATAAAAGGCTCAGAGGAATTAATTTCTCCTTTTTTAATTGCTTGTGAGTTATGTAAGGGAACTACTACTGATTTAAACGGATGCTGCTCACTACCATTTTTTTTATTAGTATCCGTGCTCATTAAAGAAATCATTTGATTAATGTTGGAGCTAACCAAACGACAATCTGGTTGTTCAGGGTAAATCGAAATCGTTTGGAGTAGCTTCGTCTGAAGTTGGGGAGATAGGTTATCATTTAAATCAAGAAAATCAAATATTGTATTTTGAACATTTTCACCATAAATAGGAGCATGAAGAAAATCGTTAATTTCTACATAAGTAGAAAAGGGACTTTTTTGGATAATGGTGCATACTTCTCCTTGTAAAGACTTTGCAATCTCTTTATTACGATTTGGAGGATTGTTTTTCTCCTTTTCTTCTATATCATCCAAATGCATATTATTTTCAGCCTCTGACAGAGCTCTATTGAAAGATTTTGGATTATTGTCTGATTGGGCTGTTGAATTTTGTTCTTCAAGGGAGTTCTCATCACTATCTAGTAGATGGTCAATTTCTACCTTTGTTGGACTGGGTACACTTTGATTGCATGCTATCTGGTCTAAAGTTAATTCCTCTACATGGTTCTCATCCATATGTCGGAAATTTTCTTCGTTCTCCTTAACATTCGCTTCTATAGGTATGGGTATGGACGCTAATTGCTCTATTAAGGTCACTTTTGTGTGACTCTCATCGATATCTAGAGGATGTTCGTTTTCTTGCTCAACATTTGTTTCTTTAGATATAGGTAGATCTTCATTAGATGCTAATAGCTCTGCTAAGCTAGCATCCTCCCTGAAGTTCTCAAAATTTGGGTGATGTTCGTTTTCTTCCTCAATAATCGGCTCCATAGGTTCGGGGAGCTCTTCATTAGAGATTATATGGTCTGTTAAAGTTGATTCCTCTGTAATTGGTTTATCTTCTATTTCATCAAGCAGATTATTATTTCCATTAAAAGTCTGTTCAAATGGAGATTCGTCATCTATTTTAGTTTGATACCTCCACTCAGTGTATTTATTTTGTTTAGAGGATATTTTTTTCATCTCTCTAAAATTAATCCATGGAGTTGCCATTCATTCACTCCCAAATAATGATTTGACAAAAAAAGCATAACAATCAATTTTTAATCCATTAGCTAATTCTTCTGATGCGATTATGTTAGGACAATTGAAAATCTACAATACTAATTACAATCCATATTATGCAATATTTTTACTTTTGTCACAGTCCCCACCAAGAGATACAATTGGAAAGCGCATGTCCTTATCTTGCCAAAAAAAAGCAGTTAAAAGTTCGAGTAAAAGTGAACTTTCAACTGCCCAACAACATATTTGATTTTATATCAGTATTATTGTTACAATTTTTGCTCCACTACATAAAAAAATTAACAAGGCTCAGTAGGCGGAATCATATCAGGAACAATTGGTGTTGCTGGTGGAGTAAGCCCTGGTAGAACAGGTGTTACTACACTACTTCCAGCGCCCAAACGGATTTGTTGAACTTGCAATACTTTTACAGTAAGTTCTAATACAATTTTTTCACGTAATGTGCTGAATGCTTCTTCAGGAGCTGCCATAATCGGTGAAAAATCAAGTTCAAAGAAATTGGCTGCTACTAATTCACCAAATGGTTGTTCATTGTATTTAACGAGATTTTGGAAGAAAGCCTTATCTAATCGAGCATCCATTTGTGTTCTTTCGTTAAGGAAGTTCGCTTCGGCAAACTCAGAAATGCCTAAAATTGGTGTAGCGCCTCCTGCTGTTTGCGGAAATATAAGATCTGTAAAACCTGAAAACGGAACATCAGCAATTCTATCCTGAAGGGCCCCATTACATGCTGATGAAGCATATTCGATATTTTTCCGAATATGTCCTGCTACAAATAATTTAGCTCGTGTTACTCTAAAGAAATCAGTGTTAGCAATACGTGCAAAGCTAACTGGTACCAATTTCACTTGATTTAGAAAGACATTCTTTTTCACTCGTTTAATCTCTGTCGCTGCAGGACTAAGTGTAATATCGGACTCGACAACGATTTGCAGTGTTGGTTCTGCCAGTACAACTGGAATCTTAATAGTTGGCGTCGTAAGTGGTGTAGTAACTAGTGGTGTAATCTCATTCGTTAAGGGTATTTGTTCAGTTGATGTTACTGGACAAGGTTGAATCTGATTAAATTGTTCACTCAAAAAATTCCCTCATTTCAATATAGTATTAGTGAGCTCTCCTATCGCTAGAGTATGTCGCAATTAAATCTATGTATGGACATTGAACTTGTTCTTTTACATATTTTATTTGGAATGTTTGAGGTTGTGATTTTCCCGGTTGATCTTACACAATGGGCTAAAACTCCATTTAAGCAGGGATTTAACGCAGACCCCCTTCAAATATGATTTACGTAAAAAACCACTTAATAATATTAAGTGGCTTTCTCTAAGTTATGTTGATAATAAATTATACATAGCTGTTATTCAAATTCATAGGATATGGCAGACAGTGCGTATAATGGCGCTGTTTCTGCTCGTAAAATTCTCGGTCCTAATGACATCGTTTGAGCGCCTGCTTGTAATAGCGCTTCTGATTCTTGACGAGAAATGCCCCCCTCAGGACCAAAGATAATAAGCATTGATTTCGATTTTTTATCATACACGTTTTTTAGCTTCTCCGCAAACCTTGTGCGCTTTTCAGCCTTTGCATCCTCTTCATCAGCAATAAAAACGGCATCGAAATGATCTATTTGTTGTACTAGCTGTTTAAATGATATAGGTTCAAAAACTGTTGGAATATGCGTACGGTGAGCTTGTTCCGCAGCTTCCTTAGCAATTTTCTGTAATCTTTCTTGCTTTTTTGCTCCTTTTTTCTTGTCCCATTTCACAATGGAGCGCTCAGCTTCAAAGGGTAATAAAGCAAACATTCCTAGCTCTGTGGCTTTTTGGGTAATAAGCTCCAGCTTATCACCCTTCGGTAAACCACATGCTACTGTTACTTGAATGGGTAACTCTGGGGAAGGGATTGTTTGTCCAGTCGCTTCAATGACAACCTCATCCCCTTCAAATCCTTCAATTGTGCATATATACGCAGTGTTTTGTGCAACAACTACAATGTTGTCGCCTTGCTTCATACGCATCACTCGTTCAATATGCCGTGCATCTTCTCCACTAATACGTGCATTTTCGATAGCTGTCTCAATAAAATAACGTTGCATGCCACACAGTCCTTTCTAGCAAGAAAGGAAAACGCCAAATCACAAGCACACGGCTCACGATTTGGCGCTTCCTCAGTCATGTTATAGTGGACGACGGGCAATAATGGCTACCCAATCTTCCATTAATAATACTTCTTCAATCACAAAGCCTGAAGCTTCTAGTGCTACTTTCACATCATCTCGTTTTGCACCGATGATGCCCGAAGTGACATATAATCCACCTGGTTTTACAATTGTATACGCGTCATCTGTGAAGGACATGATGATTTCAGCCAAAATATTAGCGACTACTACATCTGCTGGTTCTTTTACAGTATCCAATAAGTTACCATGGAACACTGCCACCTTATCTTCCACTTTATTTAATGCTACATTTTCTCGCGCTGAACGTACAGCTACCTCATCTAAATCAAGCGCATGCACACTTTTGGCACCAAGTAATGCTGCACCAATAGACAATACACCCGATCCTGTACCGATATCAACAACTGTATCCCCTTCTTTAATGACCTTTTCAAGTCCTTGTAAACACATTACCGTTGTTGGGTGGGTACCTGTACCAAATGCCATACCAGGGTCTAATTCAATAATTAGTTCATCTGTTGAAACAGGTGTGTATTCCTCCCATGTCGGTACGATAGTAAAGCGTTCAGAAATCTTAACAGGATGGTAGTATTGCTTCCAGGCCGTTGCCCAATCTTCTTCATTGACTTCCACAATGGATACCACATTTTCACCGATATCAATGTTAAAGTTCGTTAAATTTGTGATAGCTGCTTTTATTTCTTCGACTGTTTCATTTAAAAAACTAGACTCTGATAAATAAGCTTTAACAATCACGCCATCTTTCGGAAAATCATCTTCATTTAGCGCATAAATTTCACCATATTGATCTTCACGTGGCTTCGCAAACTCTGCAGAATCTTCGATGACAACACCACTTGCACCTGCTTCATGCAAAATATTCGAAATTGCTTCTACCGCATCATTTTTTGTATGAATGGATAATTCTGACCACTTCACGTAGCTCTTCAGCTCCTCTAATTATTCACCTTGGAATTTTTTCTTAATTTTATCGAATAGTGAACTACCTTGTTCTTCAGGGATATCGCCACTAATTTCTGCAAATTCTCGTAGTAATTGTTTTTGTCTTTCCGTTAATTTTTCTGGTGTCATCACTTTTACTGTCACATATTGATTACCCATACCATAACCATGAACATTTTTAACACCTTTATCTTTTAGACGGAATTGAGCACCTGACTGTGTTCCAGCTGGAATACGTAATTTTACTTTCCCATGGACTGTTGGTACTTCAATTTCATCCCCAAGTGCTGCTTGAGGGAATGTTAATTTCAACTCGAAGTAAATATCGTCTCCATCTCGTTCAAAATCCTTGTGACCTTGAACGCGGAACATAATATATAAATCCCCTGCAGGTCCACCGTTTATACCTGGTTCACCTTGACCAGATACACGAATTTGTTGTCCATCATCCACACCTGCTGGAATCGTCACTTTAATTTTCTTACGTTTTTGGACTTTTCCTTCTCCACGACAAGTCGTACATTTTTCTTTAATAATTTTACCTGTTCCATGACATGTTGAGCATGTACGACGATTCATCATACGACCAAATGGTGTATCCACTGCTTGATTGATTTGACCTGCACCTTTACATGTCGAACATGTTTCTGGTTGCGTGCCTGGTTTTGCTCCTGAACCGTGACATGTTTCACACGTTTCATCTTTCGGGATTTCTATTTCTGTTTCTTTTCCAAAAATTGCTTCCTCAAATTGGATGTTCATACGATATTGCAGATCATCCCCTTTACGTGGAGCATTTGGATCTTGACGGCGACCACCTCCGCCAAAGAATGAACTGAAAATATCCTCGAAGCCGCCAAAGCCGCCCCCTCCAAAGCCACCACCAAAACCAGCATTCGGATCCTCATGACCAAATTGGTCGTAGCGTGCTTTTTTCTGGTCGTCACTTAATACTTCATATGCTTCAGCGATTTCTTTGAATTTTTCATCTGCACCTGGCTCTTTATTAAGGTCAGGGTGATATTGTTTTGATAATTTACGGTATGCTTTTTTAATCTCATCTTTTGTAGCCGATTTTGTTAAACCAAGCACCTCGTAATAATCGCGTTTCTCCATGATTCACACTCCGCTCTGTTTGCATAAAATCTATTGTAACATGCAGTTGAAAAAACTGCCTCATTTTTTCGATTAAAGGTTCTATAAGTTCCAAAAATGAAGATACTCACTTCCTAGCAGCTAACGTATGCAACTATCCCATAAATGGTGCATTTACGTGAAGTGACCTCACATCATGACAAAAGCCAAAGCCGCAAGCGGTCTTTGGCTTTTTCACTTTACTGTGTTACTTCTTATTTATCATCTTTTACTTCTTCGAATTCAGCGTCTACAACACCGTCATCTTTTTTACCAGCGCCAGTGTCTGCACCTGCATCGCCGCCTTGAGCTGCTTGAGCAGCTGCTGCCGCTTGTTCGTAAACTTTCATCACTAGTGGCTGTAATACGCCTTCTAGTTTTTCTTTAGCTGCTTTAATACCTTCTAATTCACCAGCTTCAAGCGCTTTTTTCAATTCGTCACGAGCATCTTCCACAGATTTTTTCTCGTCTTCTGTAATTTGCTCACCAAGGTCAGCAATTGTTTTATCCACTTGGAATACTAATTGGTCTGCTTCGTTACGAAGATCTGCTTCTTCTTTACGTTTAGCATCTGCTTCAGCATTAGCTTCAGCGTCTTTTACCATGCGTTCAATTTCTTCCTCTGATAAACCAGAATCAGATTGAATCACAATTGTTTGCTCTTTGTTCGTACCAAGATCTTTTGCTTTTACAGATACGATACCGTTTTTATCAATATCGAATGTTACTTCGATTTGAGGTACACCACGAGGTGCTGGTGGAATATCTGCTAATTGGAAGCGACCTAATGTTTTATTGTCAGCTGCCATTGAACGCTCACCTTGTAGAACATGAATATCTACTGCTGGTTGGTTATCAGCTGCTGTAGAGAAAACTTGAGATTTTGAAGTAGGAATAGTTGTGTTACGGTCGATTAATTTTGTGAACACGCCACCCATTGTTTCAATACCAAGTGAAAGAGGTGTTACGTCAAGTAATACAACGTCTTTCACATCACCTGTTAATACGCCACCTTGTACTGCAGCACCCATTGCAACAACTTCGTCAGGGTTAACACCACGGTGAGGCTCTTTCCCTGTTTCTTTACGTACCGCTTCTTGTACTGCTGGAATACGTGTAGAACCACCCACTAAAATAACTTGGTCAATTTCAGAAGTTGACAAACCTGCATCAGATAATGCTTGACGCACTGGTCCTACTGTACGGTTTACTAATGGTAAAGTAATTTCGTCAAATTTCGCACGCGTTAAAGAAATTTCTAAGTGTAATGGACCTGCTTCTCCAGCTGTAATGAATGGTAGAGAGATTTGAGTTGATGTTACACCAGATAAATCTTTTTTCGCTTTTTCAGCAGCATCTTTTAATCGTTGCATCGCCATTTTATCTTTTGATAAGTCAATGCCATTTTCTTTTTTGAATTCAGCTACTAGATATTCGATAATTGCGTCATCGAAATCATCTCCACCTAGTTTGTTATCACCAGCTGTAGCTAGTACTTCAAAGACACCGTCACCTAACTCAAGGATAGACACGTCAAACGTACCGCCTCCAAGGTCAAATACTAATACTTTTTGATCTTGATCTTGTTTATCTAATCCATAAGCAAGAGCTGCAGCAGTTGGTTCGTTGATGATACGCTCTACTTCTAGACCTGCGATTTTACCAGCATCTTTAGTTGCTTGACGCTGTGCATCGTTAAAGTAAGCAGGAACTGTAATAACTGCTTTTGTCACTTTTTCCCCTAAGTAGTCTTCAGCATAGCCTTTTAAATATTGAAGAATCATTGCAGATACTTCTTGTGGCGTGTAGTCTTTATCTTCTACTGTTACTTTTTCAGCCGTACCCATTTTTGATTTAATAGAAATGATTGTGTTAGGATTTGTTACTGATTGACGTTTCGCCACTTCACCAACTTGACGTTCACCATTTTTAAAGGCAACAACAGATGGCGTTGTACGGTTTCCTTCTGGGTTTGGAATTACTTTTGGTTCTCCACCTTCAAGTACAGAAACGCAAGAGTTTGTTGTTCCTAAGTCAATACCAATAATTTTGCTCATTAAAATTTCCTCCTATTATGTCAACGCAAGGGATGCGTTTTCTAACTAATTTTAATTGACTAAATAGTGCAAAGACTATTCGTTCACAGATACCATTGTTGGGCGTAATACACGATCCTTTAAGATATACCCTTTTTGTAGTTCGCGTAAGACGATACCCGTTTCTTTTTCACTATCTTGTTCTTGCATAACAGCTTGGTGAATCGTTGGATCAAATTGCTCACCTTCAGCTTTAATCACTTGCAGACCTTCTTTTTCTGTTGCTTCAATTAAAGAGCGATACACCATTTCAATTCCTTTAATGATCGATGCAGTCTCTTCAGAAGTTGTCTCTACTTGTAAAGCACGTTCAAAATTATCAAGGACTGGTAATAGATCAGATAGTAAGCTTTGGGCGCGATACTTTTCAGCTGCCTCACGGTCTAACTGATTACGACGACGCATATTATCGAAGTCAGCACGTAAACGTAGGTGACGATTTTCTTCGTCAGCCAGCTTTGCTTGTAGTTCAGCCAGCTTAGCCTCATACTGTTCTTCAATTGATAACTCTACTTCTTCCTGAACTTCTGTTTGCTCTACTTCCTCAGTTGTCGTTTCAGCTTGTACATCTTCTTGTACTAAATCTTTGTTTTCCGTTGTTTCCGTCACTTGAATCCTCCTCATTATCATTCACTACGATTCTTCATAAAGGCTTGTGTTAAATCCAAGCGCATTACGTCTAATAAAGCCACAACACGCTTATAATCCATACGTGTAGGGCCAATAATAGCAATGGCTCCCTGTTGATCATCACCAATAGAATAGGTAGTGGTAATGACACTGCAATTTTCCATTTCTAGTTGTTTATTTTCTGAGCCTATCCGAATATGAATACCTGATTCATTCGGATGGAAAAGTGACTGCACTTGGCTAGTCGTCTCCATTAAGTCCAAAATCATTCGGACTTTATTTAAGTCATGGAATTCTGGTTGGTTGAACATATTCGTTTTCCCACCATAGAAAATTTTACTTTCTGAATTATGCATTGTTGCTGTGATAAGTGCGCGAATAAAATCATCCGCTGATCGAACATGTTGCTGTAACACTGCTAGCACTTCAGCCTCAAGGCTTTTATGGAGATCTTCTAATGAAACTCCAATAAGGCGATCATTTAAGATATTTACCATTTTCTCTAAATCAGAAGCGGTAAAGTCAGGTGGTAGATTGAACATGCGGTTTTCTACATGCCCATTATTCGTCACGATAATCGCTACTGCTGTGTCGCTAGAAAGAGGGACAATTGAAAATCGTTTAACACGATGCCTTTGGACATCAGGTCCTAAAAGTATGGAAGTATACGATGTCAGCTCTGATAAAATGTTGGCTGACTTTCGGATAATATGCTCTACTTCTACTAGTCGATCATTAAAAATTGATTGAATTTGTTGAATGTCCTTGGAATTGATACCTTGAGGACTCAACAAATGATCTACATAAAATCTGTAACCCTTTTCCGAAGGCACTCGACCAGAGGAGGTATGCGTTTTTTCTAAAAAGCCTAATTCCTCTAAATCCGCCATTTCGTTTCGAATAGTGGCTGGACTAAATGTAATCCCTTGTTTTTTGGAGATTTGGCGAGAACCTACCGGCTGCGCAGACACAATAAAGTCGTCTACAATGACTTGCAATATCTGTAACTGCCGATTTGTTAGCATGATTATCACCTCTGTTAGCACTCAACTAAGAGGAGTGCTAATACTATTATTAAGTTATCAAATCCCACATTTTATGTCAACGATATCGCTCAATCTTCTAGCAAAAATTGTTGAAATACTTCATTGCCCACAAAACGCCCTTTTCTTGTCAGGCGAACACCAAGCTCATCCTGTTCTAAAAGCCCCTTTGACACTAGATCTTTTATTACCACATCATAATGCGCAGTCATAGGTGTTTTAAATTTCTCTTCATATATAGAGTGCATAACACCCTCTGTTTTTCTTAGCCCTAAAAACATTTGTTCTTCTCTTTTTTCCACTTGTGATACTTCATGTGCGTGGACAATTGGTAGCTCATTTGCCTCAACAGCTTCCATATACTTTTTTAATGGACCGTGATTAGAATAGCGTATACCTGCTAAATACCCATGAGCTCCTGCGCCAAACCCTGCATATTCATCATTATCCCAATAAATCTTGTTATGCTCTGAATGATATCCTGGTTTTGCAAAATTACTGATTTCGTATTGTTGAAGCCCATGTAAGGCCATTTGTTGCATCAGCACATCATACATATCCGCTTCTAAATCTTCTGTCGGTAAATACAGTTTCCCTTTAGCGTACTGATTATAAAAAATCGTTTTGGGTTCCACAATAAGAGAATAGGCAGAGAAATGTGGCAAATCAAGAGTAAAAGCTTTGGCTAATGAATCCTTCCATTGCGCCATCGTTTGCCCAGGTAAACCATACATTAAATCAATGCTGATATTACGGAAGCCAATTTTTCTAGCCAGGGCAATTGTTTCATAGACATGATCATTACTATGAGTGCGTCCAATCTTCTGTAGCAATCCCTGGTCAAAAGATTGTACACCCATGCTTAAACGATTAACACCACCGTCGAACAACACCTGCAATTTGGCTGCAGACAATTCATCTGGATTTGCCTCTGATGTAAATTCTGTCACACTATTCATTGGAATATACGTATGAATAGACGTTAGTAGTTTGTCCAATTGCTCAGGAGATAAAGCTGTCGGTGTTCCGCCACCAAGAAAAATCGTCTCGATGTTACGGAATGTTTCAGGATGTTTTTCGGTTGTCAGGGCCATTTCTTTTCCAAGTGCTTCGATATATTCATCCACTGGTTGATTTTTAAAATAAAATTTATTGAAATCACAATAATTACAGATTTGATGACAGAAAGGAATATGAATGTAAACACCTCGTGCCATAGCAATCCCTTCTTTCGCGTTAAGTCTTTTCCATTTCTACATTATAACGAATCGATAGAAGGAACGCTATGAAACCTCACAGGTACTTTTAATGAATATTGATTCTGTAATGACAAAACAAACTGCACCTCCGATTATTAGTTAGAATCTAACAATCGAAAGTGCAGATTTTTCATGTATAAAAAATGACGCCCACAACAATTCCTAACAGCACCAATAAATAAGGCTGTATTTTCCATCGAATTAAACACCATAAAAAGACAGCTACTATGAAAATATCTAACGTGCTGATGATGGTTTGTGTCACAATGGGATGTACAAAAGCAGCAGCTAGAATGCCAACGACTGCCGCATTTGCGCCTGCCATCGCACCTCTAAGTCGTGCAATTCGACTTAGGCTAATCCAAAATGGTAGCGCTCCAACCACTAGCAAAAACGCCGGTAAAAATATTGCGAAAGTAGCAATAATAGCTCCCGGAACGCCAGCAATAACCATACCGATATATGCAGCAAATGTAAATAAAGGTCCTGGAACTGCCTGTGTCATACCATAGCCAGCTAAAAAATCTGAGGTACTTATTTGACCACTTTGAACAAATTGTGTTTCCAGTAAAGGTAAAACAACGTGTCCGCCACCAAATACTAAGGCACCTGCAAGATAAAACTTCTCTATCATAGAAATCCACTCAAGATGCCATAAAGCGGCTAATATAGGTAAACCTAGGAGTAGCACGAAAAAAAGTACTAGTAAAACAATGCCCGTGGTTTTTGAGATGGGTATATGAACTAATTTTGAGGTATTACCCTCATCACTTTTTTTCAGTAGTTGAAAGCCTAAACAAGCAGCGATCAATATTGCTACGATTTGTGCCAATGGATTTAGCCATGTCAATACTGTTATCAATGTCAATAAAGCAATCAACCAATGCCATTTTGTCGAGAGTAGTTTTTTACCCATATCAAAAATAGCATGAGCGACAATCGCCACTGCTACTAACTTCAAACCATGAATCCAATCCATCTTAAACTCTGTATACTTGGAGAAATAGGCAAAAAGTATAAGTATCAGAACTGATGGTAAGGTAAAACCAAGAAATGATAGAAAGCTTCCTAGTACTCCTCCTCTAAGTAAACCAACCCCCATCCCCACCTGACTAGATGCAGGACCAGGCAAAAATTGACTTAACATAACGAGTTGACCATAATCATGTGCAGAAAGCCATTTACGTTTCTGTACATATTCCTGTTGAAAATAACCTAGATGAGCTGTTGGGCCTCCGAATGAGGTACAGCCCAATTTTAAAGCAACAAAAAAAATCTCCCAAAGCCTTCGCAAACTCTCAACTACTTTCCATATCTTTTATTTCATCTTACACGGAAAGCAGTTTTTTTTAGATTAAGAGTTTGTAAAATTTACTTCATTATTCATCTCTCTTTATTTTAATTGCAGAACCTACTTTACTACCCTCTTTATTGATTGGAATTAAAGTGTATTTTTTTTCTGTTAGATAGAGTGCATCTACACGACTTCCCCACCTTGTACCTTCTTTATTTAATGGATAGGGTGCTGCAAAATCCCATGATTGTCCAGATTTTGATTGGATTTTAAAGTGTAACGCATCATTGACAACACTTTCCTCAGCATGAAAATAAATCGTTGTGGAAATAGGTGTGGAGACAACTTTGTCGATGGTTATTTCCTGCTGATCAACATGCTTCACTTTTTTATCAATGGAAAAGATTTCACGATCTTGTTGTAATTGCTCTTGTGAAGCATCTACCTGAAATTCCCAAGGCTTCTCAATTGGTGTTTCAACATTCCAATCTTTATAACGAATAACTAATTCTAATTGTTCATCAGCCGGAAAATCATCCATTTTAATACTATTGTATATCGTATAGACGTTGGCAGACTTTGCTATGGACTGTCCTCCATTACGAACCATATAATCTTGCCCATTGACAAGAATTTGCGGAAAGAAAAATACTTGATGGTCTGGCTTAAACTCTTTTCCAGGTTCGAAAGTTGCATTCAGTAAAATTTGATTGTCATCTATAATCACTTCATTTAATGTTAACCGTCCTAAGCTATTGCTAGCTGTTTTCCCTACATCCGTTTTATAGGCTTCAAAATTCACATCCTGATCCCACCACAAATACAGCGTCGATCCACTAGCAATCATTAATAAAAGGATCACAACAATAAGCCACTTCTTACTTCTCCGATTTTCCTTATCCAAATCCACAACTCGAATCATATCATTGGACAACCGTACACCTCATTTTTATAAAAATCATTATGATTCATTGTAGTGCTCAATCATGCATTATATAACCTTCTATGTTGAAGATTCATTTATGTATAAAAGGATATTACATCCCTTTATGTAGATGACGACCTTTATTGACTTCACGCATTAAATAGTCCACAAAGAGATCATCTCTTACTAGCCATGCTTGTTTATTTCGCTTTAAAAACCACTCCGCTTCATTAAAGCTCGCAAAGGATTGTGTCAGTAGCATGTTATTTTTTTCAATTATCCAATCAACCTCATCGTTTGAATAGAGCATAAACATTTCATCTTGCTGATTTTTATAGAAAGTTCCAAACGTAGACCCTTTTACATTATAACGATTTCTTCTTGCATCCTCTGGAATAGGCTCTATATGGAATGTTGCCACTACATACTGCTTGTAAGCTTCCTCTGTTAATGAGCAGCCAGCAGCCTTTTGATGTCCACCTCCACCATATTTGGCAGCAATAGCTGACACATCAATATGATCATGGATTGTTCGAAAGGATATCTTCTTACTGCCCATATTAATCATCGCAATATAATCAAGATGCGGATTTTCCTTTCCCAATTCATTACCAAGTTCAGAAAGATAGGATTCTGCATAGACAACCCCAGCATAGTATTCTCCCAAAGTAGTTTGAATAAGCTCCCGTTTCTTACGCCGAATGTAACGCTCTGTTTTTTCTTCTTCCATGCTTAAAATTTTCTTTTCAAAATCATCGAAGTCAAAGTGATCACTTGTTTTTAAACGCTCAAGCATTTTCTCTTCAAATTCTTCAATAGACACTAGAAAAAAGAGTGCATTTAATCTTTGCGCTTGTAAATTGCCGTTCTTTTCCCATTCCCATGTATCGTATTGTCTTACTAACTCTACAAATTCAGAAACGGCTTCTGTTTTTTCTAATAGTCCATGGATAACCAGGTATTGATAATATAAAGATGTAGCTGACGTTAAAAAGCCTTGCTCATCCTCAATTAATACCTTTCCCCATTCATATTGATTGAAATGGAGTGCTGTCTTATGATGGTCCAACAATTGCACATTACCAGTCGCCTGATAATAATCATGAATCCTTTTTTCATTCTCTTCATTTGGAGAAAGATCTGTAATAAACAAAAATGTTTTCTGTTGATCATTCTCCAAAAAGAATTCGATTTCGCGATCAAGTGCTGTAATGGAATTGTAGCGTATCTTCACCTTATCGTTAAAAGCAAGCTTGGCTAAAATCCCACACCCTACTCCGTCTAAATCGTTATGTGATAATAATTTATACATGTTCTCACCTCGATTGTAGTATGGGTATTTTTTTGGTATTCAAACAGCTAATGACGTTCAATACGTAACAACATTGATATTGTTTTTCAGATAACATACATTAAAACCATACATCTTTAGGGTGAAAGGGAGGACACAGTGAATGAAAAGGAAACTAGCTTATAGTGGAATCGGATTTATTTTGTCTTTGTTTTAAACCTTTGTAATTGTAATTAAATTCTTTTATTCTTGCGAAATTTTCTCCAATTGGGCGATCACTTTATCGTATGTTGCCAATTTAATTTGTTCTAGCACTTTAATCTGAGCCTGTTATCTTTCAGCTTCCATCATTATCAAAGTTGTTTCTACATTCATTTCCCTCTGCTCCTTCTACATTAAAATAGGTTATTTAGAATCTCTATTCAAAATCTCCTTGATTAACCCAAAATATTTCATCCAATGTCGCATTCACTATATAGCAAATCAGTAAACAAAGCTTCAAGGATGGATTAAAACTCCCCTTCTCTATCCGTAGTACAGTCTGTCTTGATATTCCTACTGCATCGGCTAATTGTTGTTGTGTCAAATCTGCTTTGACACGTGCAATTTTTACATGATTTTTCATATATTAACCTCCATATATATGGAGTAAAATATAGTTTACTTTATGTAAATTATATATCACATATATTTTAAAAATAATATCTAATGTTACACCTATTTAGTAGAACAGAATATACTTCGTAGTATAAAAGAAAATAAAATAATTGGTATATTTATGGTAATTAAATATTTTTTATGTTAGAATTTTCCATGAATGGTTTTTGTATATCAACCGTTCCCGAAATATCAGAAAAGAATGGGGGTCTTAAATGAAAAAATCAGTCCTACTTAGAGTATTGGCATTTATAGCCGTATTGCTTATCCTTTTTTCAGATGGGATACAAACCTATGATTTTCTTATCCTATTGTTTGCTGTTTTCTTTATAGGTACCCCGTGGTACAAATTTTTCAAAAAAAAGTAAATTTAAATTTAGGAGGAATAGTAAATGAAGAAAAAATTGATCTTTTTTGTAATGGTTATGTTTTTAGCATTTCAACCCCTATCTGTAAATTTAGGTGCTTTAGCTAAAGAAAAAAATGAAACTACTGACACTACTGATTGTAATAGTTGCTCACAACAAGCACCTTTGCAAATTGAAAAGAATGGTTTCCTTAATGACTCAGTAGTTGTAAATGAAGTGAAACAGGATTTAGATATTGCAGAGAATTTCACACATAGTGAATACAGTAGAGAAGACTTTGATTGGCAAAATACTGAGTATATGGATTACGGTAAGAATAAAGATGGTTTGATGATTCCTTATAAAAAGAACAATGAAAGTTTTGATATTCGATTATTGACTACTTATGATAAAACCACTGGTGAAGTTGGCGAATTTATCATTATGAAATCAACTTTAGATATAGAGAATAATGAAATCAATGTTACTTATGCAACATTAAACAATGAAGACATGCTTGGTATGACTCTTGAAGTAGGTACAAATAAAGTAATTGATAAACAAGTTTATTTCGATGAAAATTCAGAAGTTTCCCTTTTATCAACTAATAGTGCTAAAGCAGGTTATTGGAGTGATTCATGGGAATGCTTAAAAAACTATTGGTATGATGCCCCTGAACTAACAAAACAAATTTGTAGTGCCGCATGTGCGTCAGTAATATTTGGTGGCAATGTTGTAGGTGCTGTTGCGTGTGCTAGTTGTTTAGGTTCTCATGTTATGGTATGTCTAATCCATTAATAGTTAATTAAAAATCCCCTTCTATGGACGTTTAAAAGGTAAACCGATAATAAAATTGTTTAATATTATTATAAAAATATAAGAGCCTTGCTACACTCTAGCGTGTAGTAAGGCTCTTTAAAGTTGTTTAATTCTTATTGAACTAAAGCACCCTGTTAGTTGAAGAACTAATTTTACGAAATAATTCCTTTATAATTGTTGTATAGTACTATATTATTCCGCATGTTCTTTCATTATTTTATCAAGTGCTTTAAGATAAGCATCTTTATTTTCCTTACTTAACTCATAAAGTGCATTATCCCAATTTTCCCCATCTACACCCGATAAATGTGGAGTACTTTTTAGTACAGCTTCTTGCATATTCGGTTTATCCTCTTTACTAGCGTCTTTAATAAGCTTTGTTGCTTTTCTTGCATCTGTAACCCCTACTTGTATGTCTTTGTGAATGTCTTTGTATTTAACAGGAACATTTATATATTCCATATTGTCTAAAATCTTATCCATCTTGATTGCTGTTTTTAAAATATCTTTTTCTTTTTCTTTGTCTTCCATAGCTTTCATCGAGTTTACTATGAATATCTTAAAAATATCACTCAAGCATTTGCCAACTACTCTAAGCAATCATGGAATATTGGCAAAATGGCTCAGATGAATAATCGTTTTTTAATTAGCCTGAGAAATAAGTTATTAAAATTAACACCCCAAGTAATGATTCAAAAACAAGCACAGCATGTCTATAATTTTGAAACCACAAAATAAACAAACTATAACGAAATTCTTAAAATCTGCACTTTCTTTGTGCAGATTTTTTCTTTTAACTAGTCAAATAGATAAAAAGTAATAGCTCTTAAAGTTTTTCTTATAATAATATCATCATCCTTTTTCATTTTAAGATATTTCTTTAAAAATCAAGCTACAGTAACATAGTTAGAATTTGTCAATAAAACTTAGATTTTTCAGAAATGTCTATAAATATTTTTTCAGTAAAATATAATCACCATCTCTGCTAAAATATGCTATTATACCTTTAGTATAATGTCCTATTTTTATCAAAGTAAAAATAGAGGAAATATGAACTACAAAAGGATGATGAATATGCAAAATATCCAACAATTATTCCAGAGCGAAGATGGAAATATCCAACAAAGAGAGAATTTTTTGTCCCTATTAGAGAAAATTGTTTCCTCATTAGATGAATTAAAGAACCCAAATAAGACAACTCTTGGTCCAATGAAAGAGCGATCTGCTAATTTTTATCAAGAGCTTATGCAAGAGCATCAAGTGCCAACAACTGGGATCGGACTAGATCAAGTTGTAAAAGAATTGACACATTTAATGCAAGGACACCCTTATCATACACGTAACTTTGTAACAAATGTTTTACCGATGGCAAGTATTCCTGGAGTGTTAGGACAGTTTACAAATGCGCTATTGAATGGCAATAATTTATGGGATGTTTATGGTCCTGCTGCTGCTGAGTGTGAGGTTAAAGTAGTAGCAATGATGTCTAAATTAGTAGGCTATGATTATACGAAAAGTTTTGGCTATACTACATGGGGTGGACAAGGTGCTGTTTTTAGTGGACTTCGTCTTGCCATTGCAAAACAATTCCCTCAAGCAAAAGAAGATGGTGTTCCTACTAATTTATATTGCTTTGCTTCAGAGAATGCCCATTACAGTCTTTTAAAATCAGTAGAAGCCGTGGGTATCGGCAGTAAACATTTAGTGCGTGTAAAAGCAGGTAAAGATCATTCGATGGATGTAGAAGACTTACGTGCACGTATGACAGACGTCATCGAAAATGGTGGTATTCCTGTCTATGTAGTAGCGACAACAGGTGCTACTGATCAATTTGGTATTGATGATGTCCAAGCTATCAAAGAAGTCACAACAACCCTTGAGAAGAAATACAACTTACAACCAGTACATATTCATGCTGATTCGGCTTTAGGTGGTTTTTATGCCTTCTTCAATGATTATGATTTTGATAAAAACCCACTCCAATTCGAGTCAGAGGTTTTACAAGGATTAGCACAAATCCATGAACGTATGCAACATCTAGCCATTGCGGATAGCCTATGCTTTGATTTCCAAAAGCTTGGCCAAACACCTTATTTAACTAGTCTATTCTTGATTAAGGAAGGTAAAAGTTTACAGCTACTAGATATTGAGGACTTTGATACGCCATATGTAGGCAATCGTGGTTATGGCTCTTATCATACTGGCTATACATTAGAATGCTCTCGTATGGGTAGCTCCATTGCAATTTTTGCTGCATTGCAGGCATTCGGTAAAGAAGGTTATCAACAATTATTAGCTAATTATGTACGTGTGAATTTAGCATTCCGTGCTCAATTAGCTGCGAAAACGCCAATGCTACAGGTGGTTAATGAATCCAATATTGGGCCAGTCACAGCGTTTCGTTTATATCCAGACGGCATGAATTGGCAAGCTGAACAAGCTGGTCACTATACACAAGACCAAATAGAACACATAAACGGTATCAATGCTTCATTCTTTGAAATTATTGGAGAAGGTCGAGACGAAGTATTCTTTGGTGACACAACGCGTGTTTGCACGGTTAGTACTAGTGATACAACACAACAAGTACCAGTTGCAGCGGCAAAATTTTTCTCTATCTCACCTTATACGGAGACAGAACATATCTCTAATATGATTCATTTCTTACAGCAAAAGCTTAAAGTACTGGAGGCGTCCCACATTGCGTATCGTCACTAAATTTAAGAGTTCTTTACTCTACAAATATATTGCCAGTTTCACCATTCCAATAGCGATTATTTCCTTGCTCTTTAGTATTGTGTTATTTGCCGTTTCTTACCGCATTATTGACAACTTTGTTATTAAACAATTTGAATCTACTTTAGAGATTACATCGACAACAATTTTTGAAGATATTGAGAAAAATGATGTAAAGGCAGCGGATAATGGTAGCCCTGACAAATACAAAAAGCTTTTAGATCAATTGAATGCAACGGTTAAAAAATATGATGTTGAAAACGCCTATATCCTTTCTAAAGCAAATGGTAAGGAACATATCGTCGCACTAAGTAATACCGACAATCATCAGCAAGATTATGTATTTAGTGAAGAAATGCATGAAGCCGTAGCTAGTGGTAACACACAAACAAGTGATATTTATAAGGATGAATATGGTATCCATAAATCCATTTTTATCCCATTTAAAGATACAGATATTATTTTCGGTTTAGATATGGATGCTTCCTTCATTTCTAAGCTTCAAACGGAAACACTTTGGATTTGTATTATTTTAACGATTGTATTTGTAATTTTTGGTATAATCGTTGCTTACTTTATTAGTGTAGGCATTACGAAGCCAATTAAAAAAATGACGCGTTATGTTGGTCAAGTTGCACGGGGAGATTTGGCTGTTGAACCTCTTCACATAAAAGGTGCCAATGAAATTGCCCAGCTTTCATCAGGTATTGAAAACATGACGGAAGATTTACGTTCGTTAATTAAACAAATCGCTCAAAATGCTGAACAAGTGGCCGCAATGTCGGAGGAATTAACAGCAAGCTCTGAACAGACAAGTGCATCCATTCAGCAAATAACCTCTTCTATGCAAGAGGTTGCAGCGGGTTCAGAAAAGCAAACTTCTTCGATTGAAGAAGTGGATAGTCATATTACAACCATCTCTAACAAAATGTCAGAGGTAGTGACAAGTGTAACCGATGTAACAGATAAGGCATTCCAAGCATCTGCTATATCAGAAAAAGGCAACACAACAATCCAAGATGCTACTGAAAAAATGGCCGTAACATCTCAGGCTATTCAAGAGTCAGCAGCTGTAGTAGAACGTTTAAGCACATACACAAATGAAATTGGGGATATTGTGACATTGATTACCCAAATTACAGATCAAACGAATTTACTTGCATTAAATGCTTCGATTGAGGCAGCGCGTGCAGGCGAACACGGTAAAGGCTTTGCAGTTGTAGCGGAGGAAGTCCGTAAATTAGCCGATCAATCTTTAGAGGCAACTAACAGTATTCGTACACGCATTGAAACGATTAAAGAAGAATCTGCACAAGCCGTCAAATCAATGGCTATCAGTAGCAGTAATCTTGCCGAAAGCTCAACAACATTCAATGCATCCGGAGAGGCATTTGCAGAAATTTATACCCAAGTCACTGCACTGACGAGAGAAATGGACCATGTCAATAACGTGATGTCCAATATCAATGAAGGTGTTAGCAGTATTGCTAGTTCTGTTGAACAAGTGGGGGTCGTAGCTGTTCAAGCTTCAGGCAATATTCAAAACGTAGCTGCTGCCTCTGAGGAGCAATCTGCAAGTATCGAAGAAATAACAGCTTCCTCAAATAACTTAGCTGAAATGGCTCAACAGCTCCGCAATATCATTCAAAAATTCCAGTTATAAAAATAACAAATCCGCTATGCACATTTTCGGCATAGCGGATTCTTCTTTCCATAAAAACTCTCCTACCAAAATGGTAAAAGTTTAGGCAATAATATTTTTCACAACTTTTGAAATAACGGCACCTTCAGCCTGACCTGTCAGCAATGGTTTTGCAATTTTCATGGCTTCTCCCATGTTCATTCCTTTTCCAACACCCGCTGCCACTAATTTCTCTGCAATTTCTTCTTCTGATAATTGCTTTGGTAAAAAGGATCTCAAAAGTGTCAATTTGGCTTCCTCTTTTTCAATCAGGTCTGCTCGCCCAGCCGTTTGTGCACCTTCTAAAGCCTGATTTGTTTGTTTGACCTCTCGATTAATAATAGCTATTTCTTCGTCAGCTGTTAAAGCCTCTCCCTTTTCTTTTTCAGCTGAATCTAATGCTGACTTTAAAAGAGATAATACACCCTTCGCTAACGTATCTTTTTCTCTCATTGCCGTTTTTAATTGTTCAAATACTTCTGTTTTTAACAATGATCTCACTCCTTCTAACCGTCTATATCAAAAAAATTATATCATAAAAATCATGAAGGATTATAGTTCGTTGCATCTGCTAACTTTACTTTATAGTGTAATATTCCCTTTAACTCACCTTCATAAGAAAAAATGCCTTGCTGAATTAATTGACGCAGACGATAGTCAATCCATTCAGCCTCTCTAAATTCTTCCATATTCCCCAGTACCTCTCCAATTAACCTAGCTGCAACTTCGTAATGAATTTCCTCTTGTTCTTCCTGTAAACGTTTAGCACAGGTAATGATCAAGTCATCCTCTCTATCCTCATTATTATTTCCCCAAAGTTCATGATATTTCCATGTATGTATGCAATCGTAATCATCCATTAACAGATTTAGCCCTTCTTTGCATAGGGAGTGCCTCAATGCTTCTTTTAATGGCCATCTTTGGAAATGTTCAAAAAAGTAAAGTAAATCCTCTGTGCTGACCTCTCCAGTCGATCTTGGATAATGATCCTCTGCTAACTGTGGTAAAGTATATAACTCATGAAATAACTGAAAAGTATCTAATACATAGATATCATTTGTTTTCTGTTCGAGCATCGCCAAGACGAGTCGAAGCCCTATTTGCTCATGAGCATTTTGACAAGTCCAAATCAGTATATCCTGATGAGGGGGGATATTTTTAATTTTCTCTATTGCTTCCTTCATCTCCCGCTCACATATGATCAATCCATCATCTTCTATTAGATAGCGCTGTTCCAACCATTGAAAACGAGCTTCAATTCCGTCCCTTGTATGTACATCTTTTAAAGGACCAACAGAAAAATTACCTGGCACAACAATAATCTCCTCGGACTTAGCATAGTCAGGATTACGAAAGGCTGCTTTCAAGCTCCCCCCAGGTGAATGACCGAATACAATATGCACTGTTTGTACCGTTGAAGCATCCCGCTCCTCAGCTTGCTGTAATAAAAACTGTAACATGCTATCTCTTGACTGTTCATTTATTAAAGTTAAAAGAAGCATCGACTTCGCATCAGCTTCACTCAATCGTTGTATTGACTGTTTTAGTTGGTTGATCTTCTCCATCATCTGTACTCCTTTATTTAAAAACACCTAACCTTATCATACCTCTTTATTACCTCAAATTACTAATTTAGTTAGTTTTAAAGATATGTTACTACTATTGCTAGTGAATTCTTTAATCTGGGCGGAGGCTCACTTCTTTTGAGCGACTTGCTCACTTTTTGGAGCAGGACAATGTATGAACTATATTCTCCAGAGCTAAAAACACTCATGTCCCTATAAAAAAACATACTACACGTAGTAGCTCAACTACGACGGTAGTATGTTATTTAATCAACATTCGTTAAAAATACTTTTCCTTTTTTAGTTCCCTCAACAGCATCGATTGCCTTATGGATATCCAATAATGGAAAACGAGCATGTACATTCATCATTTTTAAGGAGCCATCCTGTACAAGGTGTATAAGTTGTTGCATCGTTTGTTGCCATTTTTCAATTGACGTCTGACGTTGCCAATGGCGTAAATGAAACATCCTCGCTTGTACCTTTGCTTCCTTCACAATGTTTGTCCAATTTACCTGAATACCCGATAAAAGACCAATAGCTAAAAAAATACCCTCGGGCTTTACGCAGAAGGCAAGCTGATTGCCAGCCTCTCCACCAATCGAATCAATTGCTGCATCTGCTCCCCTACCATTTGTTAATGCCATAACGGTTTCGTAAAGTGGCATATGAGAGGTATCAATGACAAAAGCTGCACCAAGTTGCAGTAATTCTTCAGTATGCTGATTACTTCGTGTCACAGCAATAAGTTGATAGCCTAGCAATTTCGCAAGTTGAGCATAGAGATGTCCAATGGCAGAGCCACAAGCATTTACTAATAAGACATCGTTTGATTGTAAATTAAGTACCTCTGAGCATGTTACGAAGGCTGTAATTGGATTAATATACATTTGTGCTGCTGTAAAATCATCCATCGTGTCAGGAATAGTCACTGCAAAATCTGCTTGCGTTTTCACTACTTCCTGCCAAGTTCCCTCTCCCCGTAACGGTAATACGCGCTGACCAATAATCTTTGGTGAAACAAGCAGTCCAACAGCTTCTATTATTCCTACTCCCTCATAGCCAGGGATAGTTGGTAAAGTGATTCTATGAGCATATTTCCCCCATATTGGTATTAAATCTGAGGGATTAATCGGTCTGGCTAGCATGCGAACAAGAATTTCTTGACCTTGAGGAGGCTCGATTGTTTTATTCTCTAGCCTTACAACCTCTTGCGGATTTCCAAATTCATAAATTTTTAGGCATTTTGCTTTCAACGATCCTAGCTCCTTTATTCATTCTGTATAGAACAACATCATACCAGGAGCATCTATTTCACGTTCCTTAAATCCAAGCTTCTGATAGAAAGGTTGTTTACCTTTGGCACAAAATAATTGAACCCATTTTATATTTTCTTTCTGACATTGCTCTAAAAGAGCATCCATCACCATTGTGCCAACTCCTTTTCGTTGATAATCAGGATGCACCATCACATCACAGATAAATGTTTGATAGATACCATCAGAGATAATACGTCCATAGCCAATTAGATTGCCTTCATCATATATAGATGTACTGAACCAGCTATTACAAATAGCCTTGTATAATTGTTCATACGTATACTGCCCTTTTGCATTCCAGCCAGTTGTTTGGTGCAATGCTTTATACGAGTCTATCGTCGGATTTGTTTCTTTGATTATATACATATAACACCCTTCTTATTTTGAATAAATATACAAAATAACATATATTTAATCAACAATAAATTTATGATGTTAGAGTTGCAGAAGCTTTAATTGCCCTTCTTCATCCATATTTAATTGTAAAGCTTCGTCTATTTCAATACTAATCGGGCTGATAACTGCTTTCTTATCGGAAAAATACCACAGACGTCCACTCGGTCCTAATAGGATATTGGCTCCGTCTTCATAGTTTCCTAGAAAATTAAGGCCATCCAGTTGAATTTCCTTGTTTGCTATAGGGTTTATAGCATACTTCTTTAATTTTTCAGCAATTGTTTGAATGTCATCTGACGTTAAATTGATTTCTCCAATATGTAACACTTGCTCTACAGAAAAATTAACTTCAGCATGTTTCGGATTTATTTCCTGTCTTGCAATAAGCTCTACTATATTGCCTTCTGGATCGTAGAAATAGCATGCATATGCTTTTAAAAACTCAAAATAGACTTCATCCTGCCCCTCTGAATCCAGCAAGCCTACATGCTCTTCTGCCCAAATCTTTGCCTGTTGAAATAAGTTACTAGGAATATTTAATGCAAAATGATACTGCTTTGGCATTTTAGAAGGCATCTTTTCAAATGTCATCCTGCTTTCTCCCACGGCTATTGTAAAATAGTCAGCTGTTCTTTCTAACAAAGTAAAACCTAACAAATCAACATAAAATTGCTCCATTTTTTGCATATCATGAACATATAATTTTACCTTCGTAATCTTCATCTTTAAGCACCCCTTTACACTCCCTACTATACAAGTAGCTGATTAGAATGGCTTCATGCAAAAGAATGAAGTTTACTTTCGTATAGTTAGAGAAGCTCTCGATCTCCCCTGCTATTTGGCTGCGATATTACGAGGAATTCTACATCTTCTTGTGAATCGTTTCGCATTTGATGTGGTAAATTTGGAGGTACTTCAATTCCCTCATGTTGCTTTAACTCAATTCTTTGGTCATTCAGTTCTATTGTAGCTGTGCCTGAAAGAACAAAGAAAAACTGCTGTGCATGATGGTGATAATGATTTACCTCAGCTGTTTGAGCAGGCATCCGCTCATGTATCACACTAAGCTCCCTATTTTGTACAAGATGCCAGCCATCACACTGTGCTCCCCATTGATAATGTTGTGCTAATGCTTTGTTAATTTTCATCCTTACACTTCCTTCCCTGCTTTAGAGGAGGGATATCCATCATTCTTGTTAACTTCCCTCATCCAATAAATTCAGCTAAGCTAATTTTCCTTTTTTGAAAATCTGCACGGATAGCCTGTAACTCAGCTTCTAACTTTAAGGCACCTGCTTCAACTCCCCTATAAATTACTAGCGGGGGCTGTTCTAAAGCCTTTCTCGCTTGTGAATAATCATAAGATAATAATTTTTTTAGCAACAATAATGTCTTTAGTTTATCTTTTCCTTCCCCAGTAATAGTTAGTTCATAGTACGCTACAGAACTTTCTTCAGGCAACATTTCTTCTAAACTAGGTGGAATCAGTACACTTTCAAGGAACAAAATTAAATTGTCATAAGCCATTGAAAAATGCCAATTGCCTGTCCCATGGGGAGCGGTAAAAACAGCCGTATCACCTCTTGATAGATCCAGACAATAGGGATCGCCTTCATCTGTGGCAATGACTAAATAATCATGTGGCCAATCCTCAATCATCTCATCTGTCACTGGATTATAATTATAGCCCTCCTGCCCACGTATTAAATCTCTTGCGCCATAGATATTTAGATTAATATAATCACCTGTAGCCCATGTAACCCTTTCAACAACATAATGTCTCAAAAAATAAACATACTCTGCTGGCAATGACCACCCACCATCCACAAATTGGCTAATATCCTCTTCTGATTGATGATAAAAAACCATGGGATAGGCTGACTCCCGCTCCTGAAGCTCATCAATACAATCACGCATTTGCTGTAATATTGCATCGAGTTTCTTTTCTAAATCTTTCAATGGAATTCTCTCCTTTTGATGACCAAGTGTCTTTCTTGCATTTTAACATACCCCATCATTAACCAAATAAGGGGAACATGTTATAATCATTAAAATAGACTGGTAGTATGCATAACGTGAACAAAAATAACGGATGGGAGCGATCTGTCATGCAACATACGAATGAACAGATAATACAGCAAGCCAACACGGAATTTTTGAAAGCACTTCGCTATTTAGATTATGGCAAGGTAAAACAAGGGGAAGCATGTCTCAAACAAGCCACCCATTTGGCAAATCTGCTGAATGACCATATCACATTTATTCGTGCTGCCATTTGTTATGGAGAGTTGCTATGGCACGCTGAAAAATATGATGCCTCCGATCATTGGTTACAGCTGGCACTTGATCGATTGACCGCAGTACAGCAAGATATAAATGACTTACTAGATGTGGATGTGCAACGAGTTCGATCCCTACTAAACCACCAACGACATCCATTATAAGGAGCAAGCAATCATGCAATTACTTATTAGACGTCCAGAACAGTCGGACATCCAGGCGTTACACGAATTCTTTGATCTTGTCATTCGGGATACTTATAAAAAAGAAGGAATTGCCGAGCTAGTGGACGATCAACAGGATGAATGGGAAACGAAAAAACAGTATGTAGCAATGGACTTAGAAAGCCAGGGCAAAAAAAGATTTTTCTGGTTAGCTTTAAATGAAGAAACCAATGACATAATAGGCACTATCGAATGCGGTGCAGCCAACGAAATCATTCAACAAACAATCAAAGAGGAACTATTCAATTGTCTAGAAATCGGTACCGTTTTTGTTCATCCTAACTATCAAAATCGTGGGATCGGCACCATGCTACTACAGAAAATGCTCCTAACGTTAGAAAATCGAAGGGTTCCTAGTTTTTGTTTAGATAGTGGATATAAACAAGCGCAAATGATCTGGCAGAAGAAATTTGGACAGCCTGATTTTGTCCTTGAAAACTATTGGGGAGCAAATAGTCACCATATGATATGGAAACGAACACTACCTTTTCGAATATAGAAGTAAAAAATGCTCTATCAGATTACACAAGAACCTCTATGTAAAAAACAAATCTTTAGTCAATAACATGCTTTATGCATACAATATAAAACACTTTCCCAAATGATTTACAGGGTGTTATTAGGAATTACACATAAGGTTCGTGGTTTAGGGTATGACAAATTACAATGAATACTCAGTATGATTTCCACTTAGCTTTCAAGTGTTACCATCTGATGAAAATATCCTAATAAAAATTTACGGGACTCTCGATATGTGGGATAAGACTCTAAAAAAGACTTTGGATCAGTATGATGATTGGTAAGCAATAAAGAGATTATAAATGCTAATACTTATTATGTTTGGAGGGGAATGAAATGTTAAAATTCATTGATGATTTAGCGGGTGCGGTTTTCGATGTTTTTATGTTGTTTTGTTATTTCTTTGCAGGCGTAATAATTGTAGGAGTCCCCATTTTTTTATTAGCTAAGTTTTTCCTATTGTTTCACTAAATTTCAAACAGGTTGGTCGCACTATAAAAGGAATCACTATAAATAGTGATTCCTTTTATGACGAATACACTCAATATTAGGCTAAATATTTTGTTGCTAGTTCTCAGGTACTTATGGGCGAGACAATGCTATTATTTAATAAATTTATCATAGAACCGTTTGAGCATCGTTGCCATTTGTTGTCTTGTGAGTGTATCTGTAGGATTCATACACTTGCCATCGCCTCGTATAACTCCCTCTTCAATGGCCCACTCCCAATCTTCTTTATGTGCTGGTGATACCATAGCATTTGATTTTATCCCAACTAATAACTCTTTCATTTCAGTAAGTTCCTGTTTTAGTTGTTTGTTTTCTTTCTGTAATTCTTCATACTGAGACAATGATATTTCCTTCTTCTTATCAGTATCTGTGAACCAGGATAAAGACTTAGATCCATTTAATTGGTTTAAATCTACAGTTCCTTTAATACCTGCTACAATCCCTTTGTCTGTGTACTGCCATAAGTCACAAGCAAAGTTTGGCTTTAGTCCAGGTGAGCTAGAGCCACTATAGCGAGGAATCCATAGGAAATCATAATTTTTAACGGTATCCATCAGATAAGGTTTGTAAAAATGATGGCCTGTATATAGCCCGACTTTTACAGCCTTACTTTTTAAATAATCAATAAACACCTGTGTGCCTTGTACGATTTTTTGGACACTAGCACCAAAGCTTTCTTCGATATCTACAACATAAAATAGCGGATTATAGTTTTTTGCTCTGTTATAGAAGTCTTTTGCTTGTTCCAATGCCTCAGTACCATTTTTAAAGGTAACATAAATATAAACACCAAAAGGTACCTTGTACTTAATACATGCTTCTATATTTTGAACGTATTTACGGTCAATTGTGCTTGTACCATATTGTGTGCGGATGATAGCCAAATCAACATCTTTAACCGCTTCAGACCAATCAATATCTCCTTGATGATGTGAAATGTCTATGATATAACTCATACAATTTTCTCCTCCCTAAAAATAGTAAATAAATTATGAATAGCGACAAACCCATTGCTTCAAGCATTATTTAGAATCATTCATTAAATAAAGTTATGTAGATTATTTTAGTCCTTATAGATTCTTCATTTACCGATTTTTAGTGGTCAGATAATTAAAAAGACAGAGCACATTTCACATAGTCGAATTAACTCTAAAAAAATAGCGGCTTTATATCAAATATTTACTTTGTAATTAAGTGCTAATTCATCCCCAGGTAACCCTCTTATTCCCCAATTATGTTTAGGCGTTTCAAAAATTGTAATTTCAACATCTTGAGGTGAAATATTTAATTTGTTATTTATGCGTTCAAATAGTAGCTTTACTAATTGTTTTTTAGCTTGAATCGTTCTACCTTCAAACATACTAATTTCTATTATTGTATATGATTCAGTTCTTTCACTTGCAAAATAAAAATCCTCTTTGTCCATAGGAAAAAAGCGATGAAATTTCTTATCTAATGGATATTCAAGTGCGTCCACCATACAAGAATGGATAATATTCGATAATGTTTCCTTAATGGGATTTAACCTTCTCTTAACACCATAAATTTTAATTTGTCCCAACGACCTCTCACCTTTCTTGACTTACTAATCTAAACTCAACTACCAAATACTGTTCTATAACGATATTATAAAATTCTTCAACATGACCATCAAGCTAATTCTATGCTTGGTTTCATTTAAACAATCACCCAATTTATTCATGAAACAAATGTGAACTATTTAAACCAACAATTCCAAAATAATAACTCTACTTAACTGTGACCATAATTAACTGCAATACGCTGCAAGCTCAGGTAGAAACAGTTATCCAAATAGTACACATTCTGTTGTTCCAATCTGATAAAGAAATAGATATAAAATATATTATTGTTGATGACAAACTAACGTTTGAAGTTGTGGGTGCCTATATACCTTAAAGCTCCAGGAAATGAAAGAGAGAGTGAGAGAAGCTCAGGACATACTGTTGCTTCGTTAGTTTCTACACCACTACATTTAAATAAATGAAAAGGAAGAACCTTAAATTACTAAAAATTAACTACTCAATTTTAAATGAGCACCTCATCTTTACTATTCAATTTCAAAAATGACCCAAACTTTATATCTACCTTCAATACTATTTTCTGTATAAACTCTACACTCTTTTATAGAAGCTAATCTAAAAGCAAGCGAATAGGCTATTTTGTAATCTGGTGTATCATATCCGTTATAAATTCTTCCATATATTTCATTTGCAATTGAATCTGCCCAGGTGTCAGCTTCATATAGAGTATCGAAAAGTATTTCTTCTCTGTTCCATTTAATAGTCATTTCATAAACTCCTACGTAGTAATAGAAATAATCTAGATGAATGTATTGTTAGGAATTTGAATTCCATATTTCAAAGCAAGTAGCTACGGATCGTTTCGTAAAATCTTTAAATTGCACTTTGCAAATAATTTGATTTTTCCGAAAATTAAAGAGATTGCAATTACAAAGGGATATTAATATAAAATTATATGAAAGTACTATAAAATTATTTCTAATATTGAGAAAGGTGGAAGTAATATGATTTCAATATACAAATCATTCATATTAGCGGTGGTAATAGGGTTATACGTATATATAGCCAGTAAAAGTGAAAATAGCGTGCTTCTAAATTTTGTCATACTTTATATGATAATTTCAATAGTTTATTTATTATTTAGAAAGATTGAAAAAGAAAAAAGTAAGGAAAAATAACTTAATTAAAAGTAGGAGATTCGAGACCTTTGAAAAGATTCACTGTAAACTATCTGAAAAAAAAGCAGAGGATAGTAGCCAAAACAAAAAATGCCCAAGTATTCAATTAAAAACAAGTAACTGGGCATTATTATGACTAATTACTATGTTGTGTATGTATTATACCATTTTGAAGAGTTAAATAATGGTTTTTTTGGAATCAAAGGAAGCACCAAATTTTATTCCGAAGTTCCTCTTTTTTATATGCATTTATCATATTACCGATTACCTTTTCCAACACAATTTTCAATAAGCTCGCAGAAATGCTCATTATATTTTTCTATAGGTCATGTTTCTTCTCTCAACACGGTGACATGAAGGTGGAAGAAAACATTGAAGTCCCCCACAACAGAGTGGTCTTAATTGGCAGGTTTCTAAACATCATTTCCATGAATAATTCAAGATTTTTATCAAATTCTTTTATTAATTTATGACCTCTTTAAAGCCTATTCGATGTATGATAAGACGATAGCCAGAGTATCCTTCTTCGTCTAGAAACTCCTCAAATTCTCCATAGACAATTATAGGTGTATTGTTTTTATAAGCGTTCTGCATGTTTCTGATAATTTTTTCTTTCACGTCAGGGTTAGCGCTCTGAAAGTGACAATTTATAAGCTCAGAGTATTTACTTAGATAAAAAGATAGAGTGCCATCACTATGTTTTTCGAGTCCATCTGGAGGATTACCGGCTGTCCACAATAAAGTTTTACGCATTGCATAATAAGCTTTCTCCATTCCTAATTCTGTAAGCATGACATTAATATATGTATCTTGCTCCTCAAAAGTAGAGTCCAGCTCTAACGTATCAAGACGTATTTCTCCTACGTTGTCATAATTTTCAAAACTAGAATCTTCTCCGTCTAAAATGTCCGACTCTTTAAGTTCTACTACAGTTGATTGATTTTCTCCGATAGCAGTATGCTCAGGTGGTGGAATCATATAAACTGAGCCGCCCCGTTCCTCTATTCTTTCTTTCGCTGCCTCCAGGCTGTCCTCACTGAACATAGACTCTACTAGTTCTTGCGTATGAATTTCCTTTTCAACTTCGCCCATAGACTCTTCTTCTGTCTCTGAACTACACCCTGCAATAATTACAAATAAAAGTGCGACAATTGTTATAATAACGCTTTGTATTTTCATATTACATACTCCTCCCTCTAGTTCAATTTTGTTCGAACTCTTTTAATAATACCTCAAATAAAGTTTATTTGGATAACTATTTCCATTTATTATAAAAGCCAATTCTCCAAATTAGGTCTATTTATATTTTTTGGAAGACTATCACTTATATTTAATCAATTATAAAAAGGTACTGAACGTTTTTTATATGGGGTTTCTTTTATATGAAATGCATGATTAGACTTCATATTAGACCGCTCCCCAGCCTTGCTATAGGTTTGATGGGGAAAAATTTAAGACCACCCATTTTGGAGTGGTCTTTTATGGTGTATTTAATTAAAGCATTCCGTTAGTTGAATAAGTAAATCTGTTTTACGTAGGAATCCCAATCTTTATTATCAGTATTTATTTCAATTGTAGGTATGATTGAATTTTCAGCTTGACTCCTATACTCTTGTTGTTGGTCTAATAATAATTCACACGCTAATTTCATTTCTTGCATGGTTTTCCCTTCCCATTCATTGGGATTTCTACTACTTATTCTTTCCTCTAAATTCTCTGGTGATACAGTTAACAAAGTACATCTTGCTCCCATTCCAAGTAACTGGGCTTCTAATTCCTTAATGTCATCTGATATTGAATGAGAAAATGCTACTCGATGATTTAAATGAAACCTTTCCAAAATAAAGAATAAGCCTTTTGAACGTTGAGTTTGTCCAATTTCTCTTGACCAATTATTTAACATTTTCAACATCGTGACTCTTTCTCTTAAGACTTGTAAGTGTTCCTCTCGACTTAACGACTTTAATTCACCATTTACTTTGTGTAATACTTGCGAATAATGCTCACTGAGAACTATGACACTACGTTCGGCATCATCACTTGCGTGAAGTTGTTTCAACGCTTTTAAGACTGATGTTTTTCCAGCATTCGAATAGCCTTCTAAGATTATCCCTCTAAAATCACTCATTTTCTCCCCCTAATTAATGTAATCTCTATCTAAATAAGGACTGTAGAATTATTTACGGTTGTTAAACTAACCTGCTCCGTTTGCCATCCATGTAACACAAAATCAATACAACACCATAGAAAATGTAAGATTTTCACGTTCTTTCATTGGAGTTTAACAACACTTCTTTCTTTATGTATGACTCTCTGAAAAACAAAAATAACGGTAATGCCAGCGATAAACCAACTGTAAACAAAGTTAATAGACATATCCACTTTTCTTTAATGTTATACTTTCTTGACTCATTAAACATAAAGATTATAAAAACAAAGCATGAAATAAAAAAGTCAACAGCGAAGAAGGTCGATATCGAGTTTGCAAATAATAAATCTACTAATAACCCTAAATCAAATCCGTTTTTGTTCAAGAATTGCACCAAAAAATAATACGGGAATACTGTGCCGATAATCGCAAATAACAAGTACACTTTTCTCATTTAAATTAAACTTCCCCTCTTTATATGATTTTCACAAATAATATACTTCTTAATTAAACTCTTTCAGTTTAATCATACCTCATAAAAAATAATTTAAATATAAATATAAATATTTCCATTTACCATTCCAACCAATTGTCTTTTAACTATTCCTAAATGGTTAAATGATGCTGCTGAAAATGAAAATATAAATTTCTCTCAATTACTTCAGTTCGTCATAAAAGAACGCTTAGGAATCATTAGAAAAGAACAATAAACAAAAAAAGACCAGGTACTCACTTTCAAATGAGCGCCTGGTCTTTATTTTGGTAACTGATTAAAAATTATTCAACTTTTATATTAAAGGCTTTATTATGTTCTATTTGTTAAATATCCTACTACATTGATTTTTATTATAAACTCAAAAGCTATTTGCCTCTGATATTAGGGTCTCTACAAATTCGTTAATTTGCTCCATTTTCACTTTTAAACATAGTGCAGGCCCAGTTTCTGATGCACTATGATTATTTCTCTCCCCAGCATCTAACACAAAAATTAGTCTATAATAAGGTTCCCATTCGTCTCTTTCATGTTCAGGTACTTGAAGAAAACCATGTCCAGGGTAATAATAAGAACCAAATAGTGGGATATGATAAATACATAAACCAGGATCATGGGCCTCTAACATACTTAGATGTTTAGTATCAATTTGTCTTAGATCTTCTAATAATTTAAAAAAGTCTCTACTCATACAAACTATTTCAGAACTTATTTCAGGAAAACTATGACCTGATCGAAATAGAATATTAAATTTCACACTAGATTCATTAACTAAAACTAAATTTATTTCAACTTCACAATTAGGTTGATCACTATAATCTTTTAATAAAGCCATAATTTAAACCCCTTTACACTATTAGCAATAGTTATATTAACTAAATTACAACAATCCACAGTGACTATACCATGAATTGTTGTAATGTTATATATGAATTACCTTTATACTGGATCTCCCGTAGTGCTTTTTTTACTTAATATCTCCTTTGTACTGCCAATTGCTTTTTAACCGTTTCAATTTCTTTTCTTTTTGATTATATACTGTATCGATAACATCAGTATTTTTATTAAGTAGGACTGCATAATTTGATTCTATGTTTGTAAAAAAAAACCATTACCAATTAAGGTAACCGGCCCCTACTGTTAAGCGCTACTTTGTGCAATGATAATTTCTAATCCTTTTAAATCTCCATTTACACTGCGGGTTGCGTGTAGGAGGAGTTTGTGGACTTGAATGGAAACACATAAATTTTGAAGAAATGACATTGGAGGTTGAACAACAATTAGTTGGTATTAAAGTTGAAAATGGGAAAGCACAATGGCAACCTAGACCTCCAAAATCAAAGGCTGGTTATCGAACAATTCCATTTGGTAATATGCTCGCAGAAATGCTAAAACGTATTAAAAAAGCACAAATAGAAAATCGTTTAAAATATAGTAAGTTTTATCAAAAGGATTCTGAACATGATTATGTATGTAAAAAAAATGGCGAACATTGTACGCCAAGTATAATTAAATATAATACTAGAAAAATAAGCGAAAAGTTAAATATTAGTTTTAACTATCATTCCTTACGCCACACACATGCTACAACTTTAATCGAAAATGGTACATCTGTTAAAACAGTACAAAAAAGATTAGGACATAGTCGAGCTACTGTAACAGAAGATCGCTATGTCCACCTCACTGAGAAAATGGCTAGAGATGCTGCGAACATCTTTGACTCATTTGCTCAAGATATATAAGAAAAGAATTTCTAACTTATTTTTTTATGGTGGGGAATTGGTGGGAAACCCCACCAAATTGATATAAAATCAATTATTAAAAACCCCTATAAACCCTGTTATATCAATATTACTTCGAATCATCCATCTTCAGCACAGCCATGAATGCCTCTTGAGGGACTTCGACTGAGCCTACTTGTTTCATACGTTTTTTACCTTCTTTTTGTTTATCAAGAAGTTTTCGTTTACGGGAAATATCTCCACCATAACATTTCGCTAATACGTTTTTACGGATGGCTTTAATTGTTGAACGCGCCACGATTTTTTGTCCAACTGCTGCTTGAATTGGTACTTCAAATTGTTGGCGTGGGATTAATTCTTTTAATTTTTCTACGATGATTTTACCTCGATCGTAGGCAAAGTCACGGTGTACGATAAAGCTTAGGGCATCGACTTGCTCACCATTTAATAAAATATCCATTTTCACTAATTTCGATGGCTGGTAACCAATAAGTTCATAGTCGAATGATGCATAGCCCTTTGTATTTGATTTTAAATAGTCAAAGAAATCATAGACAATTTCTGATAATGGCATTTCATAAATAATACTTACACGCGATGTATCAATATAATCCATCGTCATGAAATTACCACGCTTCATTTGACAAAGTTCCATAACCGCTCCCACATAATCATTTGGTACCATGATTGTTGCTTTCACATATGGTTCCTCAACACGATCGATTTTTTGAGGGTCTGGCATAAAGGATGGATTATCGACTTTCAGCTCAGTACCATCTGTCATATGAACATTGTAAATTACGGAAGGTGCTGTTGTAATTAAGTCGATATTAAATTCACGCTCAATACGCTCCTGAATAATTTCCATATGTAGTAATCCTAAGAATCCACAGCGGAAACCAAAACCAAGTGCTTGCGATGTCTCTGGCTCATATTGTAGAGCAGAATCATTTAACTCTAGCTTTTCTAACGCTTCACGTAAATCGTTGTATTTGGCTGTATCAATTGGATACAAACCACAGTAGACCATTGGGTTCAAACGGCGATAACCAGCTAATGGCTCAGCTGCAGGACGATTTGCATAGGTTACAGTATCCCCTACACGTGTGTCCCCTACATTTTTGATAGATGCGGTTAAATAACCTACATCACCCACTGTTAACTCAGCCTGTGGCACAACTTTTGGTGTATGTACCCCAACTTCAATAACTTCGAATTCCGCACCTGTTGCCATCATACGAATTTTATCGCCAGGCTTGACAGTACCATTGATGACACGAATCGAAATGATAACACCTTTATAGGCATCATAAACAGAGTCAAAAATTAAAGCTTGTAGTGGTGCATCTGGATCACCAGTTGGCGCTGGTACCTTCTCTACGATTTGCTCTAGAATATCCTCGATACCAATACCTGCTTTCGCAGAAGCTAATACTGCTTCAGAGGCATCTAATCCAATAACATCTTCTACTTCTTGACGTACACGTTCAGGGTCAGCTGCAGGTAAATCAATTTTATTGATTACAGGTAAAATTTCTAAATCATTGTCTAGTGCTAAGTAAACATTTGCTAGTGTTTGTGCTTCAATACCTTGTGCTGCGTCCACAACTAATATGGCACCCTCACAAGCAGCTAAACTACGTGATACTTCATATGTGAAATCGACGTGTCCTGGTGTGTCGATTAAATGAAATGTATACACTTCGCCGTCTTTTGCTTCGTACTTTAATTGAACTGCATTTAACTTAATTGTAATGCCTCGCTCACGCTCTAAATCCATTGAGTCGAGGAGCTGTGCCTTCATCTCACGGGAAGTTAAAGATTTTGTTTGCTCTAAAATACGGTCAGCAAGCGTTGATTTCCCATGGTCAATATGTGCAATAATAGAGAAATTTCGTATATTCTCTTGTCGTTTTAAACGTGCTTCTCGGTTCATCTTTTCCACTCCTAATTAAACTATAATGAATTATACTATGAACATAACGCAAAGTACAACAGCAACTAGACTTGAAAGCCTATAATATCAATACTTTCAGTGTTTCATGTCGTTTTTAAATTTTACAGTATTAAGTATATAAATGCAGACAAATCAGCTATAGTAGTACTCGATGTGTAGCAGTGGAAATGAAAATGCGTCTACTCGACATGAGGAGAGATTCGATGGATGAATCTTCGCCTGATCAACCAAGAAAAGCACGCTATCTCCAAAAGATATCATCATCCATATTGCTAAAAAGCGTAAACACAATCCCATTTTTATAAACCTAAACTATGATTAGTAAAAGAAAGAATGGACATCGCACCATCTTCCACATAATGGAACAGATCAAATATCAAGCTTACCATACAGGAACAACTAATAGAATAAATATAGGTAGAGCAAATAGCTCCCTTTCTAAGATATAGAAAAAGTCAGCTACGCAGATAAAACTGTGTATACTGACCTTTTTTATTTTATTTATTTAAGGATTGTTGAATGAGCTTTGTTAAAACTTCTATCCCTTTTTTCTCTAAATGTACACCGTCAGGGGCAAAGTATTCAGGGTGATTGATTGCTGCTACATGCCAGTCAATTAGTGTTATTCGCTCATGTTCCTGTGCTTTTTGCAGTAAAGCTTCATTCACCTTTGCTTCCCAAGATCGCGGCACACGTGTATTCACTAAATAAATATCGGCATTTGAAAAAGCTTCAAGGAGTGCATCCATTTGGTCAGTCGTAAAATAACCATTTGTCCCCAATTGAAGAATGACTGCATGATTAGGTTGATTAAAACTTGCATAATTTGGTGCAAGTTTTACAGCTTGCGAAACTTGACGGCCTATTTTTCCATCGATTGTAATAGTCGGATACATATTATGTAAGCTCGGTGCAATATCAATCATTAGGGAGTCACCAATGGCTAGTATGCCACGATAAAACTCATCCTTTTCAGGCTCTATAATGGTGTTATTTTCTTCTTGCTTAGGTGTTTCTATCTTTTGAACATCCTCTACTCCCTCATCCTTACTTTGAGAAGGCTTGTCGGTAGAGGCTTCAGCTTGTTTGTCCTGCTTGTTCAGATTGGCTGTAGGCTCTTCGCCATTAATTTTTATCGTTGTTGGCAGCGTTTTAGATGAGTTTTGCTGACTTTCACCCACTACACCTGTCATGCCTGTGAAAAATACAAGCAGAAAAAGAGGAACCATAACCGTTGATATTTTTCGTGGAAAAGTAAGGCTTCCCCACTTGTTTTTATTACAAATCAGATATTTTTGACAATAAACTCGGAACCCTTCTTTCCGGATGGGCATCTCAATGAAGCGATAGGATAGCTCTGCAATCATCAGGATTAGTAAAAGCTGCAGGAATATTCGCCAATAGGAAGGATTACCAATTTCATGAATGGGTGTCCCTAAAACCATGACAGGATAATGCCATAGATAAATGCCGTAGGAACGAGAGCCTATCCAACATAATGGCTTCCATGCTAATATTTTTCCTAGTATGCTGACCGGATGAGAAATACATGCAATCAAAACGGCAGCATTCAAGCAAAATAAAAACATGCCTCCTCTATAAAGAAAGGATTGATATTCATCCACATACACTATGCTTACTAAAAAAATAGTAAGTGCAATGAAACTCATAATATTTAGTTTCTTCACATGGTTCGCTGATAATTTTTGAGAAGATAGTCGTTTCATTGGCCAAACAAGTGCTAGCCAACAGCCTATTAATAATTCAAAACAACGTGTGTCCGTTCCATAATAAACACGACTAGGATCAGCGCCTGGCTGATAGAGTAACGCCATTACGAATGCTGAACAAAGGGCACCACAAAAGATGATATTTGCTAGTTTATTTTGTTTTTTAACAACAAAAAGTCCAATCATTAAGAGCAATGGCCATATCAAGTAAAATTGTTCTTCAATAGCTAATGACCATAGGTTTTTTAAAGGTGATGGAGAACCGAAACTATCAAAATAAGAGAGTTTATGAAAAATGAACCACCAATTACTTGAATAAAAAATGGAGGACAATGCATCCCCGCGCAAAGTATGGAGAAGCTCTTTATGAAAGAGCATTGCCCAAACAAATGATGTAACAATCATAACGTAGGCAGCTGGTAGTAGCCTTCTAAATCGTCCCACCCAAAATTTCTTTAGGCTGACTGTTAATTGATTGCCCTTTAAAGGTAAGATGGTAGAGGTGATTAAATAGCCCGATAATACAAAGAAGATATCTACTCCTAAAAAGCCACCTCTAGCCCAACTGAAGTTAAAATGATAAGCAATAACTGCTAATACAGCCAATGCTCGAATCCCGTCTAGTCCAGGAATATAACGATGATTTAATGACTTGCCTGACATACTATTCCTTCCTTCAATAATCTCTCAATTTCGTTTCGGTATAATGTGTTGGTTTTTTCTAGCTGTACAAAGTAGAAGTCAATCTAAAAGCGCTGTCACAATCTGTAATAACCGCACACGGCTTTGGTTAAATGATGTTAGTTACATCCAAATGCTACAAGGAGTATCGCTTTTTGAAGGTATTCCCTTCTGCATCAAGATAAAACCTGTTGTCACGTAATAGAACCTTTTGGATTGATAACCATCCCCTCTCTATTATTTTTGCTTATTCACTTATATGTTTGACGATTGAAATACGATAAAAGTTTGAGAGAAAAATGAAACGTTATCATTTTTAGTCTTCTAAAAATTCATATGTATATTTGCTATAGAGGCATTCCCAAAAATGGTATATACTCCAAAAGTAAGTTTGCTTTATTTGCATATGCCTTCATTTAACGTTTTATCATGAAATTCGAGAGCCAACTTGAAAATTATAAGACAAGAATGGAGCAATGGAAAGACAATTAATGAGAATTATTTCTGGAAATTTTATTATCATACAATATTAAAAAAGTGAGCCCACAAGAGTCCCACTTTTTAATATGATTGGTCTATTTTGTTGAATCATTGACAAACGCTTTTGATATTGCCTTACCAATTACAGCAATCGTACGATTAACCTCTTCCTCAGTATTACCAATTCCACCAATCTCAATAATCATCATTTGCTTTGCTAAATCCTGATTATATCGCCCATCAACCCCATCACCACTTTTAGAAATAACCCCTTTAGAAATTTTTGGAACGATGGCATTTAGTGTGGATGATAAACTTTCAGCATAGGCTGTATTCCAGCGGTAATTAGCATGTTCTGCCCCAACAACAATAGCGATTTTCGCATAATTTTCCCCATTATATGAGATCGTTGTAAGATCATGTTTTAATGAGTCACGATGTAAATCAACTATTAAATCATAATTATTTGTTTCTAAATGCTTACTTAAATATGGCCTCATCACATTATAAGATTCATGATAGCCTTTACCTTCTTCTTGTAATTTCTTCATAATATCTACATCAAGAACATCCGTCTTTAAACCATTTACATTAAAATGATTCACAATCTTATCCTTCAGGCTCATAATATTGACCGTTTCATGAGAAGTCGCTACCTTACCACTCACTGCTTTCACCATAGGTTCATATGCTTCATGCGTATGGGTAAATAACACTAACACTTTAAATGGGTCCGGGTCTAGGGCTTGATCTGGTTCAGGTTCTTTCGTTTGTTCCAGTACACTTTGTTCAGCTAAATTGGTAGCAGCAAACACGACTTGCTTATCTTCTGATTGTTTGATCGGAGTCGATGCTTGCTTGTTGAACGGAAGTTGCCCAGCAATGACAGGTAATACGAAAAAGAACAATAATATACCAAATGACCATTGTAGTTTTTTTAGCAAAGTCACACCCTCCTCCCCATATCGTATGGAGGGGGGATGTTAATTAGAACGAAAATAAATTTCTTGTTTTACGCATAAATAAGCGTGTTTTAGAAGGACTACTCTAAGCGTTGTTTCTTCATTATTTTATAAATCACTTGCCCAATTCATTAGCATAGAAGCCACTAATTTTGCATAGCGATCAATCCAATAGTCTGCTTCTTTTGGTGTAACCATCAGTTGTGTGTGGGAGCCAGCGAAGGTTTCCTCAAACAGCTGCTGCCGCTCCTCCTTCGTCCATGTCGCCCATTCTCCAAATATAGGTTGTACTAATGTCATATCCAGTTCCTTGTTGATATCTGGTTGCCATGAGGATAATGAAAGCTTCGATGACGGTTTACTGCGTTCAGCCACACGAGCAGCTATCGAACGGAGCATAGTTTCTACCGCATCCGCAATTAATACAGGTGCATCTACTACAGTAGGGATCCCTATTGCTGTTACGGGAATGCCAAGCATCTCATAGGAAATCTCTTGCCGTTGATTGCCTACTCCTGAACCTGGATGTATGCCTGTATCTGTTAATTGAATCGTTTTACAGAGTCGATTACTCGCTCTTGTAGCAAGTGCATCTACTACAATGATTAATTTTGGTTGCAGACGTTCAGCAATAGCAGCCACAAACTCACCTGTTTCGTAGCCTGTTTGTCCTGTTACACCAGGAGCATACATGACAAATTTTTCATCAATGACATCTAAACTATGCAAATGGTCAATTAAATAGGGACCAATTGCATCGGGTGTAATAGTGCGATTTCCTAAACCGACTATTAAAATTTTATCGTCTTCTTGCCAAGAAAGTGCGTCATGCATTTTTTTGAAATTTACAAGCAATTCTTGTTCAAGTTGTGCAAAGCCTTCTTGATCTTCTAATGTTAGTGTCGGGACAGAGAGGGTAATATACTGCCCTTCTTTTTTACCAATTTGCTTTTCCCCTTCAGCATCTACAAGAACATCTGTAATTTTTACTCTACCAGCATTCCGATCTTCAATTTGAATGCCACTTGATTGTTCAAGCTTTTCTTTTTGCTCTTTGGTCTGATGGACAACTACCTCTTCTGATTCATCGATTAAATCTGTTCGTTGCCAATTAAAATTTTGCATACAGTTCACCTCAAGCTGTAGTTTGTTCAAACTGTCAAGTAAATATTCTTTGCATTTATCTATTGCAATTTGGCCAAGCGTTTGTTAAAATGATTTTTGTTGTATTGACACAAGAAATCAATGAGAAGATATCATCTCGTACCTAATTTAGGAGGTGAAATATATGCCAAACATTAAATCTGCGATTAAACGCGTAAAAGTTAACGAAAAAGCTAACATTGCTAATTCTCAAGCTAAATCTGCAATGCGTACTACAGTGAAAAAAGCTGAAAACGCTGTTGCTGCTAACGCTGAAAACAAACAAGAACTTTTACAAGCAGCTTTCAAATCTTTAGATAAAGCAGCTTCAAAAGGACTTATCCACAAAAACGCGGCGGCTCGTAAAAAGTCTCGCCTTGCTAAAAAAGCGTAATTGTTTAAAGGATCAGATACTCTATTAGGAGTAGCTGATCTTTTTAATTTTATAGAGAACATAAAAAGCTGTCCTTATTGGACAGCTTTCTTTGCCTATAGTTGGCGCAATAAAAATAGCTCTAGATAGCGCTCTCGATTTCCACCAGACGATTTTAGCTGTAAATCAACCTCTGCTAATTGATATAATGCCCGTAGCAAATTTTCTTCTGAAGGCCGATGCCGTTGCTCAATCATAAGTTTGACGCGATACGGATGAATTTTTAAATTTTTAGCGATTTGTTGAGGGTGATAACCTTTTTTCAATAAATAAAAAACATTTGACATGGTACGAACATTGGATGCTAGCAAGCCCACTAACATAATAGGTTCTTGTTTTTGTCGCAATAAATCATGATAGATAGACAAGGCTCCGACAGAGTCATTTGCCAAATATGCGTTAAGCATTTTAAAGGCATCTTGCTCTAATGTTTTTGCCACCAAATCCTCCACTAAAGAAGTTGTAATTTCGCCACCATCACCTAAATAAAGGGTTAGCTTGTCAATTTCCATCTGTAATTGTAGCATGTTGGCTCCGACCATCGTAACAAGCAATTCAATAGCATCTTGTGTAATGCTATTACCTTGTGTTTTGACAATGCCTTGAATCCATAAGGCTAAATCCTGCTCTTTTGGTGTTTCTGCTTGTACAAATAATGCATGCTCTTTCATCATTTTAGTCACTTTTTTGCGCTCATCCAATTTTTCATAAGGAGCAATAAAAACCGTTACGGAAAAATCAGAAGGATTCGACAACCATGTTTCCAATCGTTTCACATCATGATCGATTTTTTCCTTCCCTTTCTCGGTTGCTTTTAAAAACGAAGCATTTTTAGCAATAATAAGCTTACGTTCTGAGAAAAAAGGAATGGTATCTGCTTCATCCATGACTGCATCTACTGGTACTTCTTCTAAATCAAATGTGGACATCTCCAGATCTTCTTCTGGACCCAATGCCTCTTTTAAACGTTTAATGGTTTCATCTATAAAATAGCTTTCTTCACCAACAAGCAAATATACTGGTGCAAGCTCACCTTTTTTTATTGTATTCCAAACCGTTGAAATCATAATTTCCCCTCCATCTAGCAATACTATTAGTATACATGATTTCATAGTCCTTTGTGTCTTTGACCGAATTGTGTCGATTCCTTGCCAGACGGGGAAATCACCTTTTCGATATAGCTTTTATGACCATGTTGTCTTATAATAAATAACAGAATTGGAGGGATAACAATGAATCCATTTGAAGGAAAAAACATACAATGTCGACGTAACGATGCCATCGATTCTGGTGTTGGCTTCGGTGTATCATTTGGCGTTTTCACGCTTATGTTTATTATTGCAACTATAGTAGAATTTGTATCACAGTAATTGGACTTATGCAGGAGAAGGGCCTTGGTCATTGGACAAGGCCCTTTTCATTTACGCTAACGGACCAGCGATTATCACGAATACGTATTTCGATTGATCCATTCACCCCTGTTGTCCATGTCACTAAATCTCTACTGACAAAACGTTGTACTACTTCTTCATGTGGATGACCATAACGATTATGGAGACCTGCACTAAAAACCGTTAATTGGGGCTGTAGCAGCTCGACAAAAGCTTCTGTGCTTGATGTCTTACTCCCATGATGCCCTGCCTTCAGCAATGTGAGATTGGCCAATAAAGGTCCATAACGCTTGATCAGCTGTTGTTCGCCATATTGCTCCAAATCCCCTGTAAATAACGCTGTAAACGCCTTTTGCTGCATGTACAGGACAAGAGAATCATCATTTCCCTCATACAAGGCGTCATCAGGCCATAAGTAATAAAAATCTGTATCCCCTACATGCCACGAAGTCCCCTTCATTTTTTCTTTAATAGGAATATGTCGCTTATTTGCTTCTCGCAATAAATCATCCATTAAAGGCTCATTCAATGAACCAGGTGTAACGTGTATTTCCTTCATGTTAATCTCTTGTAAGACTTCCTCTGCTCCTTCAATATGATCTGCGTCTCCATGCGAAGCAATAAAAATATCGATAGTTCGTATTCCCTTGCCTTTTAAAAATGGGACGACAACTTGCTTCCCTACCTCATATGGACTATCTGCTTTCTTCCACGATTCCTGCTCAAAGCGCAATACTCCACCTGTATCTATAACATAGACAGCTCGTCTAAAAGGCAATTCAATGACAATACTATCTCCTTGCCCTACATTTAAGAAGGTAATCTTTGTTTCGTTATACAACATGGGTGCCAAATGAATCCAAATAACAGGGATGACAAGGATCAAAATAGCTTTCCTGAATCTTTTTATTTCCAAATAATAGAAGCTCACTAAAACACTTAACATCGCCACGCAGCTCAGCCAAATAGATGGTTTGCCTGGTGACCATAATTGCCAAGGAAGCTCTTGCATATAAAAGATTACTTCGGTCAGCCAATTACGCAGCGGTTCATAGCCAGCAAATAGGACATTAGCAAGTGGTAAAGAAAGATAAGATAGCACAAAGGCAATCATGTTAAAGGGTAATATAATAAAGGAAAACAGTGGAACAAAAACAATATTGACAAAAAACGAGGATAAAGATAATTCATAAAAATGATGGAGTAATAGTGGGTAAACGAGCAGTTGGCACACGAATGTGATAAAAAAAGAACGACCTAGCCAAGTTCTTGTCTGCTTAAAAATAATACCAGAATAAAGAAGACTAGCGGTTGCTAAATAGGATAGCTGGAAACCAATTTGGAAAATAACACCTGGCTCAAGCAAAACAAAGCCTATAAAGCTAATAGCTAATGCATCATCGATCGAAAGAACCCACTTAAAAAAGCGCAGTAACATCATCAATTCTACTACAGAAACAGCACGCCATACGGAAGGTGCTCCCCCTGCAATAACTCCATAAACCGGTAAGAGGATCAATAGCACGATAGTAGCCATTTCCTTGCGAACTCTTATTCTAAGTAATCCTTCAAAAAAGAGCCAAGACATCAGCGCGACATGTAGCCCAGAAATCGCAAATAAATGGGTAATACCAAGCTTTTGATAGGCACGCTGCAGTTCATCCTCCATCTGATCTTGCACCCCTATTAAAAGTGCTTGAGCCTCTGCTACAAGTGATTTTGGAAAAGTCCTCTCTATATGCTTTTTCATTTTGTGTCTTACTTCGGCAAGAATAGTGAAGATGGAGGTTCGTTTTCCTACATAATGCCAATTCGTGATTTCAACAACGCCTGTTGCTCCTTTGCTCGTTAAATAGTTTGACATGGAAAAGGCATAAGCATGTGCAGATGGAGAGGGAGTCACGAGTTCACCTTTTGCAGAATACGTCATTCCAGTTAATGAGTTATTTTCATAAAAATTTTTCTCTTGTTCCGAGGAAAAAGTATAAACTACGTAAAGTTTTTGGCCATTTGTTGTTGTAGCAAACCCACGGAGTTTTTGCCCGTTTATTTTATAGTCACTTGACCAAGTTATAGGGAAGGTTGACGGTAAAGGGGAAGGTTCCGTCAGATGATTGATAGAAAGGAAAAAATAAGTTAGTAGACCACTAGTTAGCACAAAAATTCCAAGAAAACGTGACTCACCTTTTATGGTGAGCCACAGGACTAGTAGCAGTAAAAAAATGAGTAGCCATACTGATTTGTATACTGCAATAGCAGCTATCAATACAGCAAGAGCTACCATAATCCATCTATGCTTTAAAGCTTGATGCCAAATAATGCACTCACCTTCTGTTCATATGGGAGCAATTTTTCAGCAGATACCCCACTCTCGCGAAGCTCGTGCAGCATTTCTGTATACAAAGCTAGTTTGTCATCTCGTAAAAAATCAATTTTACGTTCATCAAAGGGTACATGAACTACTTCCACTCCAGCTTTTGCAAATAACTCCTGTGCATATGGATTATTTTTATAATCTGTTGCGTAATACACACGTTCTATGCCAGCTTGAATGATAGATTTTGTACATGGTAAACATGGAAAATGTGTTACATACAAATCAGCACCTTTTGTCGGTGTTCCATATTTAGCACATTGCAGTAAGGCATTCATTTCAGCATGCACGGTACGGACGCAATGATTATCAACCACATAGCACCCTTTTTCGATACAATGCTCGTCCCCTGTAATGGAACCGTTATAACCACCTGCAATGATGCGTTTGTCCCGTACAACAGTTGCTCCTACAGCTAGTCTTGTACATGTACTACGTAATGCGAGTAAATGGCTTTGTGCCATAAAAAATTGATCCCAAGTAATTCGCTCCATATGACTACCTCCAAAAATTGTCTAACTAATTAACTTTCTCTTGCTTTTCTACTATAGTGTAGCCCTTTTAGAAAAGGGGCGTCAATATACCATCCTGTAAAAGCATTACTTTACAGTAATCGCATCCTTTAGCTTTTCAAATGTTTTATCACCAATACCACTAACATTTTTTAAGTCATCTATGGTTTGAAACTGCCCATTTTCCTCTCGATACGTAAGGATACTTTGTGCTTTAGAAGGACCGATTCCTGGCAATGTTGCTAACGTTGCTACATCAGCTTTATTGATATTAATCTTTTGCTCCTTATTAGTCTCAGTAGGTAACGTTAACAAAGAAGAGGCTCCTTCCTCTAGCTGTTCGCCCATGATAGGAATATAGATTACCATTTCATCCTGTACCTTTTGGGCATGATTGATAAATTGTGTGTCAGCATTCTCTGTATAGCCACCAGCAAGCTGTACAACATCTTTTATACGTTGGTCTTGCTCAAGTTCATAAACGCCTGGATACATTACAGCACCCTTTATTTCCACAAATACCTGCTGCATAACCGCTTCCTCAGCAGATTCACTCAAATTTTTTTCTTCAATAGGTTGGATTGTTTCGATGAGCTCTTCTTGGGGAGGTGAAGAGTCAGAACTCGAAAAATAGAAGTAACAAAGTCCACTGACGACTAGTATGCTGGGGAATAACATACTTTTTTTGTACTTTTGCCATAAAGATTGTAGCACAGTACCATCCTTTCCTTGCGAAAGGTCATCATATGGAGTTATATATATCTTACACTATGGATGGGTGGTTGAAAATGATAAAAAAACGTCAGAAGTTTCAATTTACCTGTTGAAGAGAGCTATCTTCTTAGTTATATCCAGTTTTATCCGACAATTTAGCCTCTTTATCCGCCTGTTCAAGTGTTCTATCCGCTACTTTAATCTTTCTATCCACTACTTTAGCTTTTCTATCCATCAAAAAAGCCACACTGCGTATTACACAGTGTAGCTCCCTTTTCTTTATTTCAGCGCACGAATAAAAATGCGTTCACTTTCCTCGTCAGGTGCCTCATCTGTAAAGTCTGCTGTAATTTCCACATGACTAAAACCGATGGCATGCAACCAAGCCATATACTGCTCGATAGTGTAAGTACGTTGCACGTGCTCCTCATCAAAGCGTTCATATAATTCACTTGCGTCATCTCGGACATAAAAGGTCATTTGATGAATAACCGAATGTTCAAAGTCGGCAGGCTCCGTATGCCATATATAACTGATGTCACCATCATCATACGTGAACGGACCATCTAAAAAAATCTCATTCATTTTAAATAACGAGTGAACATCAAAAAACAGCTGACCTCCATCACGCAACGCCGTATAGATACGTTCTAATGTCGTATAAACAGAGTGCTCCTCTACCACATAATTCAAGGAATCAATTGTGATTGTGACAACATCGATTTCCTCAAAGCCATCTAGTTCGACCATAGACATACAGTATAATGGTGCATGGTAGCCTGCACCAGCAAAGCGTTCTGCGCCAATGGACAGCATCTCTTCTGATAAATCGATTCCACTGACTTGATAACCAGACTTTGCAAATAACAAGCTAAGTACACCAGTGCCACAACCAATATCCAACAGTTTTGGGTACTGGCTGCTTGGTGCATGCTGTACAACCCAATCTACATAAAGATTGTAAGGAATATCCGTTTGCAGCTCATCATAGACATGAGCAAAGCGTTCGTAACTCACTTAGGCCTCTGGCATGTCTAGTTGCGGTGCATCGCCCCAAAGACGCTCTAAATTATAATAAGCACGCTCATCCTTATGGAATACATGTGCCACAACATCGCCTAGGTCAACTAGTACCCAACGAGCTCCATCAAATCCTTCGACACGGCGAATTTCATAGCCTTGTTGTTCAGCTACATCCTGTAATTCGCGTGCAATGGCTTGCACTTGGCGATCTGAATTACCATGAGCAATGATAAAATAATCTGCTAAAAGGGAAATTCCTTGCATATTTAAAACGACAATATCCTCACCATGTTTGTCGTCAATTGCTTTGTACGCTGCTTGTAATAAAGTTGAAGTCATCCTTCACTATCCTCTCTGTTCATCATATCGTTATAACATTCTATAGATAAAGGATAAATCGGCTGCTTTGTGTCAATTAAAAATGCCAAAGTATGGCGTACACATGCACTCATCGCCTTATCCAAATTTTTTTGTGCTTTTTTGCGCAGACGATCAACTCCATCAAATCGACGGTTCGGTTCAATCATATCTGCGACAAAAATAATTTTTTCTAAACGGCTCATATTAGCCCGCCCAGTTGTATGGAAACGAATAGCATTCAACAGCTCTTCGTCTGTGATACCAAACTCACTTTGTGCTATATATGCACCTACTGGACCATGTAGTAATTCACTACCCCATCCAATTAGTCTTTCATCTAATTTTTCATCACGAACGATATTTTCCATCCACTCAATATCAGCATATTTAGCAATATCATGGAGGATAGCTGCTGTTTCAGCTTTTTTTACGTCCTCGCCATATTTATGAGCTAGGTTGATGGCCGTTTCCATCACTCCGACTGTATGAATATAACGTTTTTCAGGCATTCTTGGCTTAATCTCCGCTAAATACTGTTCGCGTTCCATAAAGACCTTCCTCTCGTATGAACGTCTCTACAGCTTCTGGTAGTAGAAATGTCACCGTTCCTCCTGTAGCCAGGCGTTCACGAATCAGTGTGGACGATAAATCGATTTGAGGTATTTCCACCATACGTATAGGGTACTCTGTTGCCGCGGCTGTCCCTGGACGCTTTACTCCGACAAACTGAACAAGTTTCACTAAATCATCTATACAATGCCATGTATGTAGCGAATCAATCATATCGCCACCGATGATAAAGTAAAATTTCACATTGGGCTCTCTTCTACACAATGTAGAAAGTGTCTCATAGGAATAGGATACGCCACCCTTCTCAAGCTCATACGACTCTACTGAAAAATAAGGAAATGGACGAATCGCACGTTTTACCATTTCAAGTCGTTCAACATTACTAGCATCAAAACGTGCATGCTTATGTGGTGGGATGGCATTAGGCATAAAGCGGATTTCATCAAGTTCTAGCGCATGAAATACTTCATTTGCCATTAAAAGATGACCCAAATGTGGTGGGTTAAATGTACCTCCAAGTAAACCGACCCTTTTCATCGTCTCACCTTATTTCGTTACTTTTGGTAATACAATCTTTTTATGATTGCGTGACTCTTTATATAAAACAACTGTCAGACCGATTAATTGGACAAGCTCCGCATGAGCGCCTGTGGCTAATGCTTCTGCGACTTCATGTTTATCATCTTCACAGTTATCTAAAATACGTACTTTAATCAATTCACGTACTTCTAATGCCTCGCGAATTTGCTTTGTCATTTCATCATTAACGCCACCTTTTCCCACTTGGAAAATAGGTGTTAAATGGTGTGCTTCTGCACGTAAAAAACGTTTTTGTTTACCTGTTAACATAAAAATTAGTTTCCTCCTAATTGCGCCTTCAGTTGCGCAATCATTGAATTTGTATTTGGATAGTTTCCTAACCAGTGTTCAAAAGCGATGGCTCCTTGATGGACAAACATTCCTAAGCCAGTGACAATCGTTGCTCCTTTTTCTTCAGCCGCTTGTAAAAAAGGCGTCATTAATGGATTATACACAATATCCGCAACAATTGCTTCTTTCATCAGCCGATCTAATGAAAATGGCATTGAAAAATTGCCCGTGGAAAGGCCAGCTGATGTCATTTGCACAATAATGCTGAAATCAGCTAGCGTTTCTTCCGCTTGTTGTAATGAAATGGCACGCCCCATACCCATTTCATCAATAATCATTTGTGCATTCGTCACCGTACGATTGGCGATGGTTACATGACCATAGCCTTGTTGCTGCATAGCAAAGGCAATGCCTCGAGCAGCACCTCCAGCACCGACAAGTAATACAGGCTTGTCTTTATGAGAAACCCCAACGGCTTCTTCGAGTGATCGAACAAATCCAATACCATCTGTATTATAGCCTTTCAGCTTTCCTTCTGTTGTTCGTACGACTGTATTCACTGCGCCCATTTTTTGTGCCAGCTCATCTAGCTCGTCTAGATACGGAATGATTGCTGTTTTATGAGGAATGGTCACGTTCCAGCCACTTGCCCCTAATGTCTTCAAACCAGCAACAGCAGATTCTAATTGATCAGGCGTTACATGTAAAGGAATATATGTCGCATCAATTGACATGTCCTCAAACCAAGCATTGTGCATGGCAGGTGATTTTGAATGTTCAATTGGATCACCCATAACTGCAAACCATTTCTTCATTTTTAGTCCCTCTCTCTACTATGTCCTCCATTTAGATCAGCGAAGGACGAATTGAAACTTGTACACCTTTTGGTGCGTAAGCTGCTACTACTACATTCGCATGTTGAACGGTAATCCAGCCAAGCCCAGAAAATACTACATCTGTTTTCGCTTCTTTGATGGAAAATTCGTGACGAACCAATGGCGGTAACTGGTCGATAAAGTCCGCAGTTGGGGGTGCCAATAATTCTCCTTTATGCTCTTCATATAACGCATCTGCCTTCTCAAGCTTTGTACGATGAATTGGTAAATCATTTGCCACATGGATGGTAAAGGCAGAACGATCACCCTGAATAAAATCAAATCTTGCTAATGCACCTATAAATAGAGTTTGCCCAGCATTTTGTTGATAGACTTTCGGCTTAATTTCTTTTTTCGGCATAATATATTTTAATTCACTGGCATCAATATGATGAGCCATTTGATGATGATTAATAATACCTGGCGTATCATATAATGCACTACCATCATCCAATGGAATATCAATCATGTCTAAAGTAGTACCTGGGAAATGTGAGGTTGTAATCACTTCACCCTCACCTGTTGCCTGCTTAATAATTCGGTTAATGAACGTAGATTTCCCAACATTTGTACAGCCAACAACATATACATTTTGTCCTTTACGATATTCATCGATGGCTTCCATTGCTTCTGCCATCCCTTTGCCTTTATGGGCACTGACTAATAGGACATCGACAGGCTGTAGTCCAAGAGCCTTTGCTTCACGTTTCAGCCAGTTGATAACTTTTTTTGGCTTCACAGACTTTGGTAATAAATCAGCTTTGTTGGCAATCAATAGGACAGGATTCTTCCCTACAAAACGATGAAGCCCTGGTAGCCAACTTCCATTAAAATCAAATATATCAACAATTTTTACGATTAAGCCTTGCTGTGTGCCAAGACCATTTAAAATACGTAAAAAATCGTCATCTGTTAACGATACTGGTTGAATTTCATTGTAATTTTTCAAACGGAAGCAACGCTGGCAAATGACCACATCCTTTTCTAATGATGATGGGGGTGCATACCCAACTGCTGTTTTATCTTCTGTTTGAATTGTTGTACCACAGCCAATACAATTTGGCATTTCAATCATTCTTGTTCCTCCCAAGTTATAATTCCTTTTCGTTTCAAATCATTAAATACGCGACGTTCAATGAAACGATTCAATTTTGTTACAAGCCCATCTGATTGTGCAACAGGCTTCACGAGCACTGTGTGTAAGCCTAAGCGATTTGCGCCCATTACATCCGTAAGGAGTTGATCTCCTACCATTACTACTTCATTTGGACGTAAGCCTAGTTGAATCAGTGCATTATAAAAAGCATTACGAAGTGGCTTTTTCGCCTTGTGAATATAAGGGATACCTAACGGCTCAGCAAAATGCTTTACACGAGCTTCCTTGTTATTTGACGCAATAATAACACGAATACCTGATTCTTTCATAATGCGTAACCAAATGATTAGCTCTTCTGTTGCATCTGGACGATCCCATTCAACAAGCGTATTATCTAAATCCGTAATGATTCCTCTAATCCCTAATTCTTGTAACTTTTCCGGCGTAATTTCAAAAATATTCGTCACAAATTCGTTCGGTAATAAAAAATTATACAAAATAGCGACCCCTAATCTTAACGTATTATTCGACCATTATAGCATATTTGCAAAGGCTTCACCCATTCGAATTGGGCATCCTTTTACAACATTATCCGTAAATTTAATTGTATCCTTTTCAAACAGCATCACAACAGTGGAACCAAATGAGAAATAACCAACTTCCTGCCCTTTCTGCCATTTCGTTGTTGTATTGGTAAGTACAATGGAATTCACAAAGGTTGCACCTACTTTGATAAATGCAACATGCTGATTATTTGCTGCTTTCAGCTCAGTCACTAAACGATAATTATGAGAAATTGGTTTTTTACCGTATGTAAGACCTAACTGATTCACAGGATAAGATTTCTGACCAAGTGTATATTGTCGTAAGACTTCTCCATCTATCGGGCTATGGATACGATGGTAATCAGCAGGACTTAAATAAAAAACAATAAAATGTCCGTCTGCATATTGTGCAGCTCGTTCTGTATTGCCGAGTAAATCTTGTAATGCATAAGGCTTACCCTTCACAAGAAATGTCATATCCCATTCAATACGTCCAAAGGATTCCACTTTTGCGTCCACTGGGCTGGCATAGACAGTTGGATTTTTTTCAATAGGTCGAGCTTCTTCAATAAGTTCTCTTGTAAAAAAATCATGTAAACATGAAAATTGTTGTTGTTTTTTTGAAACTTCTTCAAGGTTAATATCGTATAACTTCATGTAGCTTGGTATTATACGTTTACTCCACTTCGCTTTTGCTATTGTCTGCAAAAGATGGGAAGATTGCTTACCATTCGTTAGTTCTATCAAGCGTTGATATAGTTTTTCTTTCATACAGTAAAACCCCTATCCATTAATTTAGACTGTCAATTTTTTCGCATTCGAAGTATAATGGTACAATATCTTAAGTGCAAAGGAGTGATCCCCCTTGTTTTTTTATCACAAGTTGGTGGATACCACGGTTAAGAAAATGAAATCGCACGCAGCTAACTTCATAACAATTAGTAATATGTCCTTTGGAGGCGCGGCTATTATGGCCACTCTACATGAATACTATAGCTATAGTGTCTTGTTTATCTTTATAGCAGCTCTTCTTGATCGCTACGATGGTAAGGTAGCGAGAGCGCTCGGACAAGTGTCAGAATTAGGTAAACAATTAGATTCTATGAGTGATATTATATCATTTGGTGTGGCGCCTGCATTATTAATGTATGAAGTTGTTCTAGTTGATTTTGGTTTTGTCGGCATGATGATGGCCGTATTATTTATCGTCTGTGGCGCGATGCGTTTAGCTCGCTTCAATATTAGCGAAGCGAACGGTTATTTCACAGGTTTACCAATTACAGCCGCAGGTACGTTCTTAACTTTAACGTATTTCGCAGCTTATACGTTCCATCCGGCATTTTATCTTTTCCTTTTCCCCATTTTAGCTTTACTCATGATTAGTACATTTACGTTAAAAAAAGTGTAACAGCACATTTGCTGTTGCACTTTTTTCATTTCCCACGGCTTTTAAACATATACTGTCGAAAAATGGGGAAAGGATGAAATCATTCAATGAGCGGAATTTTTACATCGATGTTGCAGTTATGGCTTGAAATCCCTGCGTTGCTTGGCTATTTAAAGGGGCAAACATTCCATAAACCCTTTTCAAAAGAAGAGGAAGCTGCTTGTATTGAACGATTTTTAGGTGGCGATGAGCAGGCGCGTCTTGATCTAATAGAACGTAATATGAGGCTTGTCGCACATGTCGTTAAAAAATTCCATCCAAAACATGAGCAACTCGATGATTATATTTCTATTGGAACAATTGGACTAATGAAAGCCGTTGAGAGCTATACCCCTGATAAAAAAACTAGACTTGCCACATATGCAGCTCGTTGCATTGAAAATGAGATTTTAATGCATCTACGCACCCAAAAGAAAGTGCAAAAAGACGTTTCGCTATTTGAGCCGATTGGAACTGATAAAGATGGGAACGCACTGCAAATTCGCGATTTACTTCAGTGTGATGAAGAAAGTGCCACAGAGAAGCTAGAGCATAAAGAGCATGTAGCACAACTATACCACTATTTGCATATGCTCGATGAACGTGAGCTCGAAATTGTGACACTCCGTTATGGCTTAAATCAACAGGATGCACTTACGCAAAAGGAAATTGCAGCACGCTTAAATATTTCACGTAGCTATGTATCTCGCATTGAAAAACGGGCACTTATTAAACTCTATCAACTATATAAACGAGACCAAAAAACTATTGAATAATATATTGTAAAATGGTTATGAAAAAAATTCAATCCTTCAATGGCAGAAGAATATGCCTATTTCATGGCATATAAAAAACTCCTTTGCGACATGACTATGTCGCAAAGGAGCTTTCCCGTCATACTAGTGTGCTGATTCAGAGAGTTCTGCTGAAATCAACGTACCTATTAAAGTTGTAATAATGACTACACCTGCTGTTAAAAATAACATCATGAATGCCTCCCATTCTATTATGAAGAGATTTATTAATGTCAGTGTAGCATTTGTTTTTTGTATCAACTGTGATTTTTCTCACAGAATAAACCACACATTTTGACCATTCTGTGTAGTTTATAGTGAGGAAATTGCTTTTAATACGACTTGTGTCGAATGTTTTGCAGCAACTGGTAAAAATTCATCAAAGCTAATATTCGATTCTTTACCTGCAATATCTGATAATGCACGAATGACTACAAAAGGTGTAGCAAATTGATAACAAACTTGTGCAACTGCAGCCGCTTCCATCTCTACAGCTTTCATTTGAGGGAAATGGTGACGAACAGCCTCTACACGTTCAGGATCATTCATAAAAGCATCCCCAGAGCAAATTAAACCAACGCCATACTGGTGCTCTCCAACTGCCTTTACAGCCTCCTCAGCTACCTTCATCAATTTCTCATCTGATTTATATGCTGCTGGCATACCAGCCATTTGTCCAATTTCATAGCCAAAGATTGTGACATCCACATCGTGGTGACGAACTTCATCAGAAATAACGACAGCGCCTACCTCAAGAGCTTCATCATATCCACCTGCAGAGCCTGTATTAATGACAACATCTGGTTTAAACTCATGTAAAAGAATTGTCGTAGACATAGCAGCATTTACTTTACCAATACCGCTTTTTAATAATACGACTTCCTTCCCTTCAAAAGTTCCTGTTGTATACTCACTACCTGCAATCGTTGTGCTATGTGCATCGTCTAATGCTGCTCTTAGAAGCTCCACTTCCTCTTCCATTGCGCCAATTACTGCAATTTTCATGTACTGTTACTTCCCTTCTTTTATCAACTCTATTAAAAATAATCAAAAGAGTGATTTTCGTCAATAGGCGCCTTCTAATGTATTTAGTTGCTCTAGCTTCACAGGCTTCCACCCTTCATTATCAACCCATTCCATGCTTACACGATACATTTGAGATTTATCATTGGTCGAAACAGTTGCAATGGATGAATTAGGACCACCATTATTTTGCATACGCCAGATGATCATATTGCTTTGGTCAATACCTGTCACAGTAGATACTGTTGCTACTTTCTCAGCCCAGTCTACAGACGTGTCGTCATATGAAGACACATGCTGACCTGTTTGAGTTGTAGGTGTTGGTTGCCAATTTTTATTCGTGATGACCTTCTCAACAATAGGATTATCTGATGCTGATTCTTCTGCTGTGCCTTGTTCTTCCTGGGATGTCTCAGGTTCTGATTCTTCTTCTGAAGGTTTATCTTCTTCTACAGCAAGATCTTCTTTTTCTTCATCCGTCGGTTCTTTTTCTACTTCTTTTTCATCATCACCGCTCTGTTCTTCTTGAACGGGTTCTTCTTTCACTGCTTGATCTGCATCATCTTGCCATTTAAACACATAGGTTGCTGTGATAATAATGAGTACAACCACAACACCAATTAGAACATTCAATAGTTTATCTAGCTTTTTATTACGAGATGGCTGCAAATGACGACCACTTCGAGTTTGTCGTTCACTCATAATGTCTCCCCCTCTCTAGGCAATATTCTATCAAGTTCGACAGCACTTGCAAAATAATTCTACTCACTATTTTACTACATAGTTTTCACGCTAAAAATGGTACAAGCAGTCAGCCAAAGGCTAACTGCTTGTACATAGTCATATTATTTAATTGAGACAATTTTCACTTTCATTTCGCCGCCAGGTGTTTGAACGACAACCTCTTCACCTTCAGCACGACCAAGTAGACCTTTTGCAATCGGTGATTCATTCGAAATACGGAATTCCATAGGATCTGCCTCAGCAGAACCAACAATTGTATAAGATTCTTCATCTGTTGATGGCTTACCATTGATGATTTCTACGAATGTAACCGTTTTCCCTAGTGATACTACACTGTTATCTGTCTCGTCTTCAGAAATAATCACTGCATTGCGAATCATTGATTTTAATGTTGAAATACGACCTTCTAAAAAGGCTTGTTCTTCTTTAGCAGAATCGTACTCAGCGTTTTCAGAAAGATCTCCAAAATCACGTGCTATTTTAATGCGTTCAACGATTTCTTTTCGTGTTTCAGTTTCTAATTTTACTAATTCTTCTTCTAATTTACGTTTTCCCTCAGCTGTCATAGGGTACTGTTTTTCATTTGCCAAAGTCCTTCACTCCTTGTTTCTTCAATATAAAAACATAAAACTCGACTAAATGCACGGAAGATGCATTTAATCGAATTTTATTATTTTTAAACGTTTTCAAATTACGCTTTGACCTAATAGTATGCATGCTTTTTCAAAATATGCATGTAAATATTGTCAATACCACTCTATCTTATTACAATACGTTGTCGGTTTCAAGAATAGTTTTAATTTTCGTTACCATTAAATCAATCGCCACCTCATTATCCCCACCTTCAGGAATAATGATATCAGCATAACGTTTTGTTGGTTCAATAAATAAATTATGCATCGGTCGAACCGCTGATAAATACTGCTCAATCACCGAATCCGTTGTACGTCCACGCTCTTTAATATCACGCATAATACGGCGAATAATACGTAAATCTGAATCTGTATCCACAAATAATTTAATATCCATTAAATCACGTAAATCAGCATCCTCAAGGACTAGAATACCTTCTAGTATAATAACATCTACTGGTTCAACATGTATAACTTCTTCTGCCCTTGTATGCTGGACGTAATCATACACAGGTTTTTCAATTGGTTGACGCACTAACAACTTTTTTATGTGCTCAATTAATAAATCATTATCGAAAGCTAACGGATGATCATAGTTAGTTCCTAAACGTTCTTCAAATGTTAAATGACTTTGATCCTTATAATAAAAATCTTGTTCAATTACCACAACAGAATGCTCACGGAAAACATCATAAATGGCGCGCGTCACACTCGTTTTTCCCGAGCATGAGCCACCTGCGATTCCGATGACAACAGGGCGCTTCACTGCCATTAGTTATTCTCCTTTCGCATCATGTTATGCGGCTTCAATGGTGTATCACATTTAAATTTTACAATTTGTAATGGATGACGAGCTGCATCTAGGCTATTGCCATCCTCGTCCCAAATTTCACCCATTGTTAAACGGAAATTCTCAATTTCAGGACCAAAGAATTCTACTTCGTCACCAGGTTTAAAATAATTACGCTGTTGCATTGTCACTATTTTTGTCTCTGGATCATGCTCTAAAATAAGTCCAGCAAATTCATAGGTTGTTTTACGACCATGCACACCAAACATCTGCTCCTCAAAGCCAGGTGCATCATGGAAGAATGCTTCAGCTGTATCACGGTTAGCACATTTGTCTAATTCCTCTAGCCATTCACGTTTAATTTTAAAGTTATCAGGATCTGCACAATAAGCATCAATCACTTTACGGTACACAGAAACAACTGTCGCTACATAGTGAATGGATTTCATACGACCTTCAACTTTTAACGAGTCGATACCTAGCTCAATCATATGAGGAATCGCTTCAATTAATTTTAAATCTTTTGGACTCATCGCAAATGGTGCATGACTCTCATCGAAAAGTGCTTTTTCTTCCCCATCTTCTAATTCATATAGATCGTAGTCCCAACGGCATGATTGGCAGCATCCCCCTCGGTTTGAGTCACGAGCCGTCATATGATTAGAAAGAACGCAACGACCAGAGTAGGCAATACACATTGCTCCATGAACAAAGGCCTCAATTTCAATGTCGACCTTTTCCTTCATCAGCTTCATTTCTTCTCCGCCCACTTCACGTGCTAATACAACACGATGTAAACCTTCTTCTTTCCAGTACTGCACGGCCTTCCAGTTGGACAATGATTGCTGAGTAGAAAGGTGAATTTCAAGCTTAGGTGCTGCTGTACGACATGTTTCAATAATGAGCGGGTCTGCTACAATAATACCAGTTACGCCCACTGATTCAATATCCTTTAAATAACGCTCTAAGCCATCCATATTTTCATTGTGGGCAAAAATATTTGTTGTTACATATATTTTCGCACCATATTGATTGGCAAATTCTACACCTTCACGCATCTCTTCAATTGAAAAGTTATCCGCATTCGATCGTAGACCAAACTCTCGCCCACCGATAAATACAGCATCTGCTCCGTAATGGACAGCTATTTTTAATTTCTCTAAGCTACCAGCTGGTGCAAGTAGCTCTGGTTTTTTTGTAATGACACGTTTACCGTTGACAATCTCACGGATTTTGTCATTTTGCTCTAACGCTAATGCCATGTTATTGTCCCCTCCTAGTAAACTGTTTCCTTGAAGATAAAGCCCGTATCTAATGGTCTAATAGCTGGTTGAATATCTTCAATTTTTGCTAATAAATCGTCTTTTATTTCTTCATATGCCTCTTCTGATTCGTCAAAATACGTATCGATCGCTTTTCGATAAGCTTCTGTTACCGCGACTACATAGTCTGGCGCTTGAAGTACACCTTCAATTTTCAGAGCATCGATGCCACCTTCAAATAATTCGCCTAGTTCATCAATAATACACATATCATTTGGACTGAAAATATGTGTACCATTTACATCTTCATATATTGGATATTTATTATTTCGTTCATCATCATGTAGGAACATATTACGATTTTCCTGGCGATTTTCAATAGCCATTACTTTATCTTGATATAAGAAATAATGGCCGAGTAATGGGCGTTTTGATTGGAACATACATGTCATGCCATGTACTTGTACTTCAATTTCCATTTCGGTATTTTCTTTAATTTCTAATACTTCATCAAGAGAAAGCTCACGCGCTAACACGGCACGCGTTGCACCACGTTTCCCCCAGTAATTAGCCGTAAACCAGTTTGTAGCTGTCGTTTCTGGATTCCAATGTAACGGAATCGTAACACCTTGCTCTCTGCGAATAATGAGAACCGCTGGATCACCGTAGATTAAACGGTCCACACCGATACGTTGCATTTCATTTAAATAATCAGCAAGTGCCTCTAGCTTCTCATTATGGAAAAGTGCATTGACTGCAACATATACCTTTTTACCCGCTTCATGAATAAGCTTTGTCGCTTCTTCTACTTCTTCAACGGAGAACTCTCCTGCTAGACGTAGACCAAATTGTTGTTCACCAATAACAAAAGCATCTGCTCCAGCGACTAAAAGTGCTTTTATATGTTCTAATGATTGTGGTGTCACAAGCAATTCTGGTTTTTTCATAGTAGTCACCTCTTCAAACATAGTAATAAACCATCACCGACTGGTAAAAAAGCACTTGTATAATCTGGGTGCTGCATAATCCAATCCGTGAAGTTTTTTAAATTGCGAATCATTGTTCGCTTACGACGTGGAACATCCTTCAACTCTAAATCAGACAAACCATGCATGTACATATTATCGATATACAATACCCCACCTGATTTTACTAAAGGTGCATATTTTTCAAAAAAGCGTTGGTATTGTCCCTTCGCAGCATCAATAAAGACCGCATCGAATGTTGTGTTAATGGCCTCGTCATCCACTTCTAAAGCGTCACCCTCAATGACCGTAATTCGATCGGATACAGTCGACCGTTTAATATAGGCTTTTGCCCTTGCTACACGATCTTGATCACGTTCAATTGTAACAATTTGGACATAAGGCAATGCCTCTGCCATACGAATAGCAGAGTAACCAATTGCTGTACCTATCTCTAAAATTTTTGACGGATTTTGAATACGCAACAGTTGATTTAATGCATCAATACCTGCCAGCTGCATGATCGGTACGTGATGCTCCTCCGCAAATGCTTCCATTTCTAAAAGCAATTCATTACGTGGCTGTATAAATGATTGTATATATGCATCTGATAATTCCATTGTTTCCACCCTCATTTAAAAGGCAACGAGCGTTTGCCGTTGTCTGTACTTCATCATTTATCAACAAAAAGAAAAAGACCAAACGTGATGTCTTGGTACTTTGCCATACAAAAATGAGCAATTGCTTCGATATGCTCAAACAATTGCCACCACGCATATTTGTCCCGCATAAATGAACGGATTGATCAAAAATCACACTTTATAATAGCATGAAAATAGAAGGAAAGCTATTTTTCTTTCCTTCTATCCATCTGTTTGCTATATGATTTTTGCTCTTCCTATACGTTTACTCTTCTTTTCGTAAATATTTTTCTACCTTCTGCAAATGCTCATCATAGGTTTTTGAGAAGTGGTTGACACCCTCTTTATCTGCTAGGAAGTAGAAATAATCTGTTTGACTTGGATTTAATGATGCCTCAATCGAAGTTTTACCTGCACCTGCTATTGGACCAGGTGGTAGACCTTTATTTTTGTAAGTGTTATAGGCATTATCCACTTCTAAATCTTCATATAGAACACGATCCTTGTGATCACCCAGTGCATAGAGCACGGTTGGGTCTGTTTGGAGTGGCATCCCTTCATTGATTCGATTATAGAAGACACTTGCAATAGTCTCTCGATCCGTTTGAGCAGTCGCTTCTTCTTCCAATAATGACGCAAATGTTAACAGCTGATGTACGGACATTTGTTTTTCAGCTAATACATCACTATAGTTCTTCACTACATTGTTCATGGCTGCTATCATCTCTTCTACAATCGCTTGTAAAGATGGTTTTTCTTCATAATAAGAATACGTAGCTGGATATAAATAGCCCTCTAAGTCATAGCGAATATTGTCAGCTAAAACAGCCTCTGTAACTAGCTCAGGATAATTAGCCATCATTTGCTGAACAAATGTGTCACTCGTCACAAGATCCATAAATTCTTTTTGTGTGTACGGTGTTTTCTTTTCAATCACTTTCCCAATTTGTTCAAGTGTTAAGCCTTCTGGGACTGTCATCGTAAAGACAGGCTTACGATATACCTTCCCTGTTTTCAAGCTTTCAATGAGTTCATCAAATGTCATTGCCTGTGTTAAATCATAATTTCCCGCTTGAAATTGTGATTCATTTTTAAATTTTGCATAGTATTTAAAAACACGTGCATCTTTTATGACACCTTTTTTCTCTAGTAGTGTTGAAATGGAGGACAAACTAGAGCCAATTGGTACTTCTACTGCAATTGTTTTCGTTGCATTAGGGTCTAATGGTTTTAAAGCACCTTTTACATAATTGTACCCAAATAAACCAACAACTCCAATTATTAGTACGAAAACAATGGCAATAATTGCGACGATTTTTCTCACCATTTTTACCTCAGATTTTCTTTCTTGCATTTTTGAAAACATTTCTTGTTTTTTTGAACCGTTATCCACGGGTTTCCCCCCTATCACTATTCAATATCATACTAGAAATCAACTTTCACGACAAACAGAAATCGACAATTCAGGAGAAATTACATATGTAAAAAATCTGCCAACAACTTTCGTTAGCAGATTTTTGAGCATTCTAGAAATAGTTTATCCTATAAAGTGTTTAATACTTCTTCTACAAATTCCCATTCTTCATCTGACTCAATCGGGTATAACTCTTCAATCTGGCCTTCATTTCCAGCTATATATTGGGCTGCAAAAATATCACGCTCATCAATCGGTTCATCTGTTGCTGGCACATATAATACATACGATTTACCGAATTGCTCAGATGAAAATGTATGAATGACTTCGCACACTTGATCTTTTCCTTCTTCGTCTGTCACAGTAATTAGCTGTGGTTCTTCTTCAAATTCATCAAGTAATGTTAACACCACTTCATTAATCATTTCCCATTCGGCATCTGTTTCAACAGGCTGTAAATTTGTCATCTCACCTGTATTGTCATCATAATCAAAAGTCATCGCGGAAATGTCTCCTGGAATTTCTTGACCGGTTTCATCTAGAAGGGAAAATAACACATAGGACTTGTCCTCCGCATCAAAGGTAAAGACCACACGACACTGCTGTTCCTTACCATCTTTCCCAATGATCATAAATTCTTGCGTTTCTTCATTCATTCTGTTTCCTCCTTTATGACAATTTGATGTCATTTATTAAATCGTTTTTTTGAGGTTAGACACTTTAGAATAGCTTCTCCTATTTTGAGCAAGTTTTCCCTGCATTTCTTCTCTACCTTTGAGCAGGTTCTCGATGTTTGGAGTGGGGCTTGGAGCGGTTACACTCTATTTCTAAGCGAATCCACAAACTTTATGAACGTTTCCCTACAATTGTGGATCAAATTCACACATCTACAATGCATTCATTCTTCAATTTAACAATCCTTCTACATTAGAAAAGCTTCAATAAAAAAGGAACAAGGACTGCAAGCTGCGATCCTTGTTCCAAGCTTTGAGTTAGAAGATTAGTCTTCGTTTTCATCCTCTAAAGCGTTTAAAACGTCCTCTACCATATCCCACTCTGCTTCAGTTTCGATTGGTGTTAATTCACCATCTTCACCATTTTCAGATGGTACAAATGAAGATACAAAGATTTCAACTGAGCCATCTTCATCTTCCTCTGCGCCTACCATTGAGTAAAACACATATGATTTGCCAAACTCTGGAGATTCATGAACGTGAATCACTTCACAAAGCTGCTCGTTTCCGTTTTCGTCAATCACTGTAATGTGTTGAACATGTAGTTCTTCTTCATGGTTATGCTCGTGTGCCATGCATAGTCACCTCATCAATTAATTTTTGCTATCTAAGTAGCCTTGTAAAATCATCACAGCTGCCATTTTATCAATGACCTGCTTGCGCTTTTTGCGACTCACGTCCGCTTCGATCAGCATACGTTCAGCAGCCATCGTCGTTAAACGTTCATCCCATAATTTGACCGGTAGTGAGAAATGCTCTTCTAATAGCTTTTTATAGTTCTCAGAAGCCTCTCCACGCGGTCCAACCGTATTATTCATGTTTTTTGGAAAACCTACAACAAATTCTGTTATAGTATATTCCTTTACTAGCTCAGCGATACGGTCAATACCGAACTCACCATTAGCTTCATCAATTTTTACGGTTTCAATACCTTGGGCGGTCCAACCAAGTGCATCACTTACAGCAACACCCACAGTTTTTGACCCAACGTCTAATCCCATAATTCTCATTTCTAGTCCTCGTTATTCTTTTTGATATAAAATTTAACAAGCTCCTCTAGAATTTCGTCACGCTCAAGCTTGCGAATTAAATTACGAGCATCCTGATGGCGAGGAATATACGCCGGATCACCAGAAAGTAAGTAACCAACAATCTGATTGATAGGGTTATATCCCTTTTCCTCTAATGAAGAATGAACTTTCAACATTACCTGCTTGACTTCCTGTTCCATTGATTCTTCTGGAAAATTAAATTTCATCGTTTGATCAAATGAACTCATGACCAGCACCTCGCTTTCAGAAATAAGGAGATGTGCAAACAAGCTCATCTCCAATTTCTCTTTATTATAACATGTTTTGGTGAATTAATTAAATGGATTTAACATAATCATACACAGAAAGTAGTGCTTCATCAAGTTTTGATGCATCTTTTGCACCTGCCATCGCCATATCTGGACGACCGCCACCTTTACCACCACATGCTTCCGCAACCATTTTCACAATATTCCCTGCATGGTAATTGCCACCAACTAATTCTTTTGAAACACCAGCACATAACATAACTTTTTCACCATCAACTGCTCCAAGAACAATGACTGCTTTTGGCATTTTTGCTTTCAGGTCATCCATCATTTGACGGAGTTGATTGTTATCCTTCGCTTCCACTTTTGTAGATAGCACTGTCACATCTCCAATTGTTTGAGCGGCATCAACAACTGCCCCTGCCTGTGCATTGGCGATTTTTTGAGATAATACTGCGTTTTCACGTTGTAATTCTTTATAGTCTGCTTGTAATGCCTGTACTTTTGTGACAATATCTTTAGCATTTGCTTTTAATAATGCTGCTGCATCATTTAATAATGCTTCTTCTTCTTTTACTGCTTCATAAGCAACTTTTCCTGTAACAGCTTCAATACGACGAGTACCTGCACCGATACCACCCTCTGAAACAATTTTAAAGAAGCCAATTTCAGAAGAGCGTTTAACATGGATACCACCACATAGCTCAATCGAATAATCTCCGATGGATACTACACGTACAACATCTCCATATTTTTCACCGAATAATGCCATAGCACCCATTGCTTTTGCTTCATCAATACCTTTTTCTTCAATAACGACCTCTATATCATCCCACACTTTTTCATTTACAATACGTTCAATTTGCTGTAATTCTTCTTTTGTAACTTGACCAAAGTGAGAGAAATCAAAACGTAAACGATCAGGTCCTACATATGATCCAGCTTGGTTCACATGATCACCTAGCACATCTTTTAATGCACGTTGCATAATATGTGTTGCCGTATGGTTTTTAATGATTAAATTGCGGTCATCACGATTGACCACTGCTTGCACTGCATCTTCCACATGCATTTCTCCAGATTCAACTACTACTGTATGAAGCGGTTGACCATTCGGTGCTTTTTGAACATCTTTTACAACAGCCGTAAAGCTATCATTTGAAATAGTACCACTATCAGCAATTTGACCACCCATTTCAGCGTAGAATGGTGTCTTCGCTAAAATAACCAATGCTTCCTGACCTTCCGAAGCGACTTTCGCAACTTGACCATTGACGATCATTGCAGCGATTTCAGTATTAACACTTAACGTATCATAGCCAACAAATTCACTTGCAACCGTTAAGTTTGCTAATACTTCATTCTGTACTTGCATCGAATCAACATCTTGTCGTGCAGCACGCGCGCGTTCACGTTGCTCTTCCATCGCTGCCTCAAAACCTTCATGATCTACTTTCATGCCTACTTCCTCTGCATATTCTTCCGTTAGCTCGATTGGGAAACCATAAGTATCATATAAACGGAAAGCATCTGCTCCTGGGATGTAATCATGACCAGCTGCTTTTTGAGATTCCACTACTTCATTAAAGATAGCTAAACCACCATCTAATGTTTCATGGAAACGAATTTCTTCATTTTTAATGACACGTTGAATAAATTCGCATTTCTCTGTAACTTCTGGATAGAAGTCTTCCATAATTTTACCCACAGTTGGTACAAGTTCAAACATAAATGGTTTTTCAATACCAATTTGTTTAGCATAGCGAACGGCACGACGTAGTAAGCGACGTAATACATAGCCACGGCCTTCATTTGAAGGCAGGGCACCATCGCCTATAGCAAATGCTACTGTACGGATATGGTCTGCAATCACTTTAAATGGTGTATTAATATCTTCATCTGAGCCAAAGATTTCATTTAAGTCTACTTCGCCAGGTCGTTTATATTTACGATTGGCAAACTCCTCAATTTTTTCAATAATTGGCATAAATAAATCAGTATCAAAGTTTGTTGGTACATTTTGCACGACGGACACAATACGCTCTAAGCCCATACCTGTATCAATATTTTGCTTTGGTAGTGGCGTGTAAGTGCCATCAGGATTATGGTTAAATTGAGAGAACACAAGGTTCCAAATTTCTAGGTAACGCTCATTTTCTCCTCCTGGATACATTTCAGGGTCATTTTCATCTGAGCCGTATTCTACGCCGCGATCATAAAAAATCTCTGAGTTCGGACCAGATGGGCCTTCTCCTATATCCCAGAAGTTCCCTTCTAAACGAATTAAACGTTCTTCTGGAATACCAATTTCCTGATGCCAAACATCATATGCTTCCTGGTCTTCTGGGTGAATCGTGATGGATAATAACGCTGGATCAAAGCCCATCCATTTTTTATCTGTTAAAAACTCCCAAGCATAATGAATTGCTTCTTTTTTAAAGTAGTCACCAATAGAGAAGTTTCCTAACATTTCAAAGAATGTATGGTGTCGAGCTGTTTTCCCAACGTTTTCAATATCGTTGGTACGAATCGATTTTTGTGCATTTGTAATACGTGGATTATCAGGGATAATACGGCCATCAAAATATGGTTTCAAAGTTGCAACACCTGAGTTGATCCAAAGAAGTGATGGATCATTTATTGGCACAAGTGGTGCAGATGGCTCATGATGATGCCCCTTTTCTTTAAAAAATTCCAAATACATACGGCGAATATCTACTGCTTTCATTGGATAAATTCCTCCTATTTTATATTGTAAAATCACGATACGAATCCTGCGATTTACCGAAGAAAATAAAAAAAGCCCTCATCCCCAAAAAGGGACGAGGACTTGTCATTAGTCTCGCGGTACCACCCTAGTTGTAAGTAAAAACCTTACTTACCTCTTTAGCACTTGTAACGTCAGTGAACGGCAGGGATTAGCTGCACTCTGGAGTAGCTTTCGGCATTTGCTGTTGTGAGGATTTTTTCAGCCTAGAAATCCCTTTCTTGTGCACACACAAATACGTACTTTTTCCATCATCGTTTTTACTTTTTCTATCGAAAATTATAAAAAAAATCTATTGCGCTGTCAATTAGTACTAGTCTGACTAACACTAACTAAGCAATCATTTTTTTGAAATATATCCACATACCCCATGTAAAGATAACTAAGAAGGCGCTAATTGCTATAGTTGTATAAGGGGTATCTTGATAAGGTAAAGGTACATTCATTCCAAAAAAACTAGTAATTACTGATAGTGGTAACATAATTGTCGAAATGACCGTTAATAAATTCAGCTTCTCAATGGATTTCCCACTGATAATTGAAAAATACGTATCAAGCGTGCTGTTCACTAAATCGCGATATGTCTCTGTGGAGTCGACAATACGCTCTAGATGGTCATTCAAATCTTTATAGAATGGAATATTTTCTTCTTGAATATCAAATTTCCACTGGCCATTGATTGTAGAAAAAATTCTTCTTTGTGGCATAATGGCCTGACGAATTAAAATAATTGTCCGCTTCAATGCAAGAAATTCCTCTGTCACCACTTTTGGTTGATAATCATAAATTTCTTCTTCTAGTTCATCTATACGTGCGCGAATTCGTTCTAATACTGGGAAGTATTCGTCTGTAATACCGTCAATAATTGTATGCAATAAAAAATCAGTACCCTTTTCCAAAAATCTTGGGCTATTGACACAAACATTTTCCATTTTTCCTAGCCATTGCAACTTTTGTTTATGCACAGTCACAATATAGTTTGGTCCCATAAAAATATTTAACTCAACGGTTGTAATTTCATTGTTACTTTTCTCATTATAAATTGGTGCATGGAGCACAAAAAATTTATAATCACCATAACTATCCATTTTTGGACGTGAGCCTTCATGTAAGCAATCTTCAACTGCTAGTGGATGAAAGCCAAATACATCAGCTATATTATTCAATTCATTATAACTATAGGCATATAAATCTACCCATAATAAATCTTCGTTATGAATAGGGAGTTGTAAATCAATCATATTGAAATCATGTTGGACTGTCTTGCTGCTGCTATTATAATAGTGGATTTTAATCATTGCATTTCACCTCGTGTTTGTTATTGAGGGAAACAAAAGGTCATCCTTAATCACCCTTTGTCTGCATCGGTGATCAGAAATCGATGACTTTTTATGTGTTTCCGTTTGCCTAAATGATACTTATTCGGTTCAGGACTACTATCCATTTCTCATCACCTTCCTTCCATAACAAAAACACGCCTTCTACGAATGAAGGCGTGTTGAATACACATATCAAAAAATAGCAATAAAATACATTGCATGCTTGTTACCTTCAAACGTTGAGTTTTAGCACTATGCGGCATAGGAATATGTCCAGCTACGTTAAAAAACACCTTATTTCGATGATTTCTGTTGACCCATTGGCGTCTCTCGACATTTTTGGGTAGTAGCGTATCTCCAGCATAGGAGCCTCACCTAACGAAGGGAGTCTTATTTTTTTATTCCTGTAAATGATAACGGATAGTTTCACAACTGTCAAACTTTCTATCAATCATTTTTCAAAAAGTCTTCCACTCTTTGCACTAAATGCTCTCGTTGATAAGATTGATAGAGCAGGCTAGATAAACGTACAGGATCACCAAAGAAAAAGCGTTCATACAATGTCTGTCTTGTGCCAAAACTACTCATCGTTAAGTCCCAAGCTAAACGGAATTTCTTTACTCGCTCTTCCCCTTTGTCTTGAAATGATTGCAGATAATGATCAAGATCCCCATCATCCGTTGCAAAAGCTTTTGCACTCGGTATGGACATTAATCCACTTGCTCCCAGTTGCTGTATGATATCTGTAAAGGTAGGATATACTTTCGGGAAGATATGAATAGCGACCTGTAATGTGGATTGGTCTGGTCTGATAAAGCCAAAGGAATCCCTTTGTGCCTCAATTTCTGATTTTAATTGCAATGCTTTCATCGTTTCTAATGCTACGATGACATCTACCACTTTTTGATGGACATGTTGGTAATCCCCAATATTTATGGAATCCACAATCATTTGTACAACCCCTAGGATGAATTCCGTCTTAGCAATTTGACGTGACAGCACATGATGCAAAGTATACGCTTGGAAGCCACTAACATTCATAAATTGATTGGCCACTTCAACATTTTCGTAATAAAATACCCGTTCCCACGGGACAACTACATCATCAAACACAACGATTGCATCCATTTCTTCAAAACGTGCACTTAACGGATAATCAAAGGTAGAATCTCCGCCTACAAATGATTGCCGACATAAAAACTTTAAGCCTTTCGTGTTACTTGGAATAGAAAACCCGAAACCTTTTCCTTCATCATAGCCATTTGTTGATAAAACAAGAAGCTCATCTGTTATGCCACCCTGTGTCGCTAGTAATCTTGCCCCTTTAATGACTAAGCCCTCACTTGTTTTCCCAATGATTTTAGCTGCAATGGTTACTTCTTCATCCTCATAGTAAAAGCGCTTGCGATTTACCTGTGGTTCGATAAAGGTATGTGTTATCGTAATATCATTCTCGCGAGCATACTCATAGAACTTTAGCAAATGCTCTGGGAAACAATTTGGCTTCTCTTTTAAAAAATCTGACGCTGATGCAAGGGCCATTAATGTTGTATTCATATAATCAGGGCTTCTTCCCATAAAGCCTTGAGAAGATAATGCCCATTCCCTTGCCGCTTGGCGCCTCTTCACAAGATCTTCTGGCGTCAATACTTGAAGAAATGACATGCCAACTTTCTGTTTACTAGTTGGCGATTCATAGGTCATTTTTTCAAGAAGTGCCTCTTGATGTTGTAAATCAAAAAGTTTCGCTTGACTCTGGATAATTCCTTTAAAGGCAGGATGTTCTGACACCTTTCCTGTCACGACTTTCCCATCTATCGAAATATACGTTTTTAAAGCATCAATTCGTTCAATATACTGTTGCCCTGTCATTATTGGCATGCTGTCACCCCTATACATTCCCTATGTTTTTGTACTCATCTAGTATATGAAATGTCCAAATATTAGGTGACGATACATCAATTAGAAAAACCCGATTAGACAGTCTAATCGGGAATATATATTTTAGTCATCCAAAAAATCATATGGAGAGACATCATTCATACCAATCATTGGATGAATATAAGGGGCTGTTTCTACTGTTAGCTTTTGTTCAACGGAAACAGGCTCCTGCATCCCTTCATTATCTACTGGCACTGCCTCGACTTCCACAAGTTCTTCCTCAATTTCCATTGGGTTAAGTCTTGCACGTAAAGAGGTGAAACGCTGAAGGTCATCTGTACGTTGTAAACCATCCGCAAGCACATCTGGTTCACCACATAAAATCAAAAAGTTTTTAGCACGTGTAATACCTGTGTATAAAAGATTACGCCGTAACATTTTGGAATACCCTCTAACCACTGGCATAATGACCGTTTGAAACTCAGAGCCCTGTGATTTATGGATGGAGCAACAATAAGCTAGTGTCAATTGATTGAGGTCGCTTCGTTGATAGGTCACTTCAATGCCATCAAAGGATACGATCAGTAAATCTTGTTTTTCGATCGTCTCTTTCGCCTTAATAATACTAATGACCTCACCCATATCTCCATTAAAGACATTGCTTTCAGGTTGATTGACAAGCTGAAGAACTTTATCCTTTATTCGATAGGTGACATCCCCAAAGACTAGCTCTTTTCGTGTGCCAGTATCATTTGGGTTAATAAGCTCTTGAATCATTTTATTTAAATTATCTATACCAGCTGGTCCTTTGTACATGGGCGCCAACACTTGAATATTACGGATTTCCTGGCCCTTTGCGACAGCACTTTTGACAACTTGAGTTACAACGTTGGCAACTTGGTCTGCTGAAGCCTTAATAAACGAACGATCAGAGGTTTTAGCTGTTAACTCTTGTGGAATCGTTCCTTTTTTTATTTGATGCGCAAGTTCAATAATCGTTGAGCCTTCTGCTTGTCGATAAACATCTGTTAGCTCGACAGTTGGTAGCTGCTTGGATGCTAATAAATCCTTTAACACCTGTCCTGGACCTACTGGTGGAAGCTGATCCTGATCTCCAACAAAGACAACTTGAACATCTTCATGTAAAGCTTTTAATAATTGATGGGCAAGCCATGTATCAACCATTGACATTTCATCCACGATAATCAGCTTACCTGTTACTTCCCGCTCTGTTTCTTCCTCTTTTTCTTGCCCTGTAAAACCGAGCAGTCGATGGATGGTCATCGCAGGAAGCTCTGTTGATTCGGCTAATCGTTTAGCAGCACGTCCAGTCGGCGCACAAAGAATAATCGGAAAAGGCTCCTCTTTTTGAGCATACTCTTTTGGATTTAAGGATAGCCCATGAAGCTTTGCATAAACTTCTACGACTCCCCGTACAACAGTGGTTTTCCCCGTACCAGGACCACCCGTTAAAATCATAACAGCTGAATTTAAAGCCTGTTCGATGGCATTCGCTTGTGTTTCTGCATAGGTAACATTGAGTAGCTCCTCTGTTTCTCCAATGGCTTTTCGAATTTCATCTTTACTAAAATGTTCAGCCTTATTATTCCGCTCGATAAGCGATAAGATTTTCGATGCAATCCCTACCTCCGAAAAATAGAGAGATGGCAAATATAACCTTGTCTCTTCACCACAAATTTTGCCTTCTTCACGGAGTCCGATACAGGCTTGAGATATATCCTCGAATGGTATCTCCTGTCGTTGGCTTTGTTCAAGCATTTCCTTAACGAGCGGTAAAACCTGTTCTGCATCTAGATAAACATGTCCATCCGATAAAGCTGCTGTATTTAAAATATGTAAAATCGCTGCTTTGACACGATCAGGATGTTTACCAGTTATACCTAATTTCGCACCTAGCTCGTCGGCTCGAAAGAAACCCACCCCTTCCACATCTTCAATCAAGCGGTATGGATTTTCTGTCAGTAATTCAATGGCTTCTGTTCGATAGGTTTGATAAATCTTCATCCCAAGCTGTGGACCAAATCCCCACTCATTCAATTGAATCATGACCCGCTCTAAGCCTAAGTTTTGCTCAATAGTGCGGTGAATGACTTCTTTTTTTTCAGCGGATAGACGCGGAACAGCATCGAGGGCACTAGGATCTTCTAAAATAACACGGAGTGCATTAGCACCTAGTTTTTCAACAATCGTTTCAGCTGTTTTTTTCCCGATCCCTACGAAGAGGTCACTAGATAAATAATGAATAATTCCTTGCTCAGTTGCAGGTACCTCTTTTGTAAATGTCTCAATTTGAAATTGAGCACCGTATTTAGGATGCTGTTTTAAAATACCAGTAAATCGATATTGTTCATCCATTTGTAGTGGGGGAAAATAACCAACAACAATAATCTCTTTATCTTCATATTGCAAATTCGTCTCTTGAATTTTCACACGTACAATCGAATACATATTTTGCGCATTATGAAAGATAGAGACGATCGGACGTCCGAGTATAAAAAATTTATTGAGTTCAAATAAATCTAAATGATCTGTCATGTTCGGTCCGTCCTTTCTTATAGTTTTCAATCTTTTTATTTTACCATAGCCACATGAAAATATCGCAGACAAAAATATATCCACTTTGTTATTATTAAATTATTTTGACAAATGACAATTCTCTGCCTTTATCCTCCGTTCCATGCTATGATTAATATGAATTAGTTGCACGGAAGGATTGTGAAATTATTGGAATTTAGACCTTGCATCGATTTACACGATGGCAAAGTAAAGCAAATTGTAGGTAGCACTTTGGGATATACAAATCAAGCAGTTGTAGAAAACTTTATTTCTCAACATGACGCTAGCCACTATGCACAAATGTTTGCCCAAGATCGTTTAACAGGTGGACACGTTATTATGCTAGGCTCTGGTAATGAAGAAGCTGCCCTATCCGCTTTAACAGCCTATCCTCAAGGCTTGCAAATAGGTGGTGGCATTACGGCTGACAATGCTCAAAAGTATATAGACGCAGGTGCTTCGCATGTCATTGTCACATCCTATATTTTTCATGATGGTCAGCTCGATTTAGCGCGTTTAAAGCGCTTAAATCAATTAATTGGTAAAGAACACCTTGTCATTGATCTCAGTTGTAAGATGCGTGACGGAAAGTGGTTTGTCATGACAGATAAATGGACTACATTTAGTCATTTCGAAGTCAATGCTGCGTCGATTGCCTATATTGAAGACTTTTGTGATGAGCTGTTAATACATGCTGTCGATGTTGAAGGAAAAAAGGGTGGTATGCAGGAAAGCTTGGTACAGGATTTAGCTGCCTGGACATCTATTCCAACTACCTATGCAGGTGGCGTTCGTTCAATCGAAGACTTAGAAAAATTTAATCAATTAGCCCACGGAAAACTTCATGTAACCATTGGAAGTGCGCTATCCATTTTTGGTGGCGATTTACTTTATACAGATGTAGTCGAATATTGTAAAAAAGGCGGGATCTTGTGAAGCTCATTTATAAAGATTATGTTTTTCCATTTCAAGAAACTAATTTAGAGAGAATCATAGATGGTAAGTATTTTAAAGTGAATAAAAAAGATCATTCTCTTGCGATTCATGTACAACTTGACAACGAACAAATGTTATTGGAATTTTCAAAATCACTAAAGGCAACATGTGGGTTCTTACGCGATCAAGAAACAGAGCCTTATATTGGAACCTATATTGATTTACAAATTTTCGTTGATGAGTTTAATAAGCGCTATAACTTAAATGCTGAAATTATTAGTTAAAACAAGGGGACAAATGGTTCCCTTTGTTTAACCTCAAACCCTCGTCTGCATTTCTTCCTTGCCCCTATTTCTGAAACCTTTTCATTGTCATGTGAGTTATATATTGTATAGCATAAACCACAGGGGGCTTCCATGACTAAACTACATATTTTTTTCCTACCTTATTTTTATGCTTTCCGCTCTTCTTATAGAGATAATCACCGTGATCTCCTATGGTGTAGGCTTTCATAGTGGATAGAGAACATGGTGGATAACTTTTGGTCCGTTTAATTTTTATATAGCTCGTATTAGTTTGCCTATATTAATTGTTTATTTATGGAAGCTTTCAATCAATAAAAATTTATCATTGACGATAGGATTGAAGTTCATCATAGAAGGTATATTATTAATGAATCAGATGCAGGGCAAATCATTACGTTTGCTTGTGCATCAAACATTCTTTTATGGAGAGCTATAGAAAATTCCATTTGGAAGTACATTTCACTACTCTTATTCGCTTTTTTTGTCATCGCATCATGGATTTTTCTTGATCATTTAGCCTCAGTTCCATATGTGGAGCAAATTATTTTTTAATGACTGATATGGGCAGTATTTTGCTTTTTTTAGGTGTTGTAGCAGCTTTAGGTCTATATTTTCTAATGACAATACTTGTCACGTTCGTTGGTCATTTTCCTATGCCTAGGGCTATGAATTTCACCAATGATCGGCTATCTCGTTGCCATCACAGCTATACGAAAAATAAAAATCGAACAAACCGTAAAAGAAAGGATTTACAAACGATGAAAACTGAACTAGAAGTAAACACTTTAAAATCTTTTCAAACTGAATTAACACGCTTCTTTTTAGCTTACAAATTTGCTCTACAGGAAGTGGAAACGAAAATTAATATATTACAAGAAGAATTTAAGTTAATTCATGAATATAATCCAATTGAGCATGTATCTACACGTGTAAAATCACCTAAAAGTATTTTAACGAAGATGATGAAAAAAGAGCTTCCTCCATCAATAGAGGCTGTGCGTGAAAATATCCGCGATATAGCTGGTGCTCGCATCACCTGTTCCTTTGTGGAGGATATTTACAAGGTAAGTGCCATGTTACAAGCACAGCATGACATGGAAGTTGTTGAGGTGAAGGATTATATAGCCAATCCAAAAGAAAATGGCTACCAAAGCTTACATCTTATTATTAAAATTCCTATCTTTATGTCAGACCATATGGAAAAGGTCTATACAGAGATCCAAATTCGTACAATTGCAATGGATTTCTGGGCAAGCTTAGAACACAAAATTTATTATAAGTATAACAAAGAAGTACCAGAGCATATTCGACATGAATTAAAGGAAGCCGCACTACAAGCAGCTGAATTAGATCGAAAAATGGAGCGACTGAATAAGGAAATCAATATTTTAAAAGAAAATGAAGCCGAGCCTTCATTGCTAGACAGTACCCCCATCGCACATTTAGCGAAATACTTAACGGAACTACCTGGCAATCAAATAATTGATGACACTCTATTCAAAAAGTAAATTTATTCTATGGTTTAGTCGTCAAATGAAAAACCCACCTCACACGCTGCTTGATCACAGAATGTGAGGTGGATTTTACTTTTTGTTCACTATTGCGCTTTCCTTGTAGATTTCGTTGCTACAAAAAAGGAGAAAATAAGAGCACCAATAGCAAAAATAAAGGTAGCTATATATACATAACTGACGCCATTCGCAATAGTATCCTTTAAAAAGCTTACTTCTTCTAATTTAAACCCACCTTTTGCAAATTCACCATTTAATTGAATTTCACCTTTTCCTAATGAAGCCATTTTTTCACTCGTTGCTAGGTTGAAAATCATACCAAATAGTGCTGCACCAATCGCTTGGCTAAATGTATTTGTAAAAGAGTTCAAACCAATTGAAATACCAAGTTGCTTTGGATCTGCCACCTTTTGTATGGAAATCATCAACATCGGCATAATAAAGCCCATCCCTAGTCCAATTAATGATGATGCGAAATAAACGCTGAAATCACTAGAATCTGAAGAAAGTCTTGCCAACAATAGTGTACCCGTAACAAGTAAAATCGTACCCATTTGGATAATGCGTTTATTTGTTAAACGACCGATTAAATAACCTGCCATAATCGAGTTCACCGTCCAAAAAATAGACATTGGTGTTAATAATAAACCAGCCTGCGTTGCATTTTTGCCTAAAACACTTTGAGCAAATATAGGAATATAAACGGTTACACCAATGACAATAGACATACCGCTTAAAGTTAATGCATTAATGACCATTAGTCGTCCATTTTTAAATAGTGTTAACGGAATAATTGGCTCCTCTGCTCGTAACTCCACCCAGATAAAAATACTTAAGAATACAAGAGCAACACCATACATTAGCAGCGATTGACCTGATAACCAGGTTTGTGTTTTACTGTTTTCGATAATAACAAACAGTAACGCAACCATGCCAATTGTAAAAAACACTGCACCTAGGTAGTCAATTTTACGCTTCACTGCCTCTAGTTGTTCTTTATAATGTTTAGCAATTAAATAAATAGAGGCTAAACCAAACGGTACATTAATGAAGAAAATAAAATGCCAAGATACTTGGTCAACTATAAAGCCTCCAAATAACGGACCTACTACACCAGAAACGCCCCAAACCATACTTAAATAGCTTTGTCCTTTGGCACGCTCTTTTTCAGTCTTAAACAATTCACCAACCATTGTTAATGTAATCGGTAAAATTGAACCTGCGCCAATACCTTGAATTGCTCGAAAAACAATTAATTGCTCCATGGATTGAGCTAAACCACATAACATAGAACCTACTAAAAAAATAATGATACCAGTAATAATCATCCGTTTACGACCAAATAAATCGGCTAATTTACCAAAAATAATCGCCGCTATGGCTGAAGCTAGTAAATAAGCAGAATAAATCCAGCTTATTAAGTCTACACCTAATAAATCAGCCGTAATACTCGGAATAGCAGTACTAACAATAGTTCCCTCAATTGCAGCAAGTGCTGTTACAAGTAATAGTGCAATAAAAACTTTATTCATTCTGTCACCTTTTCCTTTCCTGCATGACATACATTACCAAGTTTGAACTAGAATTAAAAGAGAAAGAGATTCAATTTATGAAAAAATAAACAATTTTTTCTGTATTACTAGATAAAATCAATAAAAAAGCAGCAAGAATGTTAATCAACATTCACTCGCTGCTTATTATCTATCAGTTAAATCGTTGAGCAATCATATCGTAAATATAACGTGCTTGGTCATATTCAGGTTGTAAGGTAAAGGCTTGTTTCAAATGATACATTGCATCCTCTGTTTGTTCGGTAGACACGGCATATAGTACGCCTAAATTATAATGTGCATCTGCATTATTCCAATCCTGTTCAATTAAGAGATCTAGTTCCTTCTTCCCTTCCTCAAACATTTCTAATGCACATAACACTATCGCATAGGCTAAACGAATCTGTGTATCCTCTGGAGCAATTTCTACCGCACGTTGTAAATATGGTAATGCCAATTTTGAGTTATCCAACCGTTCAAAGCATTTCCCCATCATATAATAGACATCGGCACCTTCAATATGATGTTTTAGCGCTTGCTCATATAGCTTCACGGCCTCGGCATAGCGTTCAGCATTGTAATATAAATTCGCTAGACCGTAATAGGCTGTAGCTGCTGATTCATCTACAGTGATTGCCTTTTGGAAGAAACGTTCTGCACGTTCAGTATCCTCTAATACGGCTAATAAATTGCCGAAATTTACATACCCAATAGCATTTTCAGGCTCTGCCTCTATTGCTTTTGTAAATAGTTGAGCAGCATCCTCATAACGTTTTTCTTGAAATGCTTGGATGCCCTGTTCATTATAATTCATTTGTTCTTCACCTCTATGTAGCGAAAGACTGCTTTTAGGAAGCCAAGAGGCCATAAAAGCAGTCTTAACGCAATTTATCCAACATATGTTAGTTTTTCATTACTTTTAAAGACTTCATCAATCGTTCCGCCACCCATACATTCTTCTCCGTTGTATAGCACTACAGCTTGGCCAGGTGTAATTGCACGTACAGGTTCTGCAAATGTAATGTGTGCACGGCCATCTGGTAAAATTTCAACTTCTACTGGTGTATCAGTTTGACGATAACGGAATTTTGCTGTGCAAGAAAATTTCCCAGGCAATTTTTTTGTCGAAGTATAGCTCATTTTCACAGCTGTTAATGATGTTGAATACGAATATTCATTGTCAAAGCCTTGTCCGACAAGTAGAACATTACGCGCTAAATCTTTTCCTAGCACAAACCAAGGCTCGCCGTCCCCACCAATACCAAGCCCGTGTCGTTGACCAAGTGTATAGTACATTAAACCATCGTGTTGGCCCATTACAACGCCATCCATTGTTTCCATTTTCCCAGGTTGCGCTGGTAAATATTGACTCAAGAACTCCTTGAAATTACGTTCACCGATAAAGCAAATGCCTGTTGAATCTTTTTTCTTTGCCGTAGCAAGGCCAGCTTCTTCTGCAATTTTTCGTACTTCTTTTTTCTCTATATCACCAATTGGGAACATTACATGCGCCAATTGCTCTTGGGATAATTGATTTAAAAAGTATGTTTGATCTTTATTATCATCAACGCCACGTAACATTCTAACTTCACCATCACCACTACGATCAATTCGTGCATAGTGACCTGTCGCTAAATAATCAGCACCAAGGTTCATGGCATGCTCTAAAAATGCTTTAAATTTAATTTCTTTATTGCACATAACATCAGGATTTGGTGTACGCCCTGCTTTATATTCTTCTAAAAAGTATGTGAAAACCTTATCCCAATATTGTTTCTCGAAATTGACAGCATAGTATGGGATACCAATTTGATTACATACTTTTATTACATCGTCATAATCTTCCGTTGCCGTACAAACACCGTTTTCGTCTGTATCATCCCAGTTTTTCATAAAGATCCCGATTACTTCATACCCTTGTTGTTTTAACAAGTATGCCGCCACCGATGAATCTACCCCACCTGACATGCCGACAACAACTCGAATTTGAGAGGGGTCACGTGTTTCTTTCATTGTGGTCACCTTTTCTTTTATCTAATTACAGTTTATGTTTCAATATTTTAACGAAACATAACATAAGTATTTTGCAAATTATTTTTTAGCTAGTTTTTTCACAATTTGAGCCGTTTTTTCTGCTGCATCTTGTATATCCTTTTCCGTTAAACCCTGCCCAAAGCTGAATCGGATTGAATTTCGTAGCTCCTCTGCACTTTGTCCAAACATTGCTACTAACACATGAGAAGGATCAATCGATCCTGCAGTACATGCCGAACCACTCGAAACATAGATACCTGCCATATCAAGGTTCACTAAAAATGATTCTACCTCCATGCCTGCAAAGCTAATATTTAAGACATGAGGCAACGAATACACCTCATCACCATTTACATGGAATGCTAGCTTTTCCTGTGAAAAAACAGCAAGCATAATTTGCTTAAAGTGATTGTATAGTGAACGCTTTTCTTCACGCAACTCATTTGCAACTTGCACTGCAGTCGCAAAAGCAATAATGGCAGGTATATTTTCAGTACCTGCACGACGTTTTTTTTCTTGTGCGCCCCCAAGAGCATAACTTGCTAACGGTGTTCCTGCTTTTTGATAAAGAAATCCAACACCTTTTGGACCGTTGATTTTATGAGCAGATACACTCAATAAATCCACCTGTAATTCATTTACATCAATGGACTCTAAGCCATAAGCCTGAACCGCATCTGTATGGAATATAGCACTATGCTCACGCAATAGCGCGCCAATCTCAGCAATTGGCTGTATCGTTCCAACTTCATTATTTCCATACATAATTGTCACTAAAATGGTATCATCACGAAGGGCTTTTTGGACATCCTCAATCGCGACACGCCCTTTTTGATCAACAGGTAAATAGGTCACCTCAAAGCCATCACGTTCAAGTTTTTCACACGTATGTAATACTGCATGATGCTCTACTTGCGTTGTTATGATGTGTTTTCCTTCATTTGCACGGGCATAGACAGTTCCTAAAATTGCCATATTGTCAGCTTCTGTGCCACCACTTGTGAAAATAATTTCCCCTGCTTGCGCACCAATTGATTTCGCCAATAGCTCACGTGCATCATCTAGATATTTCCTTGCTTCTCGACCTGCTTTATGAATACTCGATGCATTGCCAAATACCTCTTGCATAGCAGTCGTCATCGCTTCTATTACTTGGCCATTCATTGGAGATGTGGCCGCATGATCGAGATAGATATATGAATTCATGTTGAAAACTCCTTTTTAAACTCTGTGACATCCGCCAGAGGCTTTCGCTTGATTCAGTTAATGCTTGCAAAAAAATACAAGTGTTCTTCGCTCCTCTATAAGTGGGGAGTCTTCCGTACTTAGTGGTTCATTTTAGTACAAAACATTTGCTGAATCGAGATAAAAGCACAAAACCCACATCACTCATCGTAAAAATAGCCATTGAGATGTGAATAGTTCACAATCTCCCAAAAAGATGAAGTGAATGCAGGAGTAGCGCTTTAGCTTAAACTATTTTAAATATAGAACATGTAGCCTTCCACTACATTTTCTTCTGTATATTGTGCTAAATCTTCAATTGTCGTTGTATCTAACACGTTTTTTACTGCATCACGAATACGTAGCCATAACTCACGTTGCGGGGCTTCTTCATTTTCAATACCCTCTACTGGTTGAATCGGCCCTTCTAGCACACTAATAACATGGGCTGCTGAAATTTCGCTAGGTGGATTTGCTAGCATATAACCACCATAAGCACCACGTACACTTTTTACTAAGCCTGAATTACGAAGCGGAGATACTAATTGCTCTAAATATGCCTCTGAAAGCTCCTTTTCCGCCGCAATTTTACGCAAGGGAATTGGCCCTTCCCCATAATGCTTTGCTAATTCAATCATAATTGTAAGCCCATAACGGCCCTTTGTTGAAATTTTCATTTTATCACCCTCAATTAGTCTAGTCAAAATACTACCAACAGTATATCATAATCTCCTCTTGATGAACTCGGAAATACACCTAGAAGGATATGATATACTAATTAAAGCGATTCATAATCGTTCAAAATCCATATGAGTGCTTTATTTTAGCGTAAAAAAATGTATGAAGCAAAAAATGACAACGACAGAAAGGGGAAGTTATTTTGCACAATGAACCACTCGCTTTTCGAATGCGACCTTTAACCCTTGATGAGATTGTTGGTCATCAGGATTTCATTGGTCCCAACACAGCCCTTTATAAAATGATTCAAAATGAACATGTCCCTTCCATGTTGCTATATGGAGAACCTGGTATCGGTAAAACATCCATTGCCAATGCCATTGCAGGAAGTTCCAAGCTCCCTTTCTTCGCACTTAATGCCACACGAGCTGGCAAAAAAGATGTGGAAGATATTGTACAAGAAGCAAGAATTTCAGGGAAAGTAATACTTTTCCTAGATGAAATTCACCGTTTCAATAAATTACAGCAAGATACACTGTTACCACATGTAGAAAATGGATCAATTGTATTAATTGGTGCCACGACAGAAAATCCCTATCATGATGTTAATCCAGCGATTCGTTCACGCTGTGGCGAAATTTACCAGCTAAAACGCTTAACGAAGGAAAATTTAATCGAACTAGTTGAAAAAGCACTTGCTGATGAAAGACGCGGACTAGGTAAATATCATTTTGCCTTAACACCATCACAAATTGAACAAATTGCAGCCGCAGCAAACGGAGATGCACGAAAGGCGTTAACTTTGCTAGAATCCATTTACTATGCCAGTGATGAGGTGGATGGACAAACGGTTGCTGCCGACCATGTCATTGAACATCTCATTAGTCGAATTGGTGTGTATGGCGATAAAAAAGGATCACATTTTTATAATTTACTATCAGCCCTGCAAAAGTCTGTGCGTGGCAGTGATACCAATGCTGCTCTGTATTATCTAGCGCATTTATTGGAAACAGGCGATTTAGTGGCTGTCAGCAGACGCCTACTTGTTATGGCCTATGAGGATATTGGTCTAGCTAATCCCGAAGTCGGACCTCATATATTAGCTGCTATTCAAGCAGCTGAACGACTAGGATTACCAGAGGCACGTATCCCACTTGCCAGTGCTGTCATTGAAATGTGCCTTGCCTCAAAATCCAACTCAGCCGTTACGGCTATTGATGCTGCCATTAAGGCTATTCATGAAGGCAAAACAGGTGATATACCTCATCATTTGCGAGATGCTCATTACGAGGGTGCAAAAGATTTAGGACACGTTGGCTATCAATATCCTCATAACACACCGATCGGTACTTTTGGTGGTTGGGTAGACCAGCAATATTTGCCAGACGAACTTGTAGGAACTGAATTCTACAAACCTGTTATTGCTGGTGAGGAAAAGCGCATGGCTGGCATCTACGACAAACTAAAATCATTTAAAGATAAGAAATAATAAAACAAAGCAAAGTCACTATCTTAAGTAATTGAAATGACTTTGCTTTTTATATAACAACAGGATAGGCTACTCTAGCAATCATCCTGTAAAGCTCGGGTTATTTGTTGTATATCGTTCTTGGTAAAACAAATTTAATGGTTCTGCCAAATGTCGAAGTGATGGCAAAATGGACTCTTCCACATCTCCTTCTTTTTCCTTACTATGCAAAAAAACAATCAAATTATACGACTGATACAGCAAGCTGGCGAACTCTTGATTGTTTTCTCTCACCTCAAAGCGAATTGCTTTTACAGCAATTGCTTGTGCAATTTTTTGTTCTCTTGTTTCACAGGAGGGCTCATTACTTAATTCATCATCCGACACTCTGTATAACCGTTTTAATGCACCATATACCTCTTTATTTCCACTAAATCGATCTTTTAACCATTGCAAGACAAATTGCAAAAGAATAACTGCATAGATAAGGGAAAGACATTCATCGCCACGTGATTTTTTTGCTAAGCGTTGGAAATATTCTGCTTGTGTGACTAGTTCAAAAAGAATTAAACGTATTGGATAAAGCATGGCATGACCGCTATTGATGTACAGCTTTTCTCGATCTCTATACATAGCCAACCAAATATCTTTGACCAATGAAATAGATTTCCTTGTTGAGAGCGCTAATTGACATTGAATAAGCTCCTGTTCAATTGTCGGTTGGATAAGCTGTAGAAATAAAAGTTCATCTTCCTCACTAACTAATAAAAGCGGCTTTTCCAAATTCGCCAAATCTATTTCTATTCCATTTACAATCATTGCTTAGCCCCCTTCCAATAAGTTCTTTCAGCTAAGTTCTTACAGCGTGAGCACATATATTACCAATTTTCTAACTATAATTCGACAAAAAAACATAAATACCTTTCAAGAAAATATGCCTTTTTACTTTCGTCATAATAAAAAAGAACCCACGCTACTAAAAGAGGCAAGTAAATCACTCTCTTTCCACATCGAACATTGTAGAAAAAACTGATTTAAATCCCAATAAGTTACGTAGATTCTTGACGTATAGGCTATTTTCAGAAAATAGATAGTCTATTATTGTCTAAGGTTTATGCAGGAAGTTCTTGTTCCACAAATAATTTAAATTGTTGAAGACATTGCTTCACTTCACCTTTTTGTGACAGTACTTCGTTGCGTATGTTTGTTGCTTTTTCTTCATCCTCTAGCACTTCAGTTAAAAGAGCCATGATATCTTCTAATAATTGCTCATTCTCTTCCTGCTCAATACTCGGTAAGGAATAGGCTGCTATTTTTAATAAATGCTCTACTTTTTCAGGCGTTTTTTGCAAAGCATTCGAAGAATAATAAGTCGATGCAGCTAAAAAGTAGCATAATTTTGCACAACAATCGATAAATAAATGCCAATACGTATTTGCTTTCGGTAATTCCCCTGCCCGCTGATTAACATATTCCTTATAATAGGTAGTGACTTGTATATATAAAGGATTCAATTCTCTCATGGCTTTCGGATAGTTGTTGGATGTATCCAAATAGTCAAATACAATGGCATTCATTTTCTCTTGAAGTTTAACAATATCTAAATGATCACGAATTACTTGAATTTCCATTTTCCCACTCTCCCATATGTCATTTGCTGTTTAGCTTTCTGTCTATTCACTGAGTAGCACCAAGCATCCCAAACAAACTGATCGATTATCTAATGGATGATTCAAATTATAGCAATAAACCATATGAAGTAGTGTGGACATGAAAAAAATAAGACAATTTCGTGAATTAATAGCATTTTATGTACATAAGAGGAACTATTTTGGTAAAATTATATCCTTTGTACATAATCATCAAATAAGCATGGTTCGTTTGCTCGATCGATAATTTCAATAATACTTCCATGCACATATTTTTTAATGCGCTTTTGAGGTATATAAAAATAAGCATTGTTCATAATTAACCATTCACTTAATGTTAAATCACTACCTGCTTGTTGATTCGTTAAGATTTTTTTGTGTCGCAGAACATCAGCCATTTTATAAAAACCATCTGACAATTCGTAGGCTGATACATCAAAATTAAAAATGGGGCTGACAACCTGTCCAACATCAAAAATATGTATAGTTTGGTTTTCTTCATCTATAGCTAACTCTACTGTGCTAATCTCGTCGAAAAGATTTAAACCTCTATACTCCATTTGATAAATTTTTTCCATTTGTATAGGCCTCCTTTTTTACAACGGTCTAATTGTAACATAGAAAAAGTAGCTACCTCTAAATACAATTAAGGCAGCTACTTCTACGAAAATGAACATTTATGCTGTTTTTTGACTATTACCAAAGCACCGTATTTGGTATTAACCTTGTACGCGCGTAATTTTCACATCTTTTAGGATGGTATTGACTACCCAGCTTGCTGCAATTAAACCTGCTACTGACGGTACAAAAGCGTTAGATGAAGGTGGCATCTTTGCTTTTCGAATTGCTGCATCAGGCTTACCTACATGTTCGACAACATCTGGACGTACGACAATTGGACTTTCATCTGAAAATACAACCGTAACACCCTTATGAATACCTTCTTTACGTAGCTTAGTACGAATGATTTTAGCCAATGGGTCTGTATGTGTTTTTGAAATATCTGCAATTTGGAAGCGAGTAGGGTCCATCTTATTTGCTGCACCCATGCTTGAAATAATAGGAATATTACGCTTTAAACATTCCTTCATTATATGAATTTTATACATCACTGTATCACTTGCATCAATTACATAATCAATGCCTTGTGCAAAAAATTCTTCATAGGTTTCTTCCGTATAAAACATGTGCATGTCAATCACTTCACATGCTGGGTTAATATCTGCAATACGCTCTTTCATGATAGCTGATTTTGATTGACCAACTGTTGATAAGTATGCAACAAGTTGTCTGTTGACATTTGTGATATCTACATTGTCCTTATCGACTAGAATAATACGGCCGATTCCGCTTCGTGCACATGCCTCAGCCGCGAATGAACCGACACCACCCACACCAAGAATGGCAACCGTTGTATTTTTTAATTTCTCGAGACCCTCTGTTCCTATTGCGAGCTCGTTACGTGAAAATTGATGTAACATCCTGACACTCTCCATCTATGAAATTTTATTAGTAAACCTAGTTATATACTAAGATAAAATCAAAACCTATCTTACATTTTATCATGTTATTGTTCAAGATAAAAATATAAAGAAAAAGTCAAAATTATCTACTTAAATCCTTTGAAATAATAATCCATAAAAACATTTCATCCAATTCTGCTATATATGGTAAAATAGTACAATAAAATTAGTTGATTAATCAGGTAAATCTTATATAACATTATGCTCAACCACATAAAGAAAAAGAGATTGATGACTCAATCTCTTTCTCACTCTTCTTTACTTTGTAAATCCAAATGATGCCCATGGTTGAATGTATGTTAATAAAAATAGTTCTTCCTCTACAATTCTAGCTACGACATTACTCGATCCTGTATTCGGAATGTCCTTTAGCACAATCTGTAGCTCTCCCTTATAACGAACATCTAAATTATTATCAATCGTGACATCTCCTCTTTTTAATGGCCGTATATCATGCACAGGAAAATCTCCATTTTTATATTTCACACGGGATTGGGTGCTCCGAATCACGTATTCAGACACATCACCCCGATTAAAATGAGGCTCTTTATAAAGAATCGTCTCCTCTAAAATGCTTGTGTCTTCAGACTGGACAACCCTTAACTCAAGCTTATTACGATTTAATTGTCCTAATGCACGTAGTTCTTCCTCAGAAGCAAACATATTGCCAATAATACAATCGTCAATTAACCCTGTATGCCATAAATCTTTCGCCTGTACAGTGATTGGGAGATAACGGTGTTCCTCTAATGTAGGTAACCCGTGCTCTGTTTGCTCCCAAGGTCCATATTGACCATGTTGTGAGGAGATCATTGCTGCTGTTCTCACATTGTGCGCTTTAAAGTGTTGTGACGTTTGTAAAAAATGCTGACGAGATAGCCCCGTAAATCGTTTTGGATAAAAATTATGACAGCCGATAATGTTCTCTTTATTGGGCTGATAAGAGATAATATTATCTACATACTTCGTACCATTACTAATGTTTAATTCTATTTTTAGATGACTTCCATCAAGTGACATCAACGCTTCTTCTTGACCTGAAAATCCCATATCTAAACGTAAGGCTGCCAAATAATAATGTTCTTTTAAATAGCCAATATCCCTATAAGTTAAGCCTAAATCATCAAAAACACCTGGTGCAATATCAGCGGATATGTCAAAGCCGAGGCGTTGCGCAAATTCGTTGATTTGTTGTAATTTTTGACGCTCCTCATCCTGTTTTAAGGACATTAGGCATGTGAATATACGATCAAAGCCATTATCATGAGCCACCTGAACATAGCGCTTCATCTCCTCTAGCGTACTATGCTGCGGATATAGCGAGATTCCTAATCTTTTCACTTCAAACCCTCCGTTAATTGATGCTTATACTTCCACTTTTTGTCCTCTGGATTCCACTACAGATTCCTCACTCTGTGCCGCTAAAGCAGCTTTTTGCTCATTCTGCCTTGCCATACGGTTCGCCATCGAGATAAATGGCAGATAAATACAAACAGCAATGATAATTAAGACCATACTCAAAACAGCACCACGCCAAGATTGAGTTGCTAAAAAGCCATTAATAATCGGCGGTGTTGTCCAAGGCGGTGAAACGGTAGCGGCTGGCACCCAGCCCCATTTCGTTGCAAAGAATGCAATTGTTACGTTTATCATTGGTGTCAAAATGAACGGAACAAATAAAACCGGATTTAATACAATTGGTAACCCAAAAAGTAATGGCTCATTGATATTGAAAATCCCAGGTGCTGCGGATAATTTCCCAACTGTATTATATTGCTTATTCTTTCTCGCAAATATGAAAATCGCAATAATAAGTGCTATTGTTGTACCAGAGCCTCCCATATTAATAAAAGCATCAAAGAATGGTTTATTGACAATGTAAGGCGCAACTTTACCAGCAGAGATTGCTGCAACATTTTCATTAATAGCTGGTAAATTAATCGTTTGCATGAATGGTTCGATGATATTTGCTCCATGTACGCCAAGTGTCCATAAAAATGTAGGTATAAATGCCAAAATTAAAGCAGCAAGCCATGTATTTGTTAGACCCATAAATGGCTCTTGAATCGCAGAGTAGAAGGACCCGACAATATCTGGTATATCAAAACCTGCTGAAATAATTGTACGTACTAAAGCAAATATTCCAATCGTAATAATGGCAGGAAGTAACGCAGCAAATGATTTGGAAACAGCTGGTGGTACACCAGTTGGCATTTTAATTAGTAGTTTAGGATTACCAGACAATCTACAAAACAATTCTGTAGAAAGTAGTGCTACAATCAGAGCAATAAATATACCACCCGTGCCTGTTGTTAAGCCGGTTAATCCGCCTTCCCCGAAAGTCCCAAACGTCATGTAGCTTGATAAACTAATTACTCCAGCAGACAGACCATCTTTTTGATAACTTTTAGCAAGATGATAAGCAACAGTAAAGGCAAGTAGCAGTGAAATGATATTAAATGTAGCACTCCAAATATTACCGCCGAATTGAGTCCATGTCTCATGTTTCCAAATGGCATCGAGTGTATTTTGATAAAATTTAATAGGCAAATTGTTAATAAGTACAGCCAAAGATCCCACAATCGTTAAAGGCATAATCGTAATAAATCCGTCACGAATGGCAACTAAATGACGCTGATTCCCAACCCTAGCAGCAACCGGTACAAACTTTTCTTCTAAAAAACGGAACACTCACATACACTCCCTTTGCTTTTTATTGATAACATCAAAATTTGATGTTACTCCCCTTGGATTCGTTCATATAGCTCAATCATTTCCTGTGCTAAATCTCGAAAAGTAATAGCATTCATTAAATGATCCTGGGCATGAATTAATAACATCGAAACCTCTACCTTTTCTCCCCTTGCTTCTTGAGACAGTAACCCCGTTTGAGCATGATGCGCTTCAATTAATGACTCATTCGCTAATTTGATTTTTTCTTTTGCTGCCTCAATTTGCCCCTTTTTTGCTAGCTGAATAGCTTCCATACACTCACTTTTCGTATTTCCACTATGCACAATCAGTCCCATAATGGATGCCATTAATGCTGTATCTTCCATTCCCCATTGCCCCTTCTTTTATCCAATTAGTTGTAGAGCCTGTTTCAGGACATTTTCACCGTTCATCATGCCGTAATCCGCCATATTGATCACATCGATTGGAAAGCCTTTATCCTTATATTTTGTTTCAAATGAACCTTTCAAATAACGAACCTGTGGGCCTAATAAAAGAACATCAGCCTTCTTTGTCGCTAAAATCTTTTCCACCTCTCCTTCAGCAATGGCGTAAATATCGGCGTCAATATTTTGCTCTTGCGCTGCTTTTTGCATCTTCGACACTAATAAACTAGTACTCATACCTGCTACACACACTAACATGATGTTTTTCATTCGATACACTCCTTTTATTTTCTTCGATTGTGTAATCGCTTACTTATTTTGAGAATAGCACCTATTGGTATATACCACAATATAAATTTTACATTAAATTTATTTATATCAAGTTATTTACAAAATTGGGCTATATCAATTTTGTCGTGAAATTAATGATTATAATCAACTGGTATAGTCCAGAAAAAAAGCCAAAAATTTTTAAATTTTCTTATTATTCAATACCTAGAAATACTCATAAAATGCTGGCTTTTCAGTAGGGATTGCCCATTCCCACTGTTCGATCACTTTTTCTACCGTAGGTTGATTAGCATAGACAACTGTTTCTTTGACAGAAAGATAACCTGCCATCATAGCAGAAAAAAGATTAATTGGTAGTGTTAACATATGCTTATCAGAAACTGAACTTGTCTCAATTATTGCGACCTGACCATTTTTATTTATTTGATAAATATGCTCATTCCAGAGACAAAATGGATCTTCAATACGAATCGTTAATGTTTCTTGAATATCCTTCCACGGATACTGCTGCATAAATGCATAAACATCTACTACTCTAATCATCACATCCTGTATGACTTCCCTTTTGAATTGTGGCTCCTTGAAATAAAAGCCAAAAGGATAATGATTACTAGTAACTCCCGTTATGCTACTGACACTTGCTGCATGAGATGTCATATAACGCCACATAGCTTGTTCAGCTAAGAGATTTGCTACAACAAAGTCTTGGATAGTAAATGCCCCATCTCGAATCGTATAACGAATATAGCCTTCTATGTTACTGCCTTGAAAATAGGCAGCAAAGTGACTATCTGGACTCCTTCTTTCAAGTCTTTTCCACCATCCTTCATCCCTTACCATGCCACCATTTCGAATGATTGCCTGTGCATTATGAAAATCCTTAATCATCTGAAAGAGCGCAGGATCTAACCACTCAAAGCTCATCCTTTTCATGACGTTTACTTGTTTCCCTAAAGAGGGAAACATAGTTTGAGGGATTGTATAATGGAGCTTCTCAAAAAATAATTCCCAACCAAAATAACGATAGAAGGACACAGAAAATGGCGCTAAAACTGAAATCGTTTGTCCATTGTCTCTCATTTTTTGCAGCGCTTCTGTCATAAGCCTTTTGATAATACCCTGTTGTCGATACTCAGGATACGTTGCAACAAAGCCGATGCCTCCCATTTTAAATGAAACTCCATGCACTGTAATATTTAGCGGTAATATTAATAGCTGCCCAACAATTTTTTTGTCATCATAAGCACCTAAGGTCGTGCTTTGCTCAATCCAATAATGAAAATCCTCTCGACGAGCCCCTGAGTACTTATTTGGAAAGCAATAGTCTCTCAATCGATGAATCTGCCCATAATCATTAGGCGAGACGATGTGAATGTCCATTTAACCACCCCTAAAATTCCTAATATTCAGATAATTAGTCATAAGATTCTTTTACAGTGGCATAATCATAACCACTGCAAGAATCTTTTATCCCTCTTGCCATTCTTCTCCTATTGCTTTAGACAACATGACTTCAGTAATAGTTTGAAATAATGTTGCTACATCTGGTCCATCCGCTGAAATTTCCACTACACTTCCTGGTTTAACACCTAATGACATCACGCCCATAATAGACTTTAAATTAACGGATGTTTCTTCGTATGTTAATTTAATATCACTTTGAAATGGTGTCACTGCAGTTACGAGTAATGCAGCCGGTCTGGCATGGATACCTTCAGTAGATGTAATTTTATACATTTTCTTCATTTACATACCTCCACTCTTTCACGTGAAATTAATCCGATGTTGATATTTGGCAATCATTTTCTCATTATGTGACCAATCCGAATCAACATTATTGCTGACAAAAATCGGTAACTCTATTGAGGACTTTGCTAGTGTTTCTATGATTTCACTGAACAAAGCATTTAATAGTAATGAACCAATAACAGTAGATGCTGGCGCATACTGTATGTCATGTATAGTTAGTACACCATCACCAATCGGTATATGGGTATTAATTACAAAATCTACCACATCTTCTAGCCGCAGCCCACTGTGATGACGTGTAGTCTGTTCCATATAGTGGAGCGATTGGAGGGATAGCACAAATATCCCTGAATCCTTTGCTAATAAAGCGGCGTCAATAGGTGCTGCATTTCTCCCTGAGGTTGAAATGACGATGCAAACATCATTTTCACGAAAGTCAAACTGTTCCTTATGCTGTTCAATAATAGTTGAATCTTTCTCATTGATTGAAGAAGCTAATGCTCCAGCATGTAAAGCTAATGGTTCAATAAATATAGGACGGACGGGTACTAAACCACCTGCTCGATAAAATGCCTCCTGTGCCAATAGCTGTGAATGACCACAACCAAATAATTGAATTATCCCACCTTTTTGGAGACGTTGGACAATGATTTGAGCCACATCACTTATATGTGATGCCTCCTTTTCCTTCACAACCTGGATAAGCTTTTCGATTTCAGAAAAATATGCATGCATAAAATCACCTTTTAATTTCACTTATGAATTTATAACGATCAGCTCGATACGTACTGCGTACAAGCTCAAAGGGCTTACCATCTGATAAATAACTTGTACGTTTGATAATTAAAACTGGTGCTGTTTGATTAATTTGTAGAAACTTACTATCCTCTTTCGATACGATGGCTGCCTCCATCTGTTGTACCGCATTCCCAATTTTTTGATGGAACTTTGCTTCGATTAAGGCATAAAGCGAGCCCATTATTTGCTTCTCATCCAACTCCGGATAAATTTTAACTGGGATATATGTTCTTTCGATTGCCATTGGTTGCGCATCTGCATTTCTTATGCGCACTACAAAAAATACTTCTTCGCCAGACTCTATCATCAAATCTCTTGCAATATCCACTGGTGGTATGATTTTCTCAAATCGTAATACCTTACTGCTTGGTTCCATTCCTCTTGCCCGCATATCTTCCGTGAAACTCGTTAAGCCTTTTAACGGTTGCTCTAATTTTGGATTTGCAACATACGTTCCTCTCCCTTTTTCTCGATATAATAGACCACTATTTACTAGATTGGTAATGGATTGACGAACAGTCATTCTACTTACATCAAATTGTGCAGAAAGCTCTCGTTCTGATGGGATAGTCTCACCAATTCTGTATTCTTCTAAATAAATTCGTTGTTTAATAATCTCTTCTATTTGTATATAAATAGGTATATGAGAATTTTTCTCTAACAATTCTTGCACCTTCCTTATCGCCTTTATGATTTCTCCATACAACTTTACCTCGTTAGATCGGTTTTTGTATTTCGCATGATTAAACAAAGCTAAATGATATCCACGATAACAGTGTGAAAAGGACATATTTACTCGTCGCTTGATGTGGTAACTTTCTCACTATCATTGTAGCATCTGAGCTCAATCATTGTACCATTATATTCTCAACTGACTAATCATCGTCTCGTAATTTTGATCCAATTTGCCTTCTTTCAATAGGCTTTTCCCTCATGTGTTTTGTATCAATCACAATTAAAACGCTTTCAAAATCATTTAAATAAAGTGTTTTTCCTCGTAATATCTGCCTAGAGATATTATGTATCTTTTCCTTTAGCGGATATAGCTTCTCAAAAGGTATAGTTGTCTATACCAATTATATGCTGCTTCATCAGAAATAAAAAGTAATTTTTCATATTTTCTAAACATTCACTTAAAACACTCTACTAGTTCTTGTTTAATTTTATGTAAAAAAAGGAGCTATTAATAAGCTCCTCTCAATCCTATGTATAGGACGAATCCCAATTGTGCCGTAATGCCAAGAAACATTCGTTTTGAACCCGCAATTTGCAGGTGGGTGCCCGCTTTGCAACTTTAAACGTCCCGCTTTGTTAGGGGCATGTTTGCGACTACAAAATGAAGGCTCCCGATTCTATAATGTTCGGTCAAAACTGTGAAGTAGAGTTAGCAGTTAGACAAACACATCAGGATTCGTATTACAGTTATCATAACACCACTTTTCTGATAATTCAAACGATTTTCTCTAATAATCTATAATTTCTTACGAAAACGCAAAAAATACCTAGATTCCCAACAGTATTTGCTAGGTAATCCAGGTATTTTGAATTATACATTATTTTCTAAATGGTTTAATAGCCAGGCTTAGTTCACTTAGTTGCTCAGGAGATACTTCGCTTGGTGCTTCTGTCATCAAGCAGCTTGCACTAGCTGTTTTAGGGAATGCGATTGTATCGCGTAAATTAGTACGACCTGCTAATAGCATAACGAAGCGATCAAGACCAAAGGCAAGACCTGCATGTGGTGGTACGCCGTATTCAAACGCTTCTAATAGGAAGCCAAATTGTGCTTGTGCTTCTTCTTCTGAGAAGCCAAGTAATTCAAACATTTTCTCTTGTAGGTCACGTTCGTAAATACGTAATGAACCACCACCAAGTTCATAGCCGTTTAAAACGATATCATATGCTTGTGCACGTACTGCTGCAGGGTCTGTGTCCATTAACGCTATATCTTCATCAAACGGGCGTGTGAATGGATGGTGTGCTGCATAGTAGCGTCCATCTTCCTCAGAGTATTCGAATAATGGCCAATCAGTAATCCAAAGGAAAGCAAATTGTGATTCATCGATCAGATTTAAATCTTGTCCTAATTTTGTACGAAGAGCACCTAATGAAGCTGCTACAACATCGGCTTTATCTGCTACAAATACTAGAATATCGCCAACTTCTGCTCCCATACGCTCGATTAAAGCTGCTGCTAATGCCTCGTCAAAGAATTTCGCAATTGGTCCGTTTAAGCCTTCTTCTGTTACCTTTAACCAAGCAAGACCTTTTGCTCCGTAAATCCCAACGAATTTTGTTAACTCGTCCATGTCTTTACGAGAATATTTGTCAGCTGCACCTTTAATATTGATACTTTTCACTTGTTTTCCTTGTGCAACCGTATCAGCAAATACTTTGAAATTACAGCCTTCAAAAATATCATTTAACGCCACAAGCTCTAATCCAAAACGTACATCTGGCTTATCTGAACCATAACGATCCATTGCTTCTTGGTATTTCATGCGCTGGAATGGTGCAGGAATGTCGATTCCTTTTACTTCTTTCATAACCGCTTGAATTAAGCGCTCGTTCATTTCTAATACTTCTTCTTGTGTTAAGAAGCTCGTTTCAATGTCCACCTGTGTAAACTCTGGTTGACGGTCAGCACGTAAATCTTCGTCACGGAAGCAACGCGCAATTTGGAAGTACTTTTCAAAACCAGCAACCATTAATAATTGCTTAAATAATTGAGGTGATTGTGGTAAGGCATAAAATTCACCTTCATGTACACGTGAAGGAACTAAATAGTCTCGAGCACCCTCTGGCGTTGATTTTGTTAAAATTGGTGTTTCAACTTCTAAGAATCCTTCATTTTGTAGGAAGTTACGAATTGTACGTGTCACATCAGAACGCATTTTGAAAGTATCGAACATTACGGGACGACGTAAGTCTAGATAACGATATTTTAAACGTAAATCTTCTGATACATCTGTACGATCTTCGATTTGGAATGGCGTTGTTTTTGCCGTATTAATTACGACTAATTTTGTTGCTTCCACTTCAATTTTACCGTTTGGTACATTCGGGTTGATTTGATCCTCTGTACGAAGGATGACTGTGCCTTCCACTTCGATCACATATTCACTGCGCACTTTATCCGCTAATGCGTGTGCTTCTGCAACATCTGGACTAAACACAACTTGCGTAATACCTGTACGGTCACGCAAATCAATAAAAATTAAACCACCAAGGTCACGACGACGCTGTACCCAACCTTTTAATACGACTTTTTCGCCTTGTAACGCTTCTGACAGCTCGTTACTAGCATGTGTTCTTGTAGCCATTGTTAAATTCCTCCAAAATATCTTCAATTTATGTAGCATTTCCTAGAAATGCCCTCTGTCTATTTTTAAGCTTTTTGTGTTAAATAGTTCACTAACTCTGAGAACGCCACTTTGTGCTGCTCCCCAGATTCCATATGTTTTACAGCCGCTGCTTGCTCTTCAAGTTCTGTTTCGCCAAGAACAAGCGTATATTTTGCACCTAGTCGATCCGCTGATTTCATTTGAGCTTTCATTTTACGGTCTAAATAATCCATCTCTGTCGCAAGTCCCTTCGCTCGGAAAGTGCTTGTCAGCTCAACAGCCTTTTGCTTCGCTTCATCGCCCATTGCAATAATGTAAACATCTAGCCCTGAAGCTGTGTCTAATTCAACACCCTCCGCTTCAAGTGCCAGCAACAAACGCTCAATACTTAATGCAAAACCTATACCTGGTACATCTGGACCGCCAATTTCTTGCACTAATCCATTGTAGCGTCCACCACCACATAATGTTGTAATAGCACCAAAGCCTGATGCTGTGGACATAATTTCAAAAGTTGTGTGATTATAATAATCAAGTCCTCGTACAAGATTTGGATCGACCTCATATGAAATACCCAATGTATCTAAGTACGATTTCACTTGAGCGAAATAAGCAGCTGACTCTTCTGTTAAGAAATCAGTTAACGCTGGAGCCGTTTGCATTAATGGATGCTCACGATCTACCTTACAATCTAAAATCCGCAATGGATTCTTTTGTAAACGATTTTGACAGTCTGAGCAAAATTCATGAATATGTGGCTCAAAATGCTGTAATAAAGCAGTACGATGTGTATCACGTGTTTCTTTATCGCCAAGAGAATTAATCACTAATTTTAAATCCTTTAAACCCGCTGATTCGTAGACGTCCATAGCAAGAGCAATGACTTCTGCATCAATCGCAGGATCTGCTGAACCAATTGCTTCTACTCCAAACTGTACAAATTGACGATAACGACCAGCCTGTTGGCGCTCATAGCGGAACATTGGTCCTAAATAAGAAAGCTTAACCGGCTGATCAGGAGCACCAAACATTTTATGCTCCACATAGGCACGTACGACACCAGCCGTATTTTCTGGACGTAGTGTTAATGAACGCCCTCCACGATCTTCAAATGTATACATTTCCTTTTGTACAACATCAGTTGTTTCCCCAACACCACGTGCAAATAGATCCGTTTGCTCGAAAATTGGTGTGCGAATTTCGTTATAGCGATAAACACGACAAATATCACGAATAATCGCTTCAACTTTTTGCCATTTTTCAGATTGACCTGGCAAAATATCTTGTGTCCCTCGTGGCACTTTAAAACTCATGTAATTCCCTCCTATATTGATTGCTTATGATAGAGCAGCTGTAGTCCCACTTTGAGCGAATGCATGCTTTGGTTGAGCAAATTTTTGTCCGGTTGGAGCGGGTTACAGCCTTGATGAGCGCTTTTCATACTAATTAGAGCGCCTTCCCCTCTTTTCTCAGCAAAAACAACAATCCCTCTTAAAAAACTCATTACTTTTGAACAACAAAAAAGCCCTCGTCCCTTGCAATAGCAAGGGACGAGAGCTGTATAAGCTTCCGCGGTTCCACCCTAGTTGACACAAATGATTACATGTGTCCTCCTCTTAATCGGATAACGGCCGATTCCGTTTTTTCCTACTAGGCACTGCTTTTCAGAAAAAAGCCTCTCAAGTGTTATTCACGTGATACATTTTTGTAGGAAAGATTGCAGCCTAAGTCTTTCCCTCTCTTTTCCAATAGTGGTATACGCTACTTGCTTGGTCATAAGCGATTAATCATTTTTCGATTACCCTTTATGTTAGTCACTAGCTAAAGCAATGTCAACTATTTTTGTATTTTTCATCAGTCTATGTTGAAAATAACTAATTCTGTTACCATTTTACCACGAATTTTATGATAAAAGCATGGTAAAATAGCACAAGGAATAGGAGGAATCTGATGAGGACAAAAATTTTACATAGTATAATCATCTTCGTACTAATGGTAACGATGGCGATGCCAAATAAGAACTTTGTTCAAAGAGCTTCCGCTGACACCAGTGATCTAAAAGTCGCTGGAACGATTCTTCATTTGCGAGAGGGTCCTGGATTGTCTTATCCCATTATTACGACTTTAGAAGAAGGTGACCCTTTAACCTCAATCGGTCGAGAAGGTGATTGGTACCAAGTCAAAGCAGGCAATTACGAAGGATGGGTTGCCTCTTGGCTGACAGCACCTACTAATGCTAAACAAGTGATCGACAAAACCGTCATTTCACAAGTTGACCGTTTAAATATTCGAACAGAACCAGATATCTCTTCAGCTGTTCTTGGTCAACTTTCAACTGGTAACCAAGCAAACCTCGTTGAAGAAAATGGAGAATGGGCAAAAATCGATTGGAATGGACTAACAGGATGGGTGTCGAAGGATTATGTCACGATCAACGATAACCCTAAAAAAGAAACAGAACCCAAAGAAGATGCTGTAGAAGTAACCACTACAACCACGGCACCCGCTAACAAAGATACAACCTTCACCATTTTAGTGGACACCCTTAATGTTCGTAAGAAGCCAGATTTGAATGCTAAAAAAATCGGTACAGCAACAAAAGGACAAGCCTTTAAAGTCCTCGCACATGAGCATAATTGGGTACAAATTCAGTACAATGATAAAAAAGTAGGTTGGGTCTATAGTTTTTACGGTACATTCTCCAATAAAGTAAAAAGTACCTCAAAAACATCAACTTCCAAAGAGTTAGAGTCTGTTACGATTATTTATAATGGGACAAACCTACGAACGGATGCCTCAACAGCAGCAGAAGTGGTTGAACGTGTAGATGCTGGTGTAAATTACCCGATAGTAGGCGTTAAAAATGATTTTTATGAAATACAAATAGACGACGAAAAAACAGCTTTTGTCGCGAACTGGGTGGTCACAACAAGTTCCAATAAAGCGACAAGTCCACAGAAAGAAAAGGAAGAGCCTCGCAAAAAAGGTACTTTAACTGGATTAACGATCGTTGTTGATGCTGGTCACGGTGGAAATGATCATGGCACAACTGGTCAACGAGGTACAGAGGAAAAGGGCATTACGTTAAAAACGGCTACTTTGCTTGCTTCCAAGTTAAGTGCTGCTGGCGCAAACGTTGTCATGACGAGAGAATCGGATGAATATGTGGCATTGCGTAAGCGTGTATCGATTGCCCATCAATATGAGGCAGATGCCTTTATTAGCCTTCATTATGATGCGACAGATGATAGCTCCATTAACGGCTTCACATCCTATTATATGAATAGCAATCAAAAAGGGCTTGCTGAAGCAATTCATGATGGTCTTTCCAGTAAACTAGATTTAAGAGACCGTGGTACACAACAAGGGAATTATTTAGTTTTACGAGAGAATCGTCAAAAGGCCGTCCTTATTGAGTTAGGCTTTTTAAGTAATTCTAGTGAGGAGCGCGTCATTACAACAGCTAAATTCCGTGAACAAGCGACTCTTGGTATTTATCAGGGAATTCTCAACTACTTTAATGAACAAGATGAATAAGCAAAAAAAAAGCTGCGGATGATAACATCCACAGCTTTTTTATATTTAAGATATTCCTAATGCTACCGCAGCAATTAGCGCCAGACAGGCAATCAATGCCCACCCAAGAATCATCTTCCAGATAAACTTAATCCACTTTTCATATGGGATACCTGCAACAGCTAAATACGCCATTAATGCAGACGAAGTAGGAATAATAGAGTTCGTTAAGGAATCCCCATATTGGAAGGCTAAAACAGCCACTTGTCGCTCTAATCCTAATAAATCTGTGATTGGAATCATAATCGGCATTGTTGCAGCTGCCTGTCCACTACCAGATGAAATAAATAAATTCAAAAGAGCTTGGATAAATAACATGCCGATTGCACTGATAGCATGTGGCAAATGTCCAATTGTTTCTGATGCTGCATAAACGATTGTATCAATAATTTTCCCCTGCTCTAAAACAACTGTAATAGCACGGGCAAAACCTACAATTAAAGCACCAAATGTTACGGCCTTGGCTCCCTCAATAAAGGAATCAAAGATAGTAGCAGGTTTTAAACCACCAATTAACCCTGCAATTAACCCCATAATTAAAAAGGATGCAGTTAGCTGCGTTAAGAACCAGCCCCAGTTAAAGACACCATAAATATTAAAGCCAATCCCACAAGCCATGACAATAAATACGAATTTATGCTTGCCTGTTAATGCAGGGATGTCAATCGCTGAAACATTGGATTTAGCTTTTTGCTCAATATCGTAAATAACGCTTGCTTGAGGATTCTTTTTCACCTTAAAAGCATAGCGAGAGACATAAAAAATAGCAAAACTTAATACAAAAACATAGACAACAGCACGGAAGCCAATCCCTGAGAATAATGGTACATCAGCTAATGATTGTGCAACACCTACCGTAAAGGGATTAAGCATTCCTCCAAAAAATCCACTGGCGGCACCAAGTGTAATCATGGCTGTTCCTGTTACAGCATCAAAGCCCATCGCACGTGCAATGGCCACACCAATTGGTACGAAAATAATAGTTTCTTCCGCCATCCCCATTGTAAAACCACCAACAGAGAATAAAATCATCGATAAAGGAATCAGTAATTTCTCTCGGCCCTCTAAAGCTTTTACTCCTTTATAAACACCAGCCTCAATAGCACCTGTAGAACGAATAATACCAAATACACCACTGACTAAAAAAATGTAGAAAATAATTTGAGCCCCTTTTTCGAGACCCATTGGAACCGCTGTAAACATTTCAAAAAAGGAAACTGGCTCACTCTCAATATGATGATAGCTTCCATCTACAACGAGCATTCGCCCTTCTTCATCCTCTACACGTTCAAACTCACCCGCTGGTATAATATAGCTTGCAATACCTGCTAAAAAAATAATAGCAAAAATAATCGTATATGTATGAGGTACTTTCAACCAGCTTTTCTTCTTGACCCCCTGTTCATTTTCCATTAAATCGCGCTCCTTTTTCTGATTTAGACATTAGCAGTATATTGTCGCTATTTGTCGCTAATTGAAAATAAATATACATGAGTTTAAATTTATTGTAAAGTATTAATTTTCTATTATTTCTGAAAGCACACGCTATCTTTTCTAATTAAACCTCTTGTTCCTCTTCTATAAACATGGAAAATTTTATACACATACTCAAATAATAATGGACATTTTCAACGTTATTTTTTGTTTTCCAAAATAATAATTTTATCTTATATGACGAATTGTTTTTTATTAAGGCAGGAGCAATATGCGGCGGTGTTAGAAATGATAAAGTTTGTATGGATTGTCTTTAAATGCTTTTTATTCATGAACTTCATAAAGATCCCCTTATTAGTGGGATGAAAGACATCAAAGGTTGTAAGTAGAATGGAAAATTGTAGGTTAGCTATCCATGAGGAATCAAATGGACTTTCTTACATATCTTTTATATTTTTTTAAAAAAATAATATTCAAAGAGTAGCAACTGTTTTAATAGTTTTTATCTCTTCGAAATAAATTTGCTATTTAGGTATTTTTGTTTGCCCTAAACAAATAAAAAAACCTTCTATCATTTATTATGATTTGAAGGTTCATACTTTCTCATTTTTTTGTAGTTTCCAATGTCACCCATACAATTTCCTCCATCCGAATGAAGAAAGGCGTACGATTTATCTCAAGAACCATATGGTCAGGTAGTATGGATAATAAAATACCTTGTTGAATATTTTTTTCTGTTTGCACAACTACTGCCTGACCAATCATCATGTTAAGAGTTTCGTATAAATATGGATTTGTTATACTTCTCGTCTGCGTCATGTTTAAGACACTCCTTCCTATAAAACTAACCATACTCTTTAGTATATGAAGGAATTATAGGAAATGTTCCATTATTTTGACTCTAGAAGAATTGTGACTGGACCATCATTAATTAGTACTACATCCATCATGGCACCAAAAATACCTGTTTCCACATGTAAGCCCTGCTCGCGTAAAGCTTGATTAAAAGCCTCCCACAGTGGCTCAGCTGCTTCTGGTCTAGCTGCATTGATAAAACTTGGACGATTCCCTTTTTTTGTATCCCCATACAATGTAAATTGTGAGACGGATAAAATAGCGCCCCCATGCTCTAAGATTGAATGATTCATTTTTCCATCTGCATCTTCCCAGAGACGTAAATTGGCTACTTTTTTTGCTAAATAGGCAACATCCTCTTGTGTGTCTTCATGTGTGATTCCCACTAAAAGAACATAGCCATGATCAATTGCTCCTGTAACAGTTCCGTCCACTGTTACAGAGGCAGCTTTACTGCGCTGTAATACTACTTTCATGTACTAAACCCCAATTCTATATTGCCTATCAATTAGTTAATGACACGTTGCACCGAATATATATCAGGTGTTTGTTTAATTCGCTCAACTACTTTATGCAAATGTGAAATATTTGAAATAGAAATTGTTAAATGAATTGTTGCCATTTTATCACGGTCAGCACGACCACTTACTGCTAAAATATTCGTTTTCGTTTCACTAACAATTTGCATGATTTCATTTAAAATGCCAGGTCTATCAAAAGCTGAAACTTCAATATCAACAGGGTATTCCTTTTTCTCAGGAATGACACCATGCTCCCATTCCACTTCAATTAAGCGCTCCTGTTCATCCTCAATTTGAATATTTGGACAGTCCTCACGATGGACAGAAACACCTCTACCCTTCGTAATAAAACCTACAATATCATCACCAGGAACGGGCGTACAGCAACGAGAAAGTCGAATGAGCATATTATCAATACCCTTTACAATAACACCCGATTCCGTACGTTTTTGTGGAATTGGATTTTTCATTTTTTGTTCAATTTTCTCTAGTGCTTCTTCCTGCTCACGTTCTTTACGACGTTTTTCAGCTAAACGATTTACGACCTGTTGCGCAGTAATACCATTTACACCAACTGCAGCATACAAATCTTCTTCATTCGTATAGTTAAATTTGTCGCATACCCGTTTTAGGTTTTCGGAGGACATCGTTTCCTTTAAATCGAAATCCTGAGCACGGATTTCTTTTTCTATCATTTCTTTACCTTTGACAATATTTTCTTCACGCAGGTGTCGTTTAAAGAATTGCTTTATCTTATTCTTCGCCTGCGAGGATTGAGCTATTTTTAGCCAATCGCGACTCGGACCAAAGGATTGTTTAGAAGTTAAAATTTCAATGATATCGCCCGTTTTTAATGGTGTATCAAGCGGTACCATCTTCCCATTGATTTTCGCTCCAATCGTACGATTTCCCACTTCGGAATGAACACGGTAGGCAAAATCAATAGGAACAGAACCTGCTGGCAATTCAATGACATCACCTTCAGGTGTAAAGACATAAACCATATCAGAAAATAAATCAAATTTTAAGGATTCCATAAATTCTTCTGCGTTGGAAGATTCATTTTGAAATTCTAAAATTTCACGGAACCACGTTAATTTTTGGTCGACATTCTGCTTTTGATTATCAACGTTTTTGCCTTCTTTATATGCCCAGTGCGCCGCAATCCCGTACTCTGCAATTTTGTGCATTTCCTTTGTACGAATCTGTACCTCCAACGGATCACCATATGGTCCAATAACAGTCGTGTGTAGGGACTGGTACAGGTTTTGTTTTGGCATAGCAATATAGTCTTTAAAGCGTCCTGGCATTGGTTTCCAAAGTGTATGCACAATACCTAATACGGCATAGCAATCTTTAATACTATCGACAAGAACACGAATGGCTAATAAATCATAAATTTCATTAAACTGTTTCTTTTGTAACACCATTTTTCGATAGATACTGTAAATATGTTTTGGTCGACCATAGACATCTGCGTCAATTTCAACCTCATTCAGTTGTGATTTCATCTCAGCCATCACATTTTCTAAATAAGCTTCACGTTCATCACGTTTTTTCTTCATCAGACTGACAATACGATAATATTGTTGTGGGTTTAAATAGCGCAGTGCTGTATCTTCAAGCTCCCATTTTACAGTCGAAATTCCAAGACGATGAGCAAGTGGTGCAAAAATCTCGAGCGTCTCTTTTGAAATGCGTCGTTGCTTTTCAGCAGGTAAATGCTTTAACGTACGCATATTATGAAGACGGTCTGCTAGCTTAATGAGGATGACACGAATATCTTGCGCCATAGCCACAAACATTTTCCGATGATTTTCTGCCTGCTGCGCCTCTTTAGATAAATATTTAATTTTCCCTAGTTTGGTAACACCATCAACAAGCACGGCCACCTCTTCGCCAAATTCACGTACCAAATCATCCCGTGTAAAATCCGTATCTTCGACAACATCATGTAAAAAACCTGCCGCTACAGTTTCTGGGTCCATTTGTAATTCAGCTAGAATACCTGCTACTTGTACTGGGTGAATAATATACGGTTCACCAGAGCTACGGAATTGCTCAATATGGGCATCCCTTGCTAATTCATATGCTTTTTTCACGAATGCGACATTTTCATCATTCATGTAGGATTTGACTAACTCAAAAACGTCCTCAGGAGTCAAAATTTGCTCTTTCGCCATAACATGTCCACCTTGCTCGTCAAATTTTTCAGATTAGATATAAACTTAATTGTATAAAATATTGTGGTCTATTGTAAAGAGACTGTATCATTTAGTTTAGTTAATCTCGTGAACAGTTCGAAAAATGGAAAAAATATTCTTCTTTTTAATAAAAAAGACCCTCTGCGACTTCACGTCACAAAGAGTCCTTGTTTCGACAAATTGATTAATGTAATTGATTGTAAGCTACAGCAATTTTCGCGCCGACTACTGCATTGTTTTTCACTAATGCAATGTTGGCATCAAGACTTTTACCTTCTGTTAATTCTTTAACTTTGCCAAGTAAGAATGGTGTAACATTTTTACCTTGAATGCCATTCTCTTCAGCTTCAACTAAAGCTTTTTCAATAATGTTTGTAATAAATGCATGCTCTAATGCTTCAGACTCAGGAATTGGATTTGCGATGACAGCGCCACCTTTTAAGCCTAATTGCCATTTCGCAGATAGCATTGCTGCAATTTCTTCTGGCGTATCTAATTGGAAGTTTACATCAAATCCACTTTGACGTGTGTAGAATGCTGGTAATTCATTCGTACCATAACCAACTACTGGCACACCTTTTGTTTCAAGATATTCTAATGTAAGACCGATGTCTAAAATAGATTTTGCACCCGCACAGATAACGGCAACATTTGTTTGTGCTAATTCTTCTAAATCAGCAGAGACATCCATTGTTGTTTCCGCACCACGGTGTACACCACCAATACCACCTGTAACAAAGATTTCAATACCTGCAAGCTCTGCACAGATCATTGTCGCTGCAACTGTTGTAGCACCTAATTTTTTCGTTGCTAGTAAGTAGCCTAAGTCACGACGTGAAGCTTTTGCAACACCTTGAGCATTACCGAACATTTCTAGTTCTTCATCTGATAGACCAATTTTAATTTTTCCATCAATTAATGCAATTGTTGCTGGGACTGCACCATTATCGCGAATAATTTGCTCAACTTCACGCGCAGTTTGCACGTTTTGTGGGTATGGCATACCGTGTGAAATAATTGTTGATTCTAACGCAACGATTGGTAGACCTTTTGCTTGTCCTGCTTTTACTTCTTCTGATAATACGATGAATTCTTTCATGTTGTTATTCCTCCATTTCATTTTTCAACAAATCTACTGATAATTCAGGTCTTACTGTATAAGGAGATGCCAATGTATTTTTTGCATTGGTTAATCCAGCATCAATACATGTCTCAAAAGATTGTCCAGTCAGCCAACTGTGAATAACAGCGCTGACAAAGGCATCTCCTGCTCCTGTCACATCTTCAATTTTGTCAATCACTTTAGCGGCAACATGACAAGGGGCAATCGTTGTAGATGCTGCATAAACGCCCTTGCTACCAGCCGTGATAATGACATGCTCCGCACCTAATTGTAGGAGCTGTTGTAAAGCTTTTTCATAATGGGTAGCGTTTTCAATTTTATGTCCAACAATCGTTTCCGCTTCATCTGTGTTACAAATAAACCAAGTTACGCCTTGTAATGTTTCAGGTAGTCGATTCATTTTTGGCGAAGATACTGGCACAATGACAAGTGGAATATCACGAGCAAGGGCTACTTGCTGGATATACGCCACTGTTTCTTTTGGACAGTTTAAATCCAAAATAAAACAGCCTGCGTTTACAAGCATTGTTTCATGTTTTTTCAACAAGCTCGGTAACAGAAGGTCGTAAACTTCCATATTTGCTACAGCTAGTGCTAGCTCACCCTGTTCATCCATGATGGCAGTATAAGAACCAGTGGAAGCCTCTGCAAGCTGCTCTACATAACGTAGATTCATAAAGGATTCCGAAGCCTCTTGGATCACTTGCCAATCAGCATCCTTACCTGCCGTTGTCAGTAACGTCACTTGGTGGTTTAATCTGCCTAAGTTTTCAGCAATATTTCGACCAACGCCACCTACACTAAAGGAAGAACTGGCAGGGTTAGATGTTCCAAATTGAACATTGCCCTTGACATGGAATTTGCGGTCTAAATTAGCTCCACCGATGCAAATAATTTCATTTTCTTCGGGTAATATATAAGCACGACCTACAATTTTTCCTTGCTTCGTTAAACTAGACACTAAATTAGCAAGCACAGGACGCGACAGATTCATTGCATCTGCCATTTCTTGCTGAGACATAAACGGATTCTGGCGAATTAAAGCAAGCACCGCCTGTTCTCTTTCATTCATAGCATCACCTTTTATTATATTTGTTTATATTATAAACTTTTGTTTGCGTTATGTCAAAAGATTCTTTATTAAAAAAGTTGAACCTCATCTTACTGAGGTTCAACTTTTTTTGTTTATGCTTGCTGAGGTGTTTGTTTTTTAACAATGATGACGAATAAACTGGCCATTGCACAAAACATTCCTGCAAGAAAAAAAGCCCATGTATAAGAGTTAAAAAATTTATAAATTAACCCTCCACCATACGCTGCAACCGCCGCTCCTGCTTGATGTGAAGCAAATATCCACCCATAGATAATACTGCTTTTTTGCATACCAAAAATTTGTCGTGTAATACTGATGGTTGGTGGCACTGTAGCAATCCAATCTAGTCCGTAAAAGATCGTGAAAATCGTTAATAAAACAAAGGATCCTTGTGCAAGTGCATAAGGGAGCAATAATAGAGATGCGCCTCTTAACAGGTAATACCAAAACAATAACCACCGATTATCGAAGCGATCAGATAACCAGCCAGACGCAGTTGTACCTAATAAATTAAAAATGCCCATAAAAGAAAGGAATGATGCGGCAGTGACTAAAGGAACGCCAAAGCTAATACAATAAGAAACAAAATGAGTACCAATTAATCCGCTTGTCGATAGCCCACAAATAAAAAAGCTACCTGCTAAGAGCCAAAATGCTTTAACCTTAATTGCCTCAAATAAACCTTTAAAAGCCATAGCTATTGGATTCTTCTTTTGCTGTATTTGTTGTTCCTCTATAGCCTCCTCTTGTCCATAAGGAGTTAACCCCATATCCTGAGGTCTATTTTTTATAAAAAGCGCAATCATGAAAAACATTATGATACTAAGGAGTAGCATTAATGTGATAGCCCATCGCCAAGAATAGTGTTTAATAATGATAGCTAGAACTGGTAATAAAATTAACTGGCCCGTGGCTGTACTTGCCGTTAAAATACCAACCGCTAATCCTCTGCGTTTTACAAACCAATGATTCGCAACATATGGGCTAAGGACAGTTAAAAAAAGACTTGCTCCAAGACCAATAATGCCCCCCCAAATAACGATTAGCTGCCAGGATTCACTCATCAAAAATGTTAAAGTCATTCCTAATACTAAAGTTGCCATAGCACCTAGCATCATTTTCTTTAGGCCAATGACTTCAAGCAACGCAGCCATAAATGGTCCAGATATGCCATATAAAAACAAACTTACAGCAAAAGCTAAAGCAATGGTTGAACGATCCCAGTGAAATTCTTTTTCAAGAGGGTCGATAAACACGCCAGATGATGACATTGTAATTCCTGCGACAATTATCGAGAAAAATGTGACGATTAAAATAAACCAACTATAATGAACACGCTTCACCTCAACACCTTCTTTTCTTTGATAGACTACAAAACATGTATATACATGTTTAAGTCTACTTATTTCATTTATATGTATATACATGTATAATCATAGTAATCGTTCATAAAGCTGTCAAGAAGTAATTTCTAGTTATTGGGTGTATACTTATAATTAGTAGAATCCCCTTAAAGGAGTACTGTCGATGAAGAATCAACTTAAAAATATTGATTATACACAAATTTGTGTTTGTGCTAACCTTAGAAAAAAAACAAGGGTAGTCACACAATTATATGATAAGCTGCTACAGCCTACAGGTTTAAAAGTTACACAATATTCAATGCTTGTACATATCGACCTTCAACAAGCTGTCTCAATCAGCCGTTTAGGTGAAATTTTACAACTGGATCAAACCACTATAACACGTAATATTAATCTATTAAAGCAACATGGCTATGTTGAGTTAAAGCGAGATACCAATGATGCTCGTACCAAAAAAATAACGCTCACTGAAAAAGGTTTAGAAAAGCTGCATGAAGCAGCACCTATTTGGCAAGGCATTCAAGATAGAATTATCGAGGATATTGGAACCGAAAAATACGCAGATTTCTACGATACCTTGCGAACAATGCAAAAAATTATTCAAGCCTATGAGGAAGTATAAAAAAAAGCGCCCACAGTGTAGGGCGCTTTTTGCCATGCTCTTAATATTGAATAAGTGTTTTAATATTTAAATCGCCAAGCTTTTCGCGACCATTTAATTCTAGAAGTTCAATCAGGAATGCACAGCCTACTACCTGACCACCTAATTGTTCTACTAAACGAACCGTTGCTTCAACTGTACCACCAGTCGCTAGTAAATCATCACAGATTAAAACTTTTTGACCAGGCTTAATTGCATCATGATGCATTGTTAACGTATCTTTACCATATTCAAGACCGTAGTCTGCACTAATTACCTCACGTGGTAATTTACCAGGTTTACGAACAGGGGCAAAGCCGATTTCAAGTGCATAGGCAACTGGACAACCGATAATAAAACCACGTGCCTCAGGGCCAACAATAATTTCAGCGCCCACTTCTTTTGCATATTCTACGATTTGGTCTGTTGCATATTTGTATGCAGGACCATTATCCATAATTGTTGTAATATCTCTGAAGGTAATGCCCTCTTTCGGCCAATTTTCAACCGTTGTAACGTATTGCTTTAAATCCATGTTATTGCTCCTCCTACGAAACGTTATTCGTCCGCTGATGTTAAACGTTCATCAAACCATTGTTTTAATTCTATATAAGGAGCATAGACAAGCTTTTGCTCCATTTCAATCTGTTCTGAACGTTGTTTGTAAGACGGTGCCTCTGTTAGTGCTTGTTTTGGAGCATTCACGTTGACAGTCGTCAGTCCACTCTCCATTTTAACAAAATCAAGCTCAAAAAACACCTGTGTCATAAATTTTAGTGTATCTAATGGCCACCCCGTATGCTTCGCTAAATCTGCGATATGCATATCAAGCGGAAAGGCTGGTCGATTTTTCAAGAACTTATAATACCAAGCAAATTGCTCACGAGTAGGTAGACCACTGAAGTATTGCGAGTCAGGCATATAAAAATGAGCATAAATACGCGAAGGGGCTGTCTTCTGTAAAACGTCCTCTAGCTTTTGAACATTGTGTGGCAAGTCTAAGAGCACGATGTAATCACTTTGTTCAATATTTGAAAGGGCTGGTTCAACCAGTGTAATAGGTGCACCGATTAATGATTGATAATAGGTCATCGTTTCTGGACGAAAGGCGATAAACCGGGCCACGTCCTTCGGTACCGTATTCAGCCATCGAGCTGTTTGACGAATACCACGAATATCAAATAACTGCCATTCTGTAGTTTGGACATCCTCGATCATAAATTGGGCTTTTTTACGTCCCTGCCATTCGTTAATTTGCAAATCGCCTATAAAGGAAACTTTGATGCCATACGTTAATTCATCATGTAAATGCCCTTTGTTAAAACCAACACTATCCAATTTATCATAGCCGTTTGTTATTTCCATTTTAATATGATTCTCGCCCGCTCCAATTTTACGCATGGAGGCGATTTCTACATCCTCCAGCACATACACAGGCTTAGGGAAATCTGTGCCAAATGGTCCTAGTGTTGAAATTTCCTCAATAGCATCCGCTGAAATTTCGTCTATGCTGAGCGGTATATCAATATGCACTACAGGTGTTAATTGCTCCTCTGTTAAACAGGCTCTTGCCTGAGCATCTAAGCGAGTACGTAGTTCATCCACATGTTCTAATGATAAGGTCATACCTGCAGCCATAGGATGTCCACCAAAATGCGGTAAAATATCTCGATTTTTAGCTAGTTCATTATATAGATGAAAACCTTCAATACTTCGAGCAGAACCTTTTGCTATGCCCTTTTCGGGATCGAGTGACAGCACAATCGTTGGACGGTAATACAGTTCAACAAGACGTGAGGCTACAATTCCTACAACACCTGCGTTCCAGCCCTCGCCAGCAACAACAAGAACTAAGGAATTGCCGATTTTTTCATCTGCTTCAATCAGTGCGATGGCTTCATCTGTAATACTTTTCACAATATCTTTACGCTCGGTATTGCAGGCATTTAGCTTTTTTGCCAATGCGGTTGCTTTAGCATTATCCTCCGCCATTAATAATTCGACACCAGGAGCTGCTTCACCTAGACGACCAACAGCATTCAATCGTGGACCAAAATAAAAGCCAATCGTTTCTTCTGTAATTTTCGTCTGCTCTGTACTGGCTATGTCACACATCGCTTGTACCCATGGACTAAGGGAACGACGCATTTCTTGTATGCCCCTCTTCACGAGATAGCGATTTTCATCCACCAACGGAACCAAATCTGCTACAGTGCCAATCGCCACAAATTCTATTAGATGGCTTGGTAGTTCACCATAAAGAGCATGTGCCAGCTTAAAGGCTACCCCTACTCCTGCTAGCTCGCCAAATGGATATTGCCCTTCTGGTATTCGGGGATGAAGAATAATATCTGCTGGTGGTAGCTCCTCACCTGGCTCATGGTGATCTGTCACAATGACATCCATACCAAGCTCCTTTGCTACTCGAATAGGCTCAATTCCAGATATACCATTATCCACTGTAATGATTAACTGTACACCATCTTCATAGGCCTCCCGAAATAGGGCTTCATGCGGACCATAGCCATGGATAAAACGATTCGGAATTTTAAAGGAGACGTCTGCTCCAAGATCTAGTAAAACATGTAACATAACGGTTGTGCTTGTCACACCATCCGCATCATAATCACCATACACTAAAATTTTCTCACCATTTTCTAGTGCTTGTTCAATTCGTGCTACCGCTTCAGCCATACCATGCATAAGAAATGGGTCATGGATATTTGCCTCAGACATATTTAATAAGCTTTCTGCCTCAGCCGTTGTTTCGCAGCCTCGTGCTGCTAAAATTTTTGCTGCAATCGCAGAAAGTTGTAAGTCATTTTGTAATGCTTGTACAAGTGTTGCGTCAGGACGCTCCACCTGCCATCTTTTTTTCGATAGAATCATCTGCTCACTTCCTTACGAAAGCTATTATACCGAATTTCTATAGGTTGCGCACTATCCGTTAGATTGATAGTTTTATCCATCGATTTTTAATTTCTATTCGTCACTTTTCCATTTCTTTCATCATCAAAAAAGCCTACTCTTCTAAAGAGTAGACTTTTCTAACATACCTTTCGAGGCGGCTACTAATGCTTCCACCGTTGCCAAATCTCCTTGATGCAATGCCGTCACAATGGCACTACCGACAATTACACCATCTCCCAAAGCCCCCATCTTTTTCACTTGCTCTGGTGTTGAAATACCAAAGCCTGCAAGCACAGGGATTGGACTTGCTTGACGTAAGCTTGCAAAATGCTGTTCTAAATTATCGGCAAAACGCGATCTTGCTCCTGTGATCCCATTAACGGTCACTGCATAAACAAAACCCTGACTAGCTGCTGCGATGCGTGCTATACGCTCTGGAGGGCTTGTCAATGAGATAAGCTGTACCACATCAATGCCATATGGATTTAATGCATCACGTAACAACTCGCTCTCTTCCAATGGGACATCTGGTACAATTAATCCCTTAACTCCTCCAGCTACACAGGCTTGCGCAAAAGACTTTAAGCCATATGCTAATACTGGATTGAAATAAGTCATGACTACGAGAGGCACTGTTATTTCATCTCTAAATGACGCGAGTGTTTGCAACACGTTTCTTAATGTCACACCAGCTTTGAGTGCACGTTCTCCTGCTCGTTCGATTGTTGGACCATCGGCAACAGGATCTGTAAAAGGAATCCCTACTTCAATAGCTGTTACCTCTAATTGCTGCAGTTTTAAAATAGTTGGCTTAATGGTCTCTAGCCCTCCGTCACCTGCCATGATATAAGGTATAAAAGCTTTATGACCTTCAGCTTTTGCCTGATCGATCGCTTGCTGTAAAGTTGTCATTTTACATCCCCCCCTAGTGCTGCTCGAACTGTGTGAACATCTTTATCTCCTCGACCAGATAAGCACACAACAATGATCTGATCTTTTGCCATGGTCTTTGCAAGTTTTGCCGTATAAGCAATAGCATGAGAACTTTCAAGTGCAGGCAGTATCCCTTCTGTTCGGCTTAATAATTTTAGTGCCTCCAGTGCTTCAGCATCTGTGATGGAGTCAAATTGAGCTCGACCAATATCATGTAAATAACAATGCTCTGGTCCTTTCCCTGGATAATCTAACCCAGCTGAAATAGAATGTGCTTCTTGGACAAAGCCGTTTTCATCCTGTAATAAATACATGTAGGCGCCATGTAATACACCTAATTTTCCACCTGCGATGGCAGCAGCATGCTTCCCAGTTTCAAGACCACTTCCTGCTGCTTCAACACCGTATAAGGCAACTGATTCATCATCAACGAATGGGTGAAACATACCGATTGCATTACTGCCACCTCCAATACAGGCAACAACTGCATCAGGTAAACGCCCCTCTTTTTGCACGATTTGCCTTCTTGTTTCTACTCCAATGACACGCTGAAAGTCCCGAACAATTTTTGGGAATGGGTGAGGACCTAAGGCAGAGCCTAAAATATAATGTGTATCCTCAACATTTGTCACCCAGTAACGTAGGGCAGCGTTCACAGCATCCTTTAATGTTTTAGAACCACTTTCCACCGATTGAACCTTTGTGCCAAGCAACTCCATACGAAAGACATTTAACTGCTGACGTTTTATATCTTCTGCTCCCATAAATACAACACATTCTAGATTTAATAATGCACATGCAGTAGCTGTTGCCACACCATGCTGACCAGCTCCTGTTTCAGCAACGATTTTCTTTTTACCCATGCGTTTGGCTAGAAGTGCTTGCCCAATCGCATTATTAATTTTATGTGCACCTGTATGGTTTAAATCTTCACGCTTTAAATAAATCTTTGCTCCATCTAGCGCCTTCGTTAAATTTTCTGCGTAATAGAGCGGTGTTTCGCGGCCAACATAGTCTTCTAAATAATAGGACAGCTCCTCTGTAAATGCAGGGTCTAGTAATGCTTGCTCATAAGCAGCTTCTAATTCAAGCAAGGCTGTCATTAATGTTTCGGGCACAAACCGACCACCAAATTGTCCAAAACGCCCTTCTTTTGTCGGTACACTATTTGCTATTGATATTCCCATCATCTGCTCCCCCTCTTTACTGCCTGTAAAAAAGCTTGTATTTTGGTAGAATCCTTGCTTCCATCTGTTTCTACACCACTTGAAACATCCACCATAAAAGGCCCTACATCCGTAATAGCCGCTTCAATATTGTCTACATTGAGACCACCCGCTAATAGTAATTTTTCTTTGGGAATCCCTACTTGCTCAAGGAGTGTCCAATCAAAAGTGTGACCACTCCCGCCTTTAAACTCTGTACCAGGCGCGTCAAATAAATAATAATCTACCTGATAGCTAGCAGCCGCTTGAACATCCTCTTTTTCTCGTATCGATAATGCCTTTATGGCGGGATAACCTTGCTCCTGAATAAATGCTGGCGTTTCCTCCCCATGATATTGCACATAATCTAAGGGCACTCGCTCTACTGCTTCCTTTAATTCGGCTGACGTTGGATTCACAAAGACACCTATTTTTAAAACACCTTGTGGTACATGCTTCGCTAACTGTTGGGCTTGCTCAATGGATACACGGCGTTTACTCGGTGCAAAAACAAACCCTATAGCATCTGCACCAGCATGAACAGCTGTTTTGACATGTTCTTGCTCCTGTAGACCACAAATTTTGACCTTTGTCATACCGATGCCCCCTCTTTACTTACTTGCAAATCTCGTAGTGCTTGCCCCGCATCTCCACTCCTCATCAAAGCTTCACCTACTAGGACACCACTAGCCCCCATCGAAGCTACTAGCTTCGCATCGTCCTGCGTCCATATGCCACTCTCACTAATTAATACTCGATTCTCATCAAATGGAAACACATTAGCAATTTCTCTGGTGCGCTCTAGGCTTACTTCAAAGGTACGTAAATCACGATTATTAACGCCAATTAACTTTGCATCTACCGCAAGAGCGCGTTCAAGCTCTTCACAATCGTGTACTTCCACTAAAACCTCTAGGCCTAAGCCCGTTGCATAGCTATATAAATCACGTAAGGCATCGTCTGTTAAGGCTGCCACAATTAATAAAATAATGGATGCACCTGCCGCCTTGGCAAATCGAATCTGCACTCGATCAATCATAAAATCCTTACAAAGAAGTGGGGTATCTACAGCAGCAGCAACTGCTGCTAAATCTTCAAAGGAGCCTTTAAAAAATTCCTTGTCTGTTAAGACCGAAATAGCTGCTGCTCCTGCTAGTGCATAGACTTTTGCTTGAGAAACTGGGTCTGCTCCGCCAGCTATTAACCCTTTTGAAGGGGAAGCACGCTTCATTTCCGCGATGACTTGCAGTGTATGAGCTTGACACAATGATTCAATGAACGAGCGACGTGGCGTTTCTGTAAAGTTTGCTAAAGGATCTGGCTGCTCTAATAAAGCACCTACCTCAATCTTTTTTTGCAGTAATATTTTATTGAGTATATTCATTACCCTACCTCCACTTCTTTAATTTGCATGCTATATGTTACAACCGCCTCTAATTTTTGTTGTGCTCTACCGCTAAAAATACTTTCCTTTGCCATAGCAACACCCTCTTTGATGGTTTCCGCTTGACCATAGCCAAATAAGCCGATGCCAGCATTTAATACTACTGTATCTAAATAAGGACTCCGTTCCCCAGCCAATATTTTTTGCATAATCACCGCATTTTCATCTGCATTGCCACCACGGATGGCCTCTAAAGGGGCCATTTGAAGACCGACATCTTCTGCATTTAGGGAAAAGGGAATTAAATCTCCTTTATCTACTAAAACCAATGTATTTTGACCTGCTAATGAAGCCTCGTCTAAGCCTTGTGGTCCTGAGACGACAATGGCCCGCTCACGTCCAAGCATTTGTAAGACTGAGGCATATTCCATGACAAAATTCGGTCGATTAATGCCTGTAAATTGTGTGGATAATGGGACCGGATTTGTTAAAGGACCAACAAGATTAAAGATTGTCGGTTTTCCTAATGAACGGCGAACTTCACCAATTCTCTTTAATTTCGGATGAACATTCGGTGCATAAATAAAAGCGATTCCCTCTCGCTCTAGCAAATGGGCTGTTTGTGGGATGGAAATAGCTGTATGAATACCTAGTGCCTCTAGCACATCTGAGCTACCAGAGGAGGAAGAGATTTTACGGTTCCCATGCTTGGCAATTTTGACACCTGCCCCAGCTAACACGAAAGCAGAAGCTGTACTGATATTAAAAGTATGAAGACCATCTCCACCTGTACCGCAATTATCCATATAGCTACCTTCTTTTACGGCTATATCAAGAGCAAAAGATCGCATAATAGTTGCTAATGCGGCTACTTCATGTGCAGTTTCTCCCTTCGCAGCTAAAGCTGTTAAAAAGCTTGCTATTTCTTCTTTAGGAGTATCATCCTGAAATAACCATTGCGCTGCCTGTAGCATTTCTTCGTACATGAGATGTGTTCCCTGCAGTACTTTCCCTTGTAATCTTTCCATTAGTTTTGCCCCCCATTGTTCACCAGTAACTGTAAAAATGCCTGTTCTTCCTCTTGCACTTGATGTAAAACGTTTTGCACATTTGTATATTTGGTAACAGTTATTGTTGCTTGCAAATGCATGGTATCCTGTTTAACTACAATAGATTGACCTGTTAAGGCAAAATCCAAATGACCATTAAATCCAATAAAGCCGAGAGCACCAAAATAACCAGCTGCATACGGATGCTCCGTTGCTGAAAGTGGGGATATGGTTGCTGCTAAAACATCCAGGGCATGAAGCATTGGTAAAAGCTTTCCTTCCACCCTAGTCGTCATGTGCAGTGCCTTTTTGGACCGCTGGATACGCATAGCCTCCATGACCTGAACAGAATCTCGGAAACAAACCGACTGTAATTCTTGCTGAATAGCCCTAACAAGAAGTGCATGTGATTGCCTAATGCTTTCATGGTTGTATAATTTACGTTCATTTTCTAGTTCTTCATTTTTTGTTTCCCCTCGCGGATATGTTCCCTCTGTAGGAGTCGCAATAACGCTTTCACCTTTTACTCGGATTAGACTTTCAGGAGAAGTACCTAACACAACATGATCCTCAAATTCAATATAATACATATAGGCTGCAGGCTTTTTTTTACGTAGCTGTCGATACAAAGCCAACGTATCACCTTGAAAATTGGCTACATTGCGGTTCGGCAAAACTACCCTTGTTATGTCATCATGTAAGTTGGCTTGCATTGTCTGTAAAACCGTTGCAAATGATTGGTTTGTTGTAGTATCAAGCGGTTGATAACGATAAGATGCTTCGTCACTGATATGCCCGTTTACTATTTGTTGAGCCAATTCTTCCAAATCAGGTTCCTGCTTTTCTGCATCTATATTTGTATGAATCAATGTCACTTCATCTGTTTGATGATCGAAGACAATAATCGTTTCATAGACATGAAAATAAGCATCAGGCAGTTCTATTTTTTTATCTACGAACATCGTTGTACCGCCAAAGCCTATATATCCAACGGCACCTCCTGAAAATGGAAATTGCGTCGTATTGGAAATACGTGGCATGAGGCGTTTAAGAAGAACAATAAGTTCCCCTTGATGCACGTATGTTTTTCCTGTTTTATAGGAAACCTCTTGGATTTCTTGGCCCACACCTTTATATGTTTTTCGTGGATTAGCACCAATGAAGGAAAATCTTCCAGCTCCTTCGTGTTGGGTAGAACTTTCCAATAAAAATTTATGTTTTCCCTGTAAACGCCTAAAAATCAAAATAGGTGTTAAAGAATCGCCATTGATCGTTTTCATTTTTGTTCTTGAACTCGTTATTTGCATAGCTATTTTGCTCCTTTTTCAAAGATTCCTTTAGCTAATGTCTAGACGAATGCTGAATGAAAATAAAAAAGCCCTCTGCAAAAAGGATTATTCCTAATTGCAGAGGACGATTATGACCGCGTTGCCACCTCATATTAGAGCATATGCTCTCACTTTTGTGCTTTACATCATGGCTATGGTAAACCATACCTTGAAAGCACCCCTATAACGTGGGGAATCACGTTCGCTTTTTTATAAGCGACTCTCATAAGTCCATTCACATAAGCTGTAAATCAGTTTACACCAGCCACTGACTCTCTTTATTACACACTTAGGCTACTACTCTTATTCAACAATTTCTCAGCTATTCTCATCTAAACTCAGCTCATCTGTTCTGTGGCTGACCTCGCTCCCGAGATCTTCTACCTTGACCGAACAAAAAGTTAGCCTTAATTCTATGCCAATCCAATACTATTGTCAATCAATTCTGACGAAAAAAGTTGAAATTCCTATTTTATCAGAGGAATCAAAAGTAGGTATATTATCCTTCTATAAAAACTTATTGGAGAATAAGATTTCCTACGATTGAAAATTCCTTGACTATTGACCATGTAAATATATCAAGTTATAGTAATTTCAGAACATCAATTTTTTCCATATAATAAAAGAAAGTAGGAAGTTTATGTCCGTTCGCAAAAAATTAAATATAGGATTCATTTCCTTAACATGTTTACTTTTTATCTCAAGCATCGTATCATTTATTCAATTTAAAACAACTCAGAATGATTTAGAAGAAGTATTAAAGCATCGGATGGTGCAAATCCAATTAACAGATAAAATCCAACAACAACTTGCGTCTCAAGGTTTATTTTTACGCTCCTATATTTTAAATAAGAAGGACGAAACAGCTAAGGCCAATTTAGATCGCTATGAAAAGTTGTTACCTGAAACAGTTCATGAACTTTCTACTATTGTTCGATCAGATTATACAAAAAATATTATGCAGCAAATCACGGAATTGCAAAAAGAGTTACTGTCAAATTCACAGAAGGCTTTACAAGCGTTTAATAGTGGCAACACGGATCTAGCACTCTCAATCATCAATAATGATGTTACAAAATACAATAAGGACATTTTTAAGTTAACAACTGAATTATTAGCTTATCACGATGAACAGCTTCAAAATGTTGACCAATCTGTTAATCAAACCGTTTCACGCGCTATTATCATTGCTATTAGCCTTCTCCTTGCAAGTATTATTATTGGTTTATATTTTATGCATATGGTCAAAGCCTCCATTGTCCTGCCCCTACGCAAGGTTATTGGAGCAGCAGATACATTAGCACAAGGTGATTTAACAATTGCTGAGCTTGACCATCAATCAAAAGATGAGATCGGTACACTTGCCAATGCAGTCAATACATTAAAACAAAATCTAGCTGGTTTAATGACTAACATTCAAGATAGTGCATCCCATTTATCGGCTGTTTCAGAAGAGCTTTCTGCTAGCACTGAAGAAGTAACTGCAACTTCCGATAATATTGCTCAACGAATTCAAAATAATGTAACACATATCACTTCTTCTGCTAGTGCCTCTCAGCAAAGTGCTGTGGCAATGGATGAAACTGCATCAGGTGTCCAACGCATTGCGGAGGCGACTCAAAGTCTTCATCACAATGCAGAAAATCTGACGCAGCTTGCCCATACAGGTGGTGCAACGATTGCAACAGCAAAAGAACAGATGAATATGATCGCACTAGCAACTTCTGATATTGCAACATTAACGCAAAAACTAAGTAAGCAATCAGAAGAAATTGGGCAAATTACAACAGTGATTACAGCAATTTCAGAACAAACAAATTTACTGGCACTAAATGCAGCTATTGAAGCAGCAAGAGCAGGAGAACATGGGAAAGGCTTTGCAGTCGTAGCGGATGAGGTACGAAAACTTGCTGAGGAATCGAATCAATCTGCTAGCCAAATCGTTGCTATTACAAGAGAAATTCTAACAGATACACAAAATGTTGCAGCATCAGTAAATAATGGTTTAGCTTCTGTAAAGGATGGTGTAGCCAAAATTCATGAGGCTGGAGATGCTTTCTACTCCATCACCTCTGCTGTTGCTGCATTCACAGAGCAAATTAAAGAAATTTCTGCCACATCTGAAGAAATCTCTGCTAGTGCAGAGCAGGTTGCAGCTTCTGTCACGGAAATTGCCAATGTTTCTAACGAATCAGCAACGAATTCTCATATGATTGCAGAATCTGTTGACGAGCAAGTTGCGACCATGCAGCAGGTAAATACTGTCGCAGAAGAATTAAGTGAAAATGCGCAACAGCTACAAGGCTTAATCCAGCAATTTAAATTGTAAATACTATATGAAAAATCTGCTGCTTTTTATAAAAGGCAGCAGTTTTTTTTGCATGAAAAAAGCAGAGAATAGAAAACTATATGTTTTCCATTCTCTGCTCATTATATTATACAGTAGGCTCGTCTGTACCCCATTGTTTCTTCTCTTTTTTACGTAGCTTCCCATCTGATTTTTTCATTTCACGAATTTTTAATGAATACCAGATTTGAGCTGCGATACAGATTGAAGAATACATACCTGTAATCAAACCAATCAATAACGCGATAGAGAAGTTTTGAATAGATGGTGCACCAAAAATTAATAGGGCTACAACAACGATAATTACAGTTAATACTGTATTAACCGAACGACCCATTGTTTGGCGTAGCGATTTATTCACGATATTCGCCAATACTTCACGGTCATTAATGGTATCATAACGATCTAAGTTTTCCCGCATACGGTCAAAGGTAACAATCGTATCATTGATGGAATACCCAACAATTGTTAATACAGCCGCAATAAACGTAATATCTACTTCTAAACGCATGAAGCTAAAGACGGCAACAATTAAGAATACATCATGCAATAATGAAACAATTGCACCAATACCCATGCGCCATTCAAAACGAACTGCTACATAAATGATAATCCCTATTGCTGCAAGAGATAAAGCCTTAATCGCATTTTTTACAAGTTCCTTACCAACTGTAGGCGATACAGTACTTACAGCTGGTTCATGACCATATTTTTCGCCAGCTTCTTTTTTAAATTCTAAAATTTCTGCTTGTGTAAGGTCATCTTTATAGCGAATGACTGCTGTATTACTTTTCTCACCAGAGAGTATGATATCTTCTGATGAAAAATCAATGCTATCTAGATATTTGGACACTTCTTCTTTTGTTAATGTTTGATTCGATTCAATTTGGACACGAGTACCGCTTGAGAAATCGATACCTAGGTTAAGGCGGAAGATGCCAAGAACCACTAAACCAGCCACTAAAATGGCTAATGAGAACGTATAGAATTTCTTACGGTTGTGAACAAAGTCAAATCGATCGAATTTCGTTGATAAATCTAATGTACCAATATTTTCATCTAGACTATGCTGTTTAGATTTTGCAATACCAAACCATGCAGGACTGTTGAAATAGCCACTGTTTACAAGTAGTCCTAATAGGACACGTGAGCCCCAAACTGCTGTTAAGAAGCTCAATAAAATACTAATAATTAATGTTGTAGCAAATCCTTTAACAGAGCTTGTTCCCCATTGGAACAATACTGCTGCAGCTAATAAAGTTGTCAACTGCGCATCGACAATGGCTGATAAAGATTGTTTAGAACCAATTTGGAAGGCTTGTTTAGCGGAATAACCCACTCGTAGCTCTTCACGTATACGTTCTGCCGCTAAAATATTGGCATCTACTGCCATCCCTATACCCAGGACAATGGCCGCAATACCTGGGAGTGTTAATACCGCATTAATCCAGTCAAAGACCACTAATACTAGGAATGTAAACACAACCAGTGTAATGATGGAAATAAAGCCTGGTAAACGATAGTAGAATAGCATAAATAAGAAAATAACTATTACGCCGACAATACCAGCAAAAATAGTACTTTTCAGTGCTGCATCACCAAATTGAGCACCAACAGAAGTTGAATAAATTTCATCTAGCTTTACAGGCAATGCCCCAGCATTTAAAATATCTGCTAAATTTTTTGTTTCTTCAACAGAGAAATTACCGCTAATCATAACATCTGTTGTATTTAATGTTTGACTAACTGTTGCTGCAGATGCATAGCGAGGCTTTGCTTTTTGTGATTCCGCTTTATAGGAATCGACACCCTCTTCAAAGTCTAACCATACAACCAGTAAATTTTGACCTGCGGGTTTTGCTGCAATTTTACTTGTTATATCAGCAAATTTTTTCGCATCTTTTAAAGTTAAGGATACAATCGGACGATTTTGTTGGTCAAAAGAGCCTTTAGCACCGTTAGCTTTCAAATCGTCTCCATCTAATAATAAATTATCATCAACATCACGGAATGTTAAATTCGCAGAAGTAGACAATAACTTACGTGCCGATTCCTGATCCTCAACACCAGCTAATTGCACACGAATACGATTTTTGTCCTCAACCTGAATACTCGGTTCACTAACCCCCATCGTATTTACACGTTCACCAAGTGCAGTGGATGTTGCTGTGACAATTTCTGGTGTAATTTTTTGTCCTTCTTTTAATTCATTTACCTCGTAAAGCACTTCAAACCCGCCTTGTAAGTCAAGACCAAGCTTGATGTCCTTTAAGACGCCGTTTACAGTCGTACTAATACCTGCTGCCAATAGCACGATAATCAGTAGGAATGCAACTATACGACTTTTTAGTTTCATCAATAAATCCTCCTCGAATTGGTGTAAGGGCTGTCCTTACACGCCAAACAAGTAACTAGCAATACCTTTTGAAACGTTTAATCCTCCTTTTCATCTAGAATCGTGTTACCTGTGCTTCAAAAAGGTTGCTATACTTATTTCAATCGTTCATAACGCGCAAGTTTATCTTAGTATTATTAGGTACTAGCCTTCTAAATGTCAATAAAAGCAATGAAGACTTATGTAAGTAAGAACTTATTCAAAATAAAAAAAGCGCAACACACTTATTATGAAACAGGTTGCGCTTGGTGTCAATTCAACACGTATAGGATTCTTAGAATTATTGTAAAATTTGACACATCATTGATTACGTTCTGACTGGACCAAGCAGTAATTGTAACTCGTCTGTATTGACTTCTTCAAACCAATTATTACTTTGTAAAAACTCTACTTGATTAAATGAGACGATATCAGATGGTGATACCGAAAAAATGGTAGAAATGACTTCATGTAAACGTAGTTGCTCAACTTTCTTTTTACGCCATTTTTTTTCAATACAGTAGCGCCAGAGTTCTTCGGCTGTAATAGCATTATATTGATAATGCTGGAACTCTGCTATCTTACTATCAATTGCCGGACGAATCTTTTCAAATAGTTGCTCATATTGCATACTCATTTTGAATCATCTCCAATCAAAGTCGTAACGTAAGACATGCTTGCATACAAATAGTGTAAATGAATTTTTGCGGCTTGAGAAGGGACGGATGGCATGAGTTCTTTTGTACGAGGTACATTATTTTTAATGTTTGTGATTTTTTTATCTAAACTTTTTGGCTTCTTTTATAGAATGCAATTTATGCGGATTGCTGGTGAAGAGGCTGTCGGTATTTATATGACCGTCTATCCAGCGTTTATTTTCTTCATCTCACTCATTCAACTAGGACTACCTATCGCTGTGGCTAAAATAGTGGCTGAATTACTAGCAAAAAATAAACGTGAGAACATCTTTGGTGTCATGCGTACAGCCATTCTTTGGTCATTCATTGGCATGATCATTTTTATGCCACTCGTTGCACTAACAATACCATATATTTCAACAACTCTATTACATAATGAACAGACAACATTTACACTATGGATTGCACTCTTTGCTGTACCAGTATCAGTTGGATCTGGCTTATTACGTGCCTATTTACAAGGTGTTGCAAAGATTACACCGACAGCATGGGCACAAATGATCGAACAAATTGTACGTATTAGCTTCATTACTTTAATGCTACCCTATGTGGCTAATTACAATAATGCTGCTGTCACGGCTGCGGCGGCAATGGGCATTACACTGCTAGCCGAAGTTGTAGCATTCTTGTATTTATGGCTACACTATATCGTTTCCAAAAAGAAATTATTGACACGAAAAACTAAAATTGAAGGGTATCCTGCATCACCAATGTTGCGTATTGCCCTTCCCTCTGCAGGCAGTAAGCTTTTTGGTTCTTTCACTTGGTTTTTAGAGCCGATTATCTTTTTAAAGGCTTTAACTGTGGCCGGTTTAACCGCTTCTGCTGCCACTATTTTATATGGTGTCATCTCCGGTGTTTTGGTGCCATTACTGTTATTTCCTGCGTTTGTATCAACAGCCTTATCGATTGTGCTCATTCCAGCTGTTAGTGATGCCGTCGCTCGTCAGCACATCCCGCTATTACAGGAACGAATTTCGGTGTCCCTAAGATTGTCTTCGCTAGTGGGTTGCTTTGCTGCTACGTATTTCTTTGTGCATGGAGATGAATTAGCGATGAAGCTTTTCCATTTAGAAGAAAATCGTGGGTACGTTAAAATTTTAGCACCTATTTTTTATTTTTATTATATTCAAAGTCCTCTACACTCCATCTTACAGGCAATTGGTGAGGCAAGAGCTGCCATGATGAACTCCATCTATGGTGGGCTAGGTAAACTTTTCGTGATGTTTGTACTTGCCTCTCAACCAGGTATCCAAGAAAAAGGAGCCGTTGTAGCTATTGGCTTTGGGGTATTACTAACGTCATTCTTGCATATTGCAACAGTTAGACAACGTAAAAACCTGCGTGCTGGCTTCAGAATGTTTGTCGTGCCTTATAGTTGTTTTATTGCTGTTTGCGTCGCCCAGTATTTCCTTATTCCAATACTATCACTACCATTTATTTTAAGTAGTGGTGTGACATTATTTTTGCTATTTACCTTTTTATTATTTACCAATCAGTTGCGTATTACAGATTTCCGTTACATTAAAAAATTGGCGAAGAAAGTCTAGGATTCCTTTAATTGGATATGCAGCTTATTGTCTTCCCAAATACAAAAAAATACCGTTTCACTGTCAGTAATATTATTTTTTGCTAGCTCACCCATTAGCCAATCCACATCTTTATGCATGGTAAATAAATGTCTCTCTTGGATATCACCGTCGATAATCAATGGATACACAAAGGCTTTTTCATCTTTTTTATAGACAGAAAGATTGCCTGAAGGCTCTAAATACGCAAAGGCTACATCTGTCACAGATGCAATTCCGTTTTCTCGTAATTGCTGACATAAATCATCTAAATTATAGCGGTGTTTTCTCATCTCACTCTCTAAAATAACACCGTCTTTTACTAATAAAGCAGGGTCACCATCCACTAGGTCACGTATTTTTTTGAACTTTAATGACAAAAAGGCACTTAATATTTGAATAAAGAGCAAAATAATGATAGGTAGTATGGCATTAAAGAGAGGATTTTTATAATCGTCTAGCGCAAAGGCCGCTACTTCTGCAATTAATACAAATACGACCAAATCGATGACTGATAATTCACCTACTTCTCGTTTACCCATTAAACGGAAAACGATGATGATAAACACATACAAAAAGCAAGTTCTAAAAATAATATGGTAATATTCTTCCATATAAACACCCCCATACTATCAAGGTGACCTTACTTATTGTTTTTTATACAGTTTTCAAGGAATAGTCCCTACTTGTTCGTACACACTAACATAGAGCTTAGATGCTATCACAATAAACATGCAAACAAGGTGAGGACATGACAAAAAAAATAATCGTTTTCGTTTTTGTTTATATCCTTTTTCTTATTAGACCTTATCCTATTTACGGGTATCAAGAACAGGAAATACCTATTCTTATGTACCATCATTTAGAGGACAATATAAACAATACTACAGTTATTTCACCCAAAAGCTTCGAAAATCAAATGAAATTACTTAAAATGGAAGGCTATCAGGCCATTTCTGCTCAGCAATTATATGATTACTTAAACGACCAAGCGCCGTTACCTCAAAAGCCCGTGTTAATTACTTTTGACGATGGGTATTTTAGTAATTATGAAAAAGCTTACCCGATATTGAAAAAATATGATATGCATGCAGAAATCTTTGTGATTGCAAGCCGAATCCTAGAGATGAATGGAAACAATTACTATCCAAATGAAACAGCAAAGATGAGTTGGGATCAATTAAAGGAAATGAAGGATTATATTACAATCCAGAGTCATACTTGGGACTTACATTATAAATTACCTTCAAAAAATGGTAAACTAAATGGCGCAGTATTTGGTCCTAGTATTGTAAATGGGCAACTAGAGAGTCAGGTTGAATATGAAGAAAGGGTAAGAAATGATTTTATTCATTCAAGAAAAATAATCAAAGAAAAGTTAGGATATGAACCAATAGCAATAAGCTATCCTTATGGGATTTACTCACCCTCCACCATCAAATTAGCCAAGGAAGCTGGCTTTAAGATGGCCTTTGTCATACAAAATAAACATGTGAAAAAAGGCGATTCCCTATTTACGTTAAGCCGAATAACGATTAATGGCAATGATACTGGTGAGGCATTCATTCATAAATTAAAAACTACAACTGCAAAAAACATCTAAACACTGCCTTCTAATATTGTATAAAAAAGACTTACAATATAGCTATCGCCTATTGTAAGCCTTTTCTTCTTTGTTACTGATTGTCATTGACAATTCGTCCAATTGCTTGACGGTCAAATTTCACTCGTACATTGTCAGCAATTTTTAATGTCACTGCTGTGTCTTCAATTGCATCAATAACACCGTGTAAACCACCAATTGTAATGACTTTATCTCCACGTTGCAAACTACTTTGCATATTTTGTGTTTCCTGCTGTCTTTTTTTAGCTGGACGGATTAAGATAAACCACATTGCAACGAACATTAATAATATTGGTGCTAATCCTAATAATTGATCCATAATAGCATCTTGCCCCCTTTCCAAATCTCACTTTTTTAGTATAGACTATTCCACCATTAAAAAGCGATGGACAAGCCCAAAAATTTTCTCAATTACTAATATTTTTTCTATGATTGACAATATTTTGCTAGAAATATTCACTTTTTACAAAGTTTTGAATGATTTGCAAAACTATTGCTATTGATTATGGACATTAGGGGATGCCTAATGTCCTTTTTTTAATTTAGCGCATGAATGATCCTATTCGTCTAGTTTAAAAGTTTTTTGCATCTGGCCCATTAAAGCCGTATTTTTCAAAGAACTCTTCACGGAAATCACCAAGGCGATCTTGACGAATTGCCTCACGTACTTGCTCCATCAATTTTAATAGGAAGTGTAGATTATGATAGGATGTTAAACGAATACCGAACGTTTCTTCCGTGCGAATAAGGTGACGAACATAGGCACGAGAATAATTTTTACATGTATAGCAGTCACAGTTCGGATCAATCGGCCCAAAGTCACGTGCATATTTTGCATTTTTCACTACTAGACGTCCTTCTGATGTCATCAGTGTTCCATTACGTGCAATACGTGTTGGCAGTACACAGTCAAACATATCGATCCCACGAATTGCCCCATCAATTAAAGAATCTGGTGAGCCAACACCCATTAAATAACGAGGTTTATTTTCAGGCATCATTGGCGTAGTAAATTCTAAAACGCGGTTCATCACATCTTTCGGTTCTCCAACGGATAATCCACCAATTGCATAGCCTGGGAAATCTAGTTCTACTAACGCTTCTGCTGAGCGGCGGCGTAAATCTTCGTACTCTCCACCTTGAATAATGCCAAATAAACCTTGCTCCTCTGGACGCTGATGTGCTTCCTTACAGCGTTTTGCCCAACGAGTTGTTCGATCAACTGATTTCAGCATATAGTCATGTGTCGCAGGATATGGTGGACATTCATCAAAGGCCATCATTATATCAGAGCCTAAATCATTTTGAATTTCCATTGCCTTTTCTGGGCTCAAAAATAATTTATCTCCATTGAGGTGATTACGGAAATGAACTCCTTCCTCCTCAATTTTCCGGAATTGACTAAGTGAAAATACTTGGAAACCACCTGAATCCGTTAAAATTGGACGATCCCAGTTCATAAATTTATGAAGTCCGCCTGCTTCTTTGACAATATCATTACCTGGACGAAGCCATAAATGGTACGTATTGGACAGAATAATACCGGCATTCATCTCTTTTAATTCTTCTGGTGACATGGTCTTCACCGTTGCTTGTGTGCCAACAGGCATAAATGCTGGTGTTTCAAAGGAGCCGTGTGGTGTATGGACGATGCCAAGACGTGCTCCTGTTTGTTTACATGTATGAAGTAGTTCATATCGAATTGCTGGTTGTGTCATAAAATAAATAATCCTTTCTTATCTGAAGTAAAAACAGTACTCCGATTTTATCCACTATTATTTTTTGGGACGTATAAACATAGCATCACCAAAACTAAAGAAGCGATATCTTTCTCCTACAGCTTGCTGATAAGCACTTAAAATGGTCTCACGAGTGGCTAGCGTACTAACAAGCATGACTAGTGTTGATTTTGGTAAATGGAAGTTTGTGATTAACCCATCCACCACCGTAAAATTGTAGCCTGGATAGATGAAAATAGACGTCCAACCTTGTTCTGCTCGCACTTCTCCCTCATATTTAGAACCAATTGTCTCTAATGTACGAGTAGAGGTTGTCCCAACAGCTATTACCTTGCCACCGTTACGCTTTACGCGATTAATTGTATCTGCTGCTTGTTCTGTAACACTATAGAATTCCGCATGCATTTCATGGTTCTCAATCGAGTCTACACTAACGGGACGGAAAGTGCCAAGACCGACATGTAGCGTAATAAAGACAACCTCTACTCCTTTAGCCTTCACTTGAGCTAATAGCTCCTCTGTAAAATGCAGCCCAGCTGTAGGCGCTGCAGCAGAACCACGCTCTTTGGCATAAACGGTTTGATAACGATCTTTATCCTCTAGTTTTTCACGAATATAGGGAGGTAATGGCATTTCACCAAGTTGCTCTAATATTTCATAAAAAATACCATCATACTGAAATTCAAATGTACGTCCGCCATGTTCAAGCTCACCTGTACATGTAGCTGTTAATAAACCGTCACCAAATGTGATGACTGTTCCTACTTTTACACGCTTTGCTGGTTTTACAAGTGTTTCCCACTCATCTGTACCAGCCATTTGCTTCAGTAGCAATACTTCTATATGTGCACCTGTTTCTTCTTTTACACCCATTAAACGAGCAGGTAAAACTCTTGTATCATTTAGTACAAGACAGTCTCCAGCATGTAGCTCGTCTAATACATGGGCAAAATGGTGGTGCTCCACTTTATTTGAGCCCGGTGTCACGACCATTAATCGACTTGCTGTACGATCAACTAATGGTGTTTGGGCAATAAGCTCCTCTGGTAATTCAAAATCAAAATCTTCTACACGCATGAAAATAACTTCCTTCTTTATGTTTGTTGGGGATACTCATATCCAAAATGTTCGTAGGCTAAATGTGTGGCTACTCTTCCTCTCGGGGTACGTTGAATAAGGCCAATTTGCATCAAATAAGGCTCGTATACATCTTCTATCGTAACCCGTTCCTCACCAATTGATGCAGCAAGAGTATCTAAGCCTACTGGGCCTCCTCGGAATCGCTCAATCATATTGGTTACAAGTTTATGGTCAATATGATCAAGCCCTCTAGGATCTACTTGTAACAGCTCTAATGCTTGCTGTGCAAGACCCTCCGTTATCATACCATCTCCAAGCACTTGTGCATAATCTCGCACTCGTTTCAATAAACGATTGGCAATTCGAGGTGTTCCACGTGAGCGTCTCGCCATTTCCATTGCTGCTACTTGCTCTATTTCTACCTCAAATAAATGTGCACTTCTCACAACAATTTCAGCAAGCGATCGGTCATCATAATATTCTAGGCGCAGCAACACACCAAAGCGATCTCTTAGAGGAGCTGATAAAGCACCCGCTCTTGTTGTTGCACCTACAAGGGTAAAGGGAGGTAAATCAAGTCGTACAGAACGTGCTTCAGGACCTTTTCCTACCACAATATCTAAGCAGAAGTCTTCCATTGCTGGATATAATACTTCTTCAATAGCACGGGGCAGTCGATGAATTTCATCAATAAATAAAACGTCCCCAGGCTCTAGTGAACTTAAAATAGCTGCCAAATCTCCTGGACGCTCAATCGCAGGGCCACTTGTCATGCGTACGTTAACATTCATCTCATTTGCGATAACAGCCGCTAAGGTCGTTTTACCAAGTCCTGGAGGTCCATATAACAACACATGATCTAAACTTTCTTGGCGAAGCTTTGCCGCTTCAATGAATATTTGTAAGTTTTCCTTTACTTTATGTTGCCCAATATACTGTGCTAATTTTTGAGGACGTAAAGATAACTCAAACTGCTCATCATAGCTCCCTGCTTCACTTGCCATCATACGTTCAGACATGCACCTTTCCTCCTTTCCTTATTTTAATTTTAGCAGTAGTTGCAATGCTTGTTTCATAAAGGCATCTGTTGTTTCAAGTTTATCGTTATCCTCTAGCTGTGGTTTAATTTTTTCTAGCTCTTTTTCAGAATAGCCAAGAGCCATTAAGGCAAGTAGGGCTTCTTCTAATTCATGTTTATAGGCATGCACACCAAACAAAGGTAATTCATCTTCTGCACTAGGTAATTCAAGTGTATCTAATAATGAACCAAGTTTGCCCTTCAAGTCGAGGATCATTTGACGTGCTGTTTTTTTACCAACTCCAGGGAACTTCACTAAAAACGCTTCGTCCTCCCGCTCAATTGCGCTAATAACCTGTTGTGGATTACCTGTAGCTAAAATCGCTAAAGCGCCCTTTGGTCCTATTCCTGACACTAAAATAAGCTTACGGAATAACTCACGCTGATCTAGGTTAGGGAAGCCATATAAAACTTGCGCATCCTCTCGCACATGCAAATGAACATATATCTGTTGCTCAAGGGCAGATGTTCGAAAAGCAAATGGATTGGGCGTATTAAGTTGCCACCCAATCCCCTGTTGTTCCAGCACAATAAATTCAGGTGTAATACGAGTAATTTGTCCTTTTAAATAATCATACATCTATAATCCCTCACAATCATCGTCTTCGATTATAGCATATAGCGAACGAATGCTCGACAAAAAGTAGCGTCTAAACTCCGTTCGCAGACAAAAATGACCGCCAATTGACGGTCATTTCTTGACAAATCTATCAATATCGTACCACAGTTTTGGCCAATAGGTGAGGGCTCGTTTTGTAAATGGTACTAAATAATCTAAAAATACTAGCTGTTGCTCTAGTGGTAAATCTATAGCAAACAGCCATTCTCGTAATAACTCATTCGGGTATTTCAAGCGATGAAGCTTTCTTTTATCCAGTCGTTTCAGCTCAGGTAACTCTGCAAAAATCTTTCCAAGATCATAATCTACAGCAGGTAACACACGATGTAACCATAAAATATACTCGTCATCCGCTTCACCAAGGTGCGCTAAATCAAAATCAATTAAACGTAATTGTCCATCGGAGCACCATAAAAAATTATGATGAACTACATCCCCATGCAATAGCGTAATCTCTTTTTCAGGTGCATCTTCCAATGCAATCAATTGTAATGACTTATCACTATAATGCAATATTTGATCAATTTCTTCTTTCGTTAAAAATGTTCGAAACTCATTTCTTCTACTTTTAAAACGCATATGACGCATTTGCCATTTTAAAAGCTGTGAGTAGGTATGCAAGCCTGGCACGCGCTGCCAAGCAATCTTTTTATGTGTGTCATGTAAAGCGATTAGTAGTCTAAGAGATTCCTTACGATCTTTTTTATGTGCAAAGTTAGCACCGTGGCTTCCTTCTTGCCACATTTGCACAATTAACTGCTCATCATCGCTCTGAACTAATGGTAGGATCAAAGAAGGTTCCATACGTCCTAATTGGCGATGAATGGTTCTTACCTTCTCCGCAATTTCCACTTGCTTTGCACGTTTGACAAAATAATTTTTCGATCGATATTTATATTTCCAAATATTTGGCTTTACTTCTTCTACAATATACGCTTTTTCACCATCGATAAGGCGTCATCCCGCCTGGGAAATAATGCGGAGACATCCAAGGACCTGCTGCTGATGGGCATGGTGGTGGACATGGTGGTGGCGGGCAATGACAAGGGTCCATTTGCCAATTTGGCATCATCATTGGTTGTGTGCCACAGCCACAAGATTGACCCATGTTCATATCAGGCATCATCATTGGTTGTGTGCCACAACCACAGGATTGCCCCATATTCATATCGGGCATCATATCCATTTGTGGCTTTTGGTGATCTTGCGTATGGAAGAATGGTGATGTGGACTCTAAAAAGTCTTCCATTCCACCTACTTTATGATCTGGCATGTCATAGGACATTGGCTGCTGTGGCATCGTATAATGCTCGACCTGCGGCTGCATTGGCATCGGCCACCACATCTGATGATAGATTGGCTGATGGCAACTTGAACAATGTGGTACGGCAGGCATTTGTGGCATGATATGCATTGGTGGATGTGGTGCTGGTTGTGGCATTGGCATTGGCTTTGGTTTAGCTACAGGCGGTGGTGGCGGTGTAGGTGCTGGCGGTGGTGGTGGCTGTATTTGTACAGGTGGTGTTGTAACATTTTGCTCCATTTGTGGCATCACCAATTGCTGGTGCCAATTCATTTCCACAGGCTGCGGTACCCACATCGGCTGTTGTGGCATCTGCATTGGCATTGGCATCGGTATTGGTATCGGTATCATTTGTGGTTCTGGCATTGGCATAGGAGCTGGTGGTGGCGGTACAATTGGCGGTGGTGGTGGCATTGGTCGCTGTACCTCTTTTTTAGGACTTTCCTTTGGTGTCTCCTTATGCACTTGTGTTTCCTTTTTCGGCATTTCTTTATGTGAATCTCTATGCGGCTCTTTGTTTATTTTTTCAGGCAATATAATTTCCATGCCTGGAACAATATAATCTGGGTTGGCAAGATGGACATTGAGCCGCTTCAAATCTTCAAACGAAATGCCGTACTCTTTCGCAATCTTCCACAATGTATCTCCCTTTTGAACAATATGAATACGCAATTTTTTCCTCCCTTCCTCTCTACGTATCATATGTTCAATGTTTCATTTGGATACAAAAATTTCAGCAAGTTAGAAAAGCTTCATGGTACACTAATTCATAAGGAACGCTGATTCCTTTATTACGAGCAGGGGTGATCTCTTATGAAAAAAATGTTAGGCGAAGAACGCCGACTGCAACTATTAGCGCAATTAAAAAAAAATAAAGCACCTATAACTGGGACAGACTTAGCAAAGTTCGCCAATGTTTCTAGACAAGTAATCGTCAATGATATGACTTTATTAAAGGCAAGAAATGAGCCCATTATTGCCACAAGCCAAGGTTATCTTTATATGCATCAAGAACAAATACAGCAAACCGTTGAACGAACATTCCCTTGCTTGCATACATCAGAGCAGACGGAAGATGAATTAATGACGATTGTAGACTGTGGCGGAACCGTCAAAAATGTCATTGTCGAACATCCAATATATGGTGAACTTACAGCCTCTATCATGGTATCCAACCGCCATGAGGTGAAACAATTTATCGAACGTGTGAATGCCACACAGGCCAACTATTTATCTGCTCTCACTGGCGGCATCCATCTACATGTCATCACAGCACCCTCTGTTGAAGTTTTAACATTAATTGAGCGAGCTTTACAAAAAAAGGGCTACTTAGTGTCAGATCAATGAATAGTAAAAGCACCGTCTGAAAAATTGATTTCAAACGGTGCTTTCTGTTTTTTAATGCTGGTATTGTCTCGTTAAGCGCGGGCTTCCGTCCGCAGCTATTGTTCCCTTAAAGGCGAGTATTTCCCTATCAGGAAAGAAATCTTTGACGTTGAGCAGGCGTAGGCAATAAGCATTCACTTTTTTTTCCAAACAAACGATAGCGTTGCTTCGCAAATAATCGATATAATGCATTGCGAATAAATGGTGGTACAAGAATGAAGGCGTAGAAACAAGGCCACAATCCATCAAATTTACGGCAAATGTTTAACGCAGCGGTAGATTCAACAGACACTTTCCCTTGTTCAATAAGAATTACACTATCTATATTCTTTGGTATATGATATTGAGTGAGAAGCGATTGACCAGCCTCGCTTTGCAGCGATGCAAATTGAAAATAGCCAGCTTGATCATGTTTGATGATAAATTGAACAGTGCTATCACAAAAATTACAGACACCATCGAATAAAATAATCCCACCCATCTCTTTCCTCCTCCTTCACATTACTATGCTTCGTCTGATGTTACATAAGTAAAATAGGTACCCAGAGACTTTACTTTGCAACCTAGCGCAGCTAATTCTTCCATTGCCCCACGCATCATCGGTTCCTTTTCATCTGCTAATACATCAATCATAAAGAAATAATCACCTAATCCAGTTTTTAATGGACGTGATTCGATTTTACTTAAATTTAGCTGACGCCATGCAAAAACAGAAAGCACCTGATGTAATGCACCTGAACGATCTGTTGGTAAGGTAATCATAAAGGTTGTTTTTGCTTGCCCATCTGATAGCTCTTGTGGCAATCGTTTATTTTGCTTAGACAGTACAAAGAATCGTGTATGATTAAAATGAAAATCATGGATATTCTGCTCCACTATTTCAAGACCATATTTTTCAGCTGCTGCTGCATTTCCGACTGCCGCTATACACTCTTGTGGATTCTCTGATACATATTTTGCTGCTGCTGCAGTTGAAGTTGTTTGATGTAATGGTACATGACTAAAACGATAAAATAAATATTTATGACATTGAGCTAGTGCATGCGGATGAGAATAAACACCTTCGATTGACTGCCAATCATCCTTCTGCGCTTTATTGACCATTAAATGCTGCTGAATTTTCAGCAATAACTCTCCAGTTACATAAAGTGTTGCCTCATGGAATAAGTAATCTAATGTTAATGATACAGAGCCCTCTAGAGCATTTTCTAGCGGCACGACAGCTAAATCTACCTTTCCCTCTGCAACAGCCTCTATACATTCTGGAATCGTGGCACACGGTACGAGCCACTCATTTGGAAAAGTAGCCTTTGTTGCTAAGTATGTAAATGATGCTTCTGGTCCTAGATAGGCGATTCGATTTTCCCATTGTTGCTTTGTCATTGCAAATACCTCCTTTATGGCACAATAAGGAGCAGTCCCTCGTGATGAAAAACGCTTGGGACAGCTCCTTATTTGAGCTTTGTTATCGTATCTTTACCCATTGGGGTTATTCAACACGATGTTTGTCATTTTGTCAAAAATTAAAGGATTGAACACTCTCTGTGATTATAATGCTCCAGAACTAATCACTTCCGCTGATTCCACAAAATCTAAGCGTTTTAATTGCTGGATAAGATCATCAAGATCACAAGTCATGCTTGTTACATCTAATGACAATGTAACATTCGCACGTCCCTGAATAGGGATTGTTTGATGAATCGTTAAGACATTACAATGTGTAATTGTCACAGTTTCTAAAAGCTTGGCAAGTGTTCCTTTTCTATCTTGAAGCTGTAAAAAGACTGTTAAAATGCGTTCCTGCACAATTGAATGAAAAGGAAAAACCGCATCACGATATTTGTAAAACGCACTTCGCGATAAATCCACCTGCTTTACCGCATCCCAAATGGAAGATACTGAACCACTTGATAGTAAGTGTTTCGCCTCCAAAGTTTTTTGCATTGCATCCGTTAAAACATCCTCACGAACTAAATAATATCGCTGATTCGCAACATTCTTCATACGCTTCCCCCTAAAACTCATGTCTTAATCGACAAATTCAAATTCAAACTCTTGTAGGCGTACTGTATCGCCATCTTGTGCTCCACGCTCACGCAGAGCCTCGTCCACACCCATTGCACGCAATTGACGAGCAAAACGACGTATACCATCCTCACGGCTAAAGTCTGTCATTTTAAATAAACGCTCAATTGCATAACCACTAATAATAAATGTACCATCATCATCACGTGTGATTTCGAAATCTTCACCTTTTGCCTCATGCTTGTACATTACGGTTGCGTCTGATTGCTCCTCTAGATCATCATATAGTGGGAATTCAGGCGTTACTTCTAATAGATCGGCAATGGCAAAAAGTAGCTCTTTTAAACCTTGACGTGAAACAGCAGAAATTGGGAAAATTTGAACGTCTTCTCCAACCTTTTGACGGAATGCTGTTAAATTCTCTTCTGCATCTGGCATATCCATTTTATTGGCTACGATAATTTGTGGACGCTCTGTTAAACGAAGATTATATTGTTTTAGCTCTTCATTAATTGTTAAATAATCTTCATATGGATCGCGGCCTTCCATCCCTGACATATCAATGACATGAACGATAACGCGTGTACGTTCGATATGTCGTAAAAATTGATGACCTAATCCAACTCCTTGATGTGCTCCCTCAATAAGCCCTGGTAAATCAGCCATCGCAAAGCTTCGATGGTCATCCGTTTCAATCATGCCTAAGTTCGGTACAATTGTTGTGAAATGATAAGCACCAATTTTTGGCTTAGCCGCGGAAACAACAGATAAAAGTGTTGATTTACCAACACTTGGGAAACCAACTAACCCTACATCTGCTAAAACTTTTAACTCTAATATAACATTTAATTCTTGTCCTGGCTCACCTTTTTCAGAAAGTTCTGGCGCCGGGTTGGCAGGTGTAGCAAAGCGAGAATTACCTCGTCCACCTCTGCCTGCTTTCGCAATAACTGCTCTTTGCCCATGCTCGACTAAGTCAGCAATAACGGCATTTGTTTCTTCATTCATAACCACTGTGCCTGGTGGTACTTTAACAATTAAATCCTCCGCATTTTTACCATGCATGCCTTTACTCATCCCATGCTCGCCACGAGGTGCTTTAAAATGGCGTTTATAGCGGAAATCCATTAATGTTCGTAAGCCCTCTTCTACTTCAAATACAACGTTACCACCGTGTCCACCATCTCCACCAGCTGGACCACCATTTGGTACATATTTTTCACGGCGAAAGGCTACCATACCATCTCCGCCATCGCCACCTTTAACATAAATCTTTACGTGATCGACAAACATTTAGTTCACTCCCTATTTGCACTCAAGACATATTGCCAGCGTGTAGTTGTCTGCTCAATTGTTTGAATGTCGAATTGTTTCAAACCTTTTTCGGTGAATGCATCAGCACTCCATAACCCATTTAGCGTGAATGTCACGGCAAATGTATGATCGTCAACACGTACATCAAGCGTTAGGATCTGCTCTGTAAATGGATCTAATGTATCATAAACATGCATAACTGTTTTGTTTAAATAATCTACAACTTCCTGATCAATATCATTGGTCACAGGCTTTTTTATCTCACCGCTTAGCTTCCAAGCTAATGATGGGTAACGCCATCCTGCTGTTTGAAGCCATTCAATTGTTTGTGGTAATTGTAGTCGATTGAGGATAGAAAATACTCGTAATTGTTCTGAATAATGTTGAATAAGTTTTTTCGATTCCTCGATTCTACCTAAATCTAAATTCATGCGAATCAGTTGCAGTTGATTCACATAATCATGATTTGCAAAACGTAATACTTCACTAATGGTTAGTGATTGATTGTTCATCCCATTCACTCCAATAAAGTTATCCTTACTAGTATAACAAGTTTTGCTGTATTTTTCCCTTAATTCTTTAATCAATTATACCTTGGTGTCATTGCGTCCAATCGGCTTTTTTGAAATTTAGCCAAAAAAAGGACTGCAATAAATGCAGTCCTCCGCTTTATGTTATCTTATAAAAGATTAAGCTTCTTGTGTTGTTGGATAAACAGATACTTGTTTGCGATCGCGACCTAAACGTTCAAATTTAACAACGCCGTCAACTTTAGCAAATAGTGTATCGTCACCACCACGACCTACGTTTGTACCTGGGTAAATTTTTGTACCGCGTTGACGGTAAAGAATTGAACCACCTGTTACGAATTGGCCATCAGCACGTTTTGCACCAAGTCGTTTAGACTCAGAGTCACGTCCGTTTTTAGTAGAACCTACCCCTTTTTTCGATGCAAAAAGTTGAAGGTCTAATGCTAATAATAATTTCATCGAGTTCCACCTCCTACTTGGTTGTAGTTGATTTGGATGTATTGTCCGTAATTTTGCACCATAGAATACACTTGGGCAGTCATTACTTGAACAATTAACTGTAGTTTTGCATCTACTTCAGGCTCTATGTCTGATGGTAAATCTACCTTGAGATAGCCTCCACCTTCAGCAGCTTGTTCGATTTCTGGCTGAATTTGTAATAATGCATAAATAGCATTCACTGTACCAATGGCTATAGTTGATGCTCCTGCACATACTAAATCCTTACCAGATTCATCATAACCAGCATGTCCTGAAAATTCGAATGCTGACACATGTCTATTTTCATCGTGATGAATCGTAACTTGTATCATTCGCTATACCTCACAATTAAGCGTTGATTGCTTCAACAACTAATTTTGTGTAAGGTTGACGGTGACCTTGTTTACGACGGTAGTTCTTTTTAGCTTTCAATTTGAAAACAACGATTTTTTTCGCACGGCCTTCTTTAACAACTTTAGCTGTTACAGTAGCACCTTCTACGAATGGAGCGCCAACTTTAACGTTTTCGCCACCTACGAATAAAACTTTATCAAAAGTTACAACCTCATCAGCTTCTACGCCTAATTTTTCAACATAGATTTCTTGACCAGCTTCTACTTTGACTTGTTTACCACCAGTTTCAATAATTGCGTACATTTTACTGCACCTCCTCTTAGACTCAGACTCGCCTGTTTCATAAGGTGATCTTACTAGACACTTAAACCTTTACAGAGCGGTTGTAGTAGCACGGGTGCTACAAACAATAACATTAAAATATTACCACACGAATTTTTTCAAGTCAATCTATTCATAACATATTTTTCAAAAGCAACTCGATATTTTCGATAACGCCATTCTTTCAATACTTGCAACCAAATAAATAAATTTATGATGGCTAAAAAAATAGATTGTGGCAAGAACTTGAAAGTGACAAGTAATAGTATAGTAGCTACGATGAATGATAACCAATAATATAGCTCTATCACGTGAGCTCTTGGATATTTTAAAAATAGGCAGGCTAACAATATCCTTCCACCATCTAACGGTATGATGGGTACAATATTGACAGCCAATAACACGAGTTGTACATTTATAAGCTTAGTAGCGAGTAAATCAGGCATAAAAAAAGCGAGGCCAATCCCAATAATCGTAGCGATTGGCCCTCCTAATGCAATCCATAGGAGTGACGAAGCTTGCACAACCGCTGGATTTTCAAATTGAATTTCTCCCCCGTATGGTGTAATTACGCAGGATTTCACCTTCACTCCACACATTACTGCCGCAACTAAGTGACCAGCCTCATGCCACAGTAAGGAAAACAGAATGATCGCGTAATAGGCTAACTGGCCACTAAAAATCATGACAAATACGAGAGGGATACACAGAAGATGTAATTTAATCCTCATTTGTCTCCGTCGTTTCAAGCCATTGTACAATTTGCTCTAAATCATAATGGGCATCTCCCTTTTCGATGGACACATAAAGTTGACCCGCTTCTTTCATGCCAATTAAATCATTTGCTTGAATAGATGTGTATGGTAGTTGAGCTAAACTATCTAACATACCATAGGAAACGGTTGTACCATCTTCATAGCTGATGGTCATGGTCTTACCTGTGTACTTTGTATGGCCAGTAAAAACGACTAATCCATTTTGACCAGCATAGATAGGTAAGCCAACATCATACTGCAATAGATAGCCTTCTTTAAATACTTGGGCATTCGCAAATGTTAAAAGATCTGCTTGCCCTACATCACTAGAAACCATGATGGTCTCTTTTTCTTTTTCGAACCAGCTTTGCCCGAGCTCACTTAAATACGTTAAATCAGCAGAGGTTGTAACAAGCTTCCGAACAGGTGTATCCACTACACCCTGGTCCTCTAAACGAATTACAAGCATGATCGCCGCCACAAGAAGTATCGTGACAAACCATTTCCATTTTTTAAACAAGCCCTCATCCTTTTTTCCTCACTATATGTGATTGCATGTCCAAACATGCACAAGAAAAAACCTTCTCGTACAATTGCACGAAAAGGTTTTAATTTATTTTGAGAAAAGGGCTTTAAGTTTTGAAAACATCCCTCTTTGCTCATCTTGTATAGCCATTAATGGCACTGATTCACCAAGAATACGACGGGCAATATTTCGATAGCCTAATGACGCTTTATTTGAGGGGTCCATTACAATTGGTTCACCTTTATTAGAAGATGAAATGACACCTTCACTGTCTATAATAATGCCTAATAAATCAATAGATAAATGAGTTGTAATTTCATTGACATCCAGTGTGTCACCACTCTTCATCATATGTTGTCGAATACGATTAATGATGAGTTTAGGTGCTGTTATCTCTTCCTGCTCCAGTAAACCAATAATACGATCTGCATCACGAACAGCAGAAATTTCAGGTGTTGTGACAACAATCGCATGATCTGCACCAGCAACAGCGTTACGGTAGCCTTGCTCAATTCCCGCTGGGCAATCGATTAATACATAATCATAGTCTCTTTTCAATTCCTCTACTAAGCTCTTCATTTGCTCAGGGGTAACAGCATTTTTATCTGTTGTTTGAGCAGCAGGTAATAAAAATAGTTTCTCATCTACGCGTTTATCCTTAATCAATGCTTGATGAATTTTACAGCGTCCTTCCACCACATCGACTAGGTCATAAATAATACGATTTTCAAGGCCTAAAATCACATCTAAATTACGTAGGCCAATATCTGTATCCACTAAACATACTTTTTTACCTTGTAGAGCCAATGCAGTCCCAAGGTTAGCCGTTGTCGTTGTTTTACCGACACCGCCTTTACCTGAAGTTATGACGATCGCTTCTCCCACACTAGCTTCCTCCCTTAGACACATTTAACAATGGTCGAATATTTTTTAAGGCATGAATTTGATCGTACGTAATGCGTCCATCGTAGCCAATAAATGCACAAGTCATTTCTACTTGATTAATCGCTTTTACATGTTCATCTGACATTACCTGAACTTGATCGGCAATCATGATATGCGTGGCTTCAAATCGAGATGCTGCAATGATTGCTTCTTTATTGCCTTGCATACCAGCATGTGCAATCCCTTTAAGTCTACCTAGGACATATACATTACCTCCAGCCTCAACACGACCGTTTGGATTGACATTTCCTATGATGGTAATATCCCCGGATGAACGCAGAATTTGTCCTGATCTGACCACTCCTATATATGTATCTTGTTGGCTTTCAAACATCTTCTGGTTGCTTTCGTGGACAGTCAGTACTTCACTTTGCACCTTCGATACAATAAGCTGTTCTGTTTCTTCTATAATTTTTATAAGTTCATTTAATTGTTCTTCAGTACAGTATCGATAGCCTAAGTATAATTGTACATCAACTTTACCATCGATACCGCCCTCTAAAACCTTATTCTTTAATTCTTCCACTAGTTCACCATACGCACATTGGTCGTCTAGGCGTAGTACAAAACCGTCCTTCGTTCCCTTCATATTAACTAACTGTTTTTTCATGAATGCCTCACCTCACGTTGTTCTTTGTTAAGAAACCTCACGTGCTCTCTGTAAGACACGCGCATTAATTAGATACTTGAAGGCCCACCCAAGAATCATTAAAAATAAAGCATTCGCAATGATTGTTGGTAGTAGTCGTGAACGTAAGAAATCCGCTAAAGGAATTGCTGTAAAATCGATTAGGAAAAAGAATTGATAGAGAATAAATTCTAAAATCGCTACTAGTATAACTGAAATTGTAGTTGTTACAACTAAGTGCTGATGTATAACTTTCACGATAGACCCTGCCAAAAAACATATAAGTGGATAAAGTACTGAATATAATCCAATAATATCAATGTAAAACACATCATACAAGACACCAAAAAAAAGTCCATACATTACCGCACGTTGACGGCTGTAATAGATGGATATAAAAATAAGGTATAAGATTAAAAAACGCGGTACCAGAAAATAGACTTCCCCTTTAATTTCAATCGGGGAAAGCATAGCAAATTCTGGTTCTAACAGGAATAGTAAAACCGCTACAGAGGGGATGAGAAATCGAACCATCACTCCGCCTCCTCTTCACTTGCCTCTTGCGGATTCGATAAATCCTCATTCGTTGCATTGCCATCTGATCCATCAATACTTGTGGATGTTCGCTTGGCAATCACAACATGCTCTAAAATTGAAAAATCAGCAGATGGTTTGACATACGCCATTTTCGTTAAACCAAAGTCATCTGTACTAACTTCCGTAATTTCTCCTATCGGCACTCCCTTAGGGAAAATACCACCAAGACCTGAAGAAACTACTTGCTCGCCTTCTTTCACCTTCATGCTAGAATCGATTCGCTTCATAATGAGTTCATTACGTTCTTCATCAAAGCCCTCGATTAAACCGTATGCTTCTTTTTCTCCTAGCACCATCGCGGAAACACGATAGTTTGGATTATTTGTATTTAAAAGCTCTACCTCAGATGTGAAAGGTGTAACTAGGGTAATTTTCCCCACTAACCCTTTCGCGGTCATAACTGCCATATTTTTTTTGACTCCATGAGAAGACCCTTTATCTAAAATAATTTTCTCTTCCCACTGGTCAGGATTTCTAGCAATCACTGTTGCTTGAATTGGATTAAATGCCTTTAAGCTCTCAGTTTTATCCAAAAGCTCTCGAAGCTTGTTATTCTCTGATTTTAAATCCGTAGCCTCAGCTTGTACAACTGCAAAATCTTCTAAGCGTGCTTTTAAACGTTTATTTTCTTCGTACGTGTTTAAGAGGGAGTCAATACTATTAAAAACACCATTAATATAATTCGCCGGCTTCGCAACAAGCGATTGTGCGAAACCGACAGTATCTTTAATAATTTGCTCTGGTAAAGTTGCATTCGTCCGATCACGTAATGAGAAGCTAATCAATGCCACAAGAAAAACCATGCCTATGAGCAGCAAAATTACTTTCTTATTGAAAAAAAAGTGTGGCATTGCCTAAACCTCCTTACCCTTTAACTTGTTGTTGACGAATTAAGTCTATATGATCTAATGCCTTACCTGTACCAATCGCTACACAGTCTAAAGGATCTTCTGCAATGAATACTGGCATATTTGTCTCTTGGCTGATTACTTTGTCTAAGTTTGTTAGCAGTGCCCCACCACCAGTTAATACAATACCGCGCTCCATTACATCAGCAGATAATTCTGGAGGTGTTTGTTCTAATGTTTTACGAACACCGTCAATAATAGAGGAAACCGCTTCACGTAATGATTCAGAAATTTCCTGTGAAGAAATTTCAATTGTTTTCGGTAAACCTGTTAACAGGTCACGTCCTCTAATATCCATTCGTGCTTCTGGTCCTTCTGCCAATGCCGTACCAATTTCCATTTTTACGGCTTCCGCTGTACGTTCACCAATTGTTAAATTATACGTTTTACGGATATACGAAATGATGGATTGATCCATTGCATCACCACCAACACGTACTGATTCACTCGTTACAATACCACCTAAAGAAATAACGGCAACTTCTGTTGTACCTCCACCGATATCAACAACCATTGACCCTGTAGGATCCCATACAGGAAGATTTGAACCGATTGCTGCTGCAAATGGCTCTTCGATTGTGAACGCCTCTTTTGCACCTGCTTGTCGTGCAGCATCAATAACAGCACGCTGCTCCACTGAAGTAATACCATAAGGTACACAAATCATAACATTTGGTTTTTTCCAGTTGCCTCCAGAGTTTTTACATGCTTCTTTTAAATAATACTCAATCATTGCTGTTGTAATATCGAAGTCAGCAATAACGCCATCTTTCATTGGACGAATCGCTACGATTGAGCCAGGTGTTCGACCAATCATATTTTTCGCATCATTACCAACGGCAACAATATCCCCTGTTTTTGTATTTTTTGCTACAACTGAAGGTTCACGTAATACGATTCCCTTTCCTTTAATAAACACTAATGTATTCGCTGTGCCGAGGTCAATCCCGACATCTTTGCTTCCTAGTCCAAACAAATTGTGTACTCCCTTTCTATATAAGCCATACTTTCGTTGACATCCAATATATTTGACGACAATGTATAGGAAATTGAATTGTGTAAATACACAATTGACTCCTTTCAAAGTCCATAACACCTGTCAAATTTTTTTATCTCCAGTCAGTTGGTAGTTTACACCTATGAAAAAACTACACACTCATTCACCTCACCACCAATTTTGATGGGAGTCCTCCCTGAATAAAGATAAAATTCATACCGTTCATTATAACGGAAAAACGCAAGAATTTGTAGTATCACATACTTCATCTCACAGAAAAGATACTATTTTAATTCCCTCTTAAACTAAAAATAGTACGTATAGATTAGCATATAATTTTTATTCCCATAAGACAATGTGTATCATGCTACCAATTTTTGTGAAGATAATTGCTTTTCTATGAATACATTAACGTTATGTAAGAAAAAAGGTTCGCCAATATACCACAAAAAAATACAAAAATTTTATGACTGGTTATAATTAAGGTCATTTATAGTAATAGAATCTTCTATACAACAAAATGGATTCATCATAAAAAACTCTGCATATTGTATGCAGAGTTAAAAATATCCTTTTTCCTTTAAACTAATATATTGATGGTCGCCGATGATGACGTGATCAATTAACTCTATCCCTATAATATAGCCTGCTTCAACAATTCGCTTCGTTACTTCAATGTCCTCCGTGCTCGGTGTTGGCACCCCACTTGGATGGTTGTGGGCACATATAATAGAAGCGGCAGACCTTTTGACAGCTTCTCGAAATATTTCTCTAGGATGAACGATGGATGCATTTAAACTGCCAATGAAAATCGTTTGCTTATGAATAATTTGATTTTTTATATTTAAAAAAAGCACTACAAAATGCTCCTGATTAAGCGAGGTCATATCAGGCATTAAGTAAGTTGCTGCATCTTGTGGAGAACGTATTGTGAATTTCTCATCATTATGTTTTTGAGCCAGTCTTCTACCAAGTTCAACAGCAGCCATTAATTGAATGGCTTTCACCTCGCCTATTCCTTTAATAGCCATCATTTCTTCGATGGTTGCATGCTTCAAATGATGGAGTCGTTCAAAAACATTTAACACCCTATTTGCAAGAACAAGCACAGATTCTTCCTTTGTGCCTGTCCTCAATAAAATAGCGAGTAGCTCTTGATTCGATAAACTCTCAGCCCCTTGTCGTAGTAGCCGTTCACGGGGACGATCCTCTATATTGACATCACGTATCATCAAAGTTGGTAAAGCGTCTTCTAGCAAAAATATTCACTCCTTCGCAAATTGGACTATCTGTAGATCCACCAATTGCGAAAACAAAGTTGCAAGTGGTAAACCTACAACATTGTTATAATCTCCTTCAATTCTTTTAACTAATAGTGTACCAATCGTTTGAATGCCATAACCACCCGCTTTATCAAAAGGATCTCCTGAATCTACATAAGCTTCGATTAATTCCTGCGATAGACGGTGGAAAACAACTGTAGTCTCTTCCACAAAGGTCGTTTCCTTTCCATTCGGTTCGATTATAGCGACCGCAGTCATCACACTATGTTTGTTATTTGACAAACGTAATAAGTGAGAAATAGCTTCCTCACGCGTTTTAGGTTTATGTAGTAGCTCTTGATTGTAAACAACGATTGTATCTGCACCAATAATCGTAGCATTAGCTGCTTTTTTGGCTACATCACGCGTCTTCAATAAAGCTACTCCTTTTACATAATCCTGCATTGTATGAGCTTGTACACTTGTTTCTTCCACTTCACTTGTCAAGACTTCAAACGGGAGTGCTAGCATGTTAAGCAATTCCTTGCGCCTAGGGGAAGCAGAAGCAAGGACAAGCTTATGATTTGTTTTTAACATTATCTGATCATTCCTCCTTATCCTTATGATACAGAAGAATGCACAATTTGAAAATTTTCAAAAAAACAAGATAATGAAGATTTCATTATTTTTTATTGTTAAAACTTCACTTGAAGACACGTATTTTTAGATTGGTAATGTGCAAAAACATGCAGACGAATGATATTGATATCGTTGGAAATAGTAGAGGCCGCTGCGCCAATGGACTGCCAATCCTCAGGTAGCGTTGAGTCCTTGCCATTTTCCTTAAAATTTAATTTTGCGGCATTTTTATCTGCTAATGCAGTTGGTAGTTCTGCCAAGGTAGGTTCTTTACAGCTTTCACCACTGACGCTAAATGCCTTTTTAAAGGTTGCGGGGTCCTGTAAAAATTTTAGCTGACTTTCCTCCGTCACCATGCTTGTCCACACATAAAACTTGTCATCAACTTGAACGATCGCACTCTCTTTTAAGGCAGGATACTCAGCAACAAATGAACTTGCGCTCTCATAGTTTGAATACACGCCAGCTTGGCTTGCATAAAACATCGATGCATTAGATGTATTGGTTGTCTCCCCGGCAGTTGGAATCGTTTCTGTTTGTGATTGATTATTTGCCACTTCACTACCATTTTTCTTTAAAGGTAACTGTGTGCTGGCTTGTAAAACGCCCAGAAAAATTGCTACACCTAATAGACCAACAAATCCACCAATAATCATTGCTCGAAATATTTGTTTTTTCATCACATGACTTACAATTTTCATTCAACTATCACCTCATCCTTCCACCTATCTATGCCAACATCATATGATATTATATGTACATTCCAAAGGGTAAATGCGAATTTATTATTTTTTGATACGGAACTCATTGCAATCTAAATTTGCAGCCATAAAAAAACTAGGACTCCCTATCAAGAGCCCTAGTTATTTCATTGTTTTAATCTATGACGAACCTCTGTTAATAAATATAACGAGCCTGCTACAATGGTTCTCTGCTGTCTATGTGATTGTGCCTGTATAAAGGATGCATAGTCAAGCAAGGTTGTTTTCGATGTTGCATGAGAAAGTTTGACCATTTGATGGGCTGGCATTGCTCGTGAATTAGCAAAATCGACGAAGTAAAAGTCATCACTCACCTGCTCTAGAATTCCGAGAATCTGCTCAACATCTTTATCTGCTAGTATGCCAACGACAAATGTTATCTGCTCATTTGGATATTCACACTGAATCGTTTCTATTAATTTTTCAGCACTTGCAGGATTATGCGCACCATCCAATATAACGAAAGGCATTATTTCTTCAAAGCGTCCCAAAATAGAGGCCTTTTGCACAGCTTGACGAATAGCTGTTTGATCAATAGACACGTCTAATTCTGACGCCACTTCAAAAAATGCTGTAATGGCGAGAGCCATATTGTTTCCCTGATGTGTCCCCTTCATAGAACGATTCAGGTTCGCAATTTGGAACTGCTGTACGTCATTCATATAGCTTTCTCCATCAGTTGTTTGCTTAATGGCAAAATGCTGACCTAATGCAAATAGAGTGGCTTTTTTTCGAACGGCTGCTGCATCCACAACTCGCTTCGCCTCATCAGGCAAATCACCAATAATAACTGGACGTTGTTGTTTAATAATACCTGCTTTATGGTGTGCAATGCTTTCAAGGGTATCCCCTAAAAACTTTGTGTGCTCTAAAGCAATACTTGGGATAATAGAGACAATAGGTGTTACCACATTTGTACTATCCAATAAACCACCCATTCCCGCTTCAATCAGCGCAATATCCACCTGCCCATTGACAAAATGTAAAAATGCCACCACCGTCAGCAATTCAAAATCGGTTAGTTTGCCACTCAGCCCAGCCTCATGCATCTGTTGGAAAACTTGATCCATTTCAGCCTCTGTTATAGGTTGACCAGCTATTTGAATTTGGTCATGAACATCAACGATACATGGTGACATAAATTTGCCCACGCGTAAGCCATGTTCTTGTGCAATTGCCTCTAGAAATGTTAACGTAGAGCCTTTGCCATTTGTGCCCGCTAAGTGGACAACACGCAAAGTTTGCTCAGGATTACCTAAATATGATAAAGCCTCTTCAATCGCTGTAAGACCTGGTTTAATGATATCCTCACTTTTAACCTGCCATTTCTCTTTATAATGATCAAAGTTTGGGATCATCGTCCTTCCTCCTGTAGCCACTGTCGAGCTTGTGCTATAAAGTATAATGAGCCTGTAATGACAACAATATCTTCTTTTTGGCGTTCTTGTAATACTGTTTGAAGGCTTTTTAGCCATTCTGTATGAACCATTTTATTTGCATGAGTCGACAACATCGCTAAGCTTTCAGCAGGCATTGCATTCGGTAGGTCTATTTGTGTAAAAGTGATCGAGGTGGCAACAGCATCCATTAGTTCTATACTGTTAGCATGATCCTTATCTGCTAATGCCGCGTAAATAAAGTGATAATTGTTTCTTGGATAGACATTTTTTAGTGTTTGGATCAGAGCAGCTGTCCCTTCTGAATTATGAGCACCATCTAGCACAATTTGATTCGGCCATTGCTCAAAGCGGCCTGCCCATTGCGCACATTGTAGACCTTGACAAATAGAATCATCAGTAATGACAATTGCCCCCTGCTCACGTAATGTTAGTATGGCTGTGATGGCCAAACTTGCATTATTTATTTGATGTTGACCAGCCATTTTTAATGGTACATCCTTCATCAAGACATGAGCCTTTTCATATGTAAAGTGCTGATAGTCAGTGCTCTGCCAACTATTTGTCACTGTGAAGTCTTGTCCTAAAACAAAGCATGATGCATGTCGTTCCTCTGCAGTAGCTTTAATGACAGCCAATGCCTCCTCATTATGAACACCTACAACAACTGGTATGCCTTCCTTGATGATGCCAGCTTTTTCTGCGGCAACCTTTGCGAAAGTGTCGCCTAAAAAGGCTGTATGCTCTAACGAGATCGTTGTAATAATAGCTAAAAGCGGTGTTACGACATTTGTCGCATCCAAACGCCCTCCAAGCCCTGTCTCAATAAGCGCTATATCTACACCTTCATGTGCAAAATACTGAAACATAATGAGTGTAACTACCTCAAAAAAGCTTGGAAATTCACCATTGTAGTGTTCTTCTATAATTTTCGCAAGTTTATTGAAATAGTAGAGAAATTGCTCATCCGAAATTTGGTGGCCGTTAATGGTCATACGTTCATTAACTCGCTCTAAATGTGGAGACGTAAATGCCCCTACAGTGTAGCCTGCATGTTGAAGCATTTCTCTTAATGCGTTCACCGTAGAACCTTTACCATTTGAACCTGCTACATGGATTACTCTTAGCTTGTTGTGAGGTTCATCTAAATGCCCTAGTACTTCTCGCATAAGGACAAGTGGCGCACGTTTATGATCAACTGCTTTTAATGTAAAAATAAATTTTGTACATTCGTTCATTGTGTTAAACAAAAGAAACACTCCTTCTTACTGCAATATCTTTATTTTAGTACAAGTAACGTTTAATAACATAACAAAATGACAAAATACAAAAAACACGCAGCTAGCAACTGCGTGTTCGTATTAATATTATTTTAGTGTACTTTGTGAGCACCTAATAAAGCACCCATATTATTTAAAATGGTTTTTGCATCACTATTTAATAATGGATGAACATCTGGGCGTTGCACTAAGTCAAAAGCATTTTTTAACGTTCTTTTTAGCATCGATATATCAAAATCTGAGCAATATTCATTAATTTTTTGGATCGTTAATAAATCTGTTCGTGATAATTTAGTGCTATCCTGTTGGGGATTACTATTTGCTAATATGTGCTTAATCAGGACACGGCCACTTGTATTCAATAAACGATAATACTTTGCTTCGGATAATTTTAAGAGATTCGTTTCGATCAATACTCTCGCGCTTACAAAGTCTAATTCATCACATGCTTTGTTGACTTTTGTAATAATGGTTGCAATATTTCCTGACATTCTCAACACCTCCATTGGCTCTTATTTTCTTTACTAACAAAGACTGTCTATCTAAAAAACCATCTATTTAGATTTGGTTTTTCACGGCTAACATAACATGAAATTAGGTTTTGTTTCCTATTAGTTCAGCGCTTAACATCATCTATTAGACCAATTTATTTAAAATAATACTATATATTTTTTCCTAATTCAATGTATATCTTTAGCTCTACATAAAAAAAGCAATGGATGACTTTTTCGTCATCCATTGCTTCGTCTTTACATATTTTTTAATTCTTCTAAACGTTTTAACACAACTGCATGCTTGCTTTCGTAATCTGCTAATTTCTCACGTTCTGCGTTGACTAACGCTTCCGGTGCTTTCGAGACAAACTTCTCATTCGATAATTTACCTGTAACAAGCTTTACTTCTTTTGCCCATTTCTCTAATTCTTTTTCAAGACGGGCAATTTCTTCCTCAAGATTGATCAGTCCAACAAGAGGCAGGAATACCTGTGCTCCTGTCACAACAGCGGTCATTGACTGTCCTGGGGCCTCTAAACCTTCACCAATTGTTAAAGTGTCAGGATTACAGAATTTTTCTAGATATGCTTGATTATCTTTAAGTACAGCTGCTGTTGCTGCATCTTTCGCTGAAATAAACAACGGTACTTTTTTGCTCATCGGTGTATTTACTTCCGCACGAATATTACGTACTGAACGTATAATATCCATTAGGAGCTTCATATTATCTGCTTCATCAGCAAAATGAAGATCTGTGCGTACTGTTGGCCATGCTGCCACTGTAATAGATTCACCTTCGTGTGGTAAGTGCTGCCAGATTTCTTCTGTAATGAAAGGCATAAATGGATGTAAAAGACGCATTGTTTGATCTAGTACGTAAGCTAAAATAGATCGAGTTGTCTTTTTAGCTGCTTCATCCTCACCGTAAAGTGGTAATTTTGCCATTTCAATATACCAAGAACAGAAATCATCCCAAATGAAATTGTATAATTCACGGCCAACTTCGCCGAATTCATAACGCTCTGCAAGAGAGGTTACTCGTTCAATCGTTTCATTTAAGCGCGTTAAAATCCATTTGTCAGCTACAGATTTTTCACCAGTTAAATCGATCTCATCATATGTCATACCATCCATATTCATAAGCGCAAAACGTGATGCATTCCAAATCTTATTGGCAAAGTTCCATACTGCTTCAACTTTTTCAGTTGTATAGCGTAAATCTTGACCAGGTGATGAACCAGTAGCTAAGAAGTAGCGTAATGAATCTGCACCGTATTGTTCAATGACATCCATTGGATCAACACCATTGCCAAGTGATTTACTCATTTTACGCCCTTCACCATCACGTACTAAACCATGAATTAGCACATCTTTAAATGGACGTTGATCTGTAAACTCAAGGCCTTGGAAAATCATTCGAGAAACCCAGAAGAAAATAATATCATAGCCTGTTACTAATGTATTTGTTGGATAGTAACGTTTATATTCTTCATTTGCTTCATCTGGCCAACCCATAGTAGAAAACGGCCATAGTGCTGAAGAGAACCATGTATCTAGTACATCTTCATCTTGCGTCCAGTTTTCTGCATCTGCTGGGGCTTCTTTACCTACGTATATTTCGCCTGTTTCATTATGGTACCAGGCTGGGATTTGATGGCCCCACCATAATTGACGAGAAATACACCAATCGCGTATATTCTCCATCCAGCGGGAATATGTGTTTTCAAAACGAGCAGGAACAAAGTTTACTTTCCCTTCTTCGTCCTTTTGCAGCTCTAGGGAAGCATCAGCAAGTGGTTGCATTTTAACGAACCATTGTGCTGAAAGATATGGCTCAACAACAGCACCAGAACGTTCAGAGTGTCCTACTGAATGCATATGCTCTTCAATGCGAATTAACACACCTGCTTCTTGTAAATCAGCAACAATTTGCTTGCGGCATTCGAAGCGATCCATTCCTTTATATTTGCCAGCAAGATCATTCATTGTGCCGTCTTCATTCATTACTAGAATGCGCTCTAGATTATGACGATTACCAACTTCAAAGTCGTTCGGATCATGGGCTGGTGTCATTTTTACAACCCCAGTACCAAATTCCATATCAACGTACTCATCAGCAACAATTGGAATTTCGCGACCTACAATCGGTAAAATAACGTTTTTACCAATTAAGTGCTGGTAACGCTCATCGTTCGGGTGAACAGCTACCCCAGAGTCACCAAGCATGGTTTCGGGACGTGTTGTAGCAACTTCTACATAGCCAGAGCCATCAGCTAATGGATATTTCATATGATAGAAGGCACCTTGCACATCCTGATAAATTACCTCGATATCAGATAATGCTGTTTTTGCTGCTGGGTCCCAGTTGATAATACGTTCACCACGATAAATTAAACCTTTTTCATATAACTGAACAAAAACTGTTTTTACGGCATCTGAAAGACCTTTGTCTAATGTGAAACGTTCACGTGTATAATCTAATCCAAGACCAAGCTTTGCCCATTGATCACGAATATGTCCAGCATACTCTTCTTTCCATTCCCATGTTTTTTCGAGGAATTTTTCACGTCCTAAATCATAACGTGTAATATTATCCTCACGCAGCTTGGCTTCTACTTTTGCCTGTGTTGCTATACCAGCATGGTCCATACCTGGCAACCATAGGGCATCATAGCCTTGCATGCGTTTCATACGAATGAGAATATCTTGTAATGTTGTATCCCAAGCATGACCAAGGTGTAATTTACCTGTTACGTTCGGTGGTGGAATAACGATTGAATAGGGCTTTTTCCCACTTTCAGGCTGTGCCTCGAAGAACTTCCCTTGTAACCACCATTCATAGCGACCAGCTTCAATGGACTGTGGGTCATATTTAGTTGGCATTGAAATGTTTTCTGTCATATTGACTCCTCCTATTGTTTGAAAACTGTTGGTAAAGAAATACTATTTATTTTTTACCCAATAAAAAAACTCCTCTCGTCTAAAAGGACGAAGGAGTTTTAGTTCGCGGTACCACCTTTAATTCCAGCAGGGTTAAGATAAATATTAAATAACATATTTTCTCAGCCTATTCTACTGGCTCTCAATTCGGTAACGGTGTTTAACCGGCTTTAACTACTATTAGTTCACTAAAGCTGCTCAAGGGCTACCTTCAATTTCGTACAAATAGAAACTTCTCAGCTACCGTTTCCTCTCTGAAAATGTAGTCAAAATTTACTCTTCCCTATCATAGCATCTGTATTTGATTTTCCTTATTGTACCGCAGGATCGTGTCATTTTTCAAGTGATTTAGTCATCTTTTAGTAAGAGGAAAGTAAATAGAAAAGGAAGTGACAATTCAAATGCGACGACGCAAGTATAACCCTTGGCTTTTACCACCTTGGCTACGACAAGTTCGTTTTTATTGCAGAACCATCATCGTGCCGATTTGTGCTTTTCAGTTTATCCGTGTCATTATTGTGCCAACATCAGGTGATTTAGTCTTCTTATTACTCCTGCTACTTCTCTGCTATTTACTTTTGAAAGACATCATTTGAAACACGAACTTTAAGCGGTGTATATTCTTCTGTTAGATCCCAAATCATAGAAGGCACTTCATGCCAAGTACTGGATTCGCGTACAACAATATGGCTTGAGGATTCTCTTAATACAGCTTTTTGGTCAACTGTTGTAGAATTCTCTTGGCGTGAAGCTGCTGCTACTGCGGCAGGTTGTTTCACTTGAACACTTTCTTCAATTGCAGCCAATGTCTCCTCTTGTTCGAAAGCATGTGTTGATAGGTGCGGATTGTCTAACACATCTTTTTCAACAACAGGTTCATATTCATTGAAAGCGCTTGTGACTGTCCACTCAAGCTGACACATCTGATTTGTTAGACTAGGGCGAATATCCTTGACCATTAAATCTTTGACATCTGATTCTTTTGGTAAATCCACATGTAAAGGAACGGCATACTCAAAATAACCAGTATCTCCTTGAATATCAAGGGCATCAATTGTAATTAAATCTTCATTTTCCGCAAATGCTTGCATATCTTGAAAATCAAAGCGAACGTGTGCGGTGATATGATAGATGCCCATAAGTCGCAAAGAATCCTCTAACTGCATTGCCTGCCACTGTGGCTTAATTTGAACAGCTGCTATTTCAGTTGGGCAGCCATATCCAGGAAAACAAAATGTTTCGCGCATATTCCAAGTTTTGTGTTCGATAATAATCCCTCCCTTTGCATCATATGACGATTTGAAGGATAGTATGCTAGGATGTTGCCATTTGAACAGAGTTAAAAATAGATACTACTAAAAAAATGGCATGCTAGAAGTAATAGTCTAGCATGCCATTCCCATGGCTGTTCGTATCATTAAACATTTACTAATTTAATTTTATTAGCTACACGATCTGTTAGCATTTGTGTTGCCTTTGGTACGATCGGTTTAAAAATCGGATTGAGAACAGGGCCAGCTAACCCGCCTGCAATGACTTCTAAGAATCCTGTCATTTTAGTATTTTCAGCGTCGATACTTTCTGCGAGGAAATAGCCATTTCCTGTGAAGTTATCAGAAAGCCCCTTTAATTCAAATGTAACTTTTGATGGTGCTATCCATTCTAAGATTGTAATTTCTACTTCAACTGTTTTTTTCAAAACGCCAACATTGCCTTTAAAAGTCCAAGTGGAGTGTTTCTCATCAATCATTTCATGTGCATTATAACCAGGGACAAGCTTTGCCCATTTTTCCATATCACTAACGAAATCCCATACATGTTCAATCCCTACGGGTACTTCGACCGTGTGTGTGCCTGTTGCCATATCAATTCACTACCTTCTTTTATGAATAGCTATATTATAAACGATATCGCCCACAATTTGGCTATGCTGAAAGATGTAATTTTGACAAAAGCAGGTCCTTCATCCAGTATAGTTGAGCTTACTTACTAGTAAATATATGCTATTGTTCCTTTTTACTCATGTATTCCTCAAGCACTATAATGCCTTCTGCTTACCATTAAAAAAGGTATTGTCAATGGGATATAAAGCAATTTTACAAAGCGAGGGTTTATTCCGTTCCGCTAGCATCCTTTCCAGGGGGGCGTTCGTGAGTGACAACACCTCTACATAAAATGAGTAGTGAACACTTTTACTTTATTTGAAAACCTTGCTATTAAGAAACATTTTTATGGGGTGGAGTGGAAGGTGCTTGAATCCCGTGGGAAAGCTAAAGAGGTGAGCCACAGGAAAGCAAGTAGCCTACAACGGAAACCATTTTCACCTTTCAACAGCAGAAGAGCATGCTAGAAATAATGCTAGCATGCTCTATCAAATTTTATTGCGCTAATTGCGCAAATACTTTATGGAATGCTGCCACTGTTGTCGCAATGTGCTCTTCCGTGTGAGCTGTTGAGATGAATAGTCCCTCGAATTGAGAAGGAGGTAAGAAAATACCTTCCTCTGCCATTAGACGGAAATATTCAGCGAATAATTGTAAATCTGATGTTTTAGCAGAAGCAAAATCAATGACATCTTCATTCGTGAAGAAGAAGCCAATCATAGAGCCTGCACGATTAACAGTGTGCGGGATATTATATTTAGTTGCTGCTTCACGGAAACCAGCCTCAAGCTGATCCCCTAATTTTTTAAAGTAATCATACGTACCATGGTCTAAACGGGATAACGTTTCATAACCAGCTGTCATCGCTAACGGATTCCCCGATAATGTTCCTGCTTGATAAATTGGTCCAGCTGGTGCTACTTGCTCCATAATTTCTTTTTTCCCAGCGAATGCGCCTACAGGGAGACCACCTCCGATGACTTTACCTAAAGTAGTCATATCAGGCGTTACCCCAAAATACCCTTGTGCACAGCCATAATCTACGCGGAAACCTGTCATGACTTCGTCAAAGATTAATAATGCACCGTGCTCTGAAGTAAGTGCACGCAAACCTTCTAGGAAACCTGGTTGTGGAGGTACAACACCCATATTTCCTGCTACTGGCTCCACAATGACTGCAGCTAACTCTGTGCCAAATTTCTCAAAAATCACTTTTGCCCCTTCTAAATCATTATAGGCAACTGTCAACGTATTGCGGGCGATATCTGCAGGTACGCCAGGGCTATCAGGTAGGCCTAATGTGGCAACACCAGAACCAGCTTTAATCAATAAGGAGTCACCGTGACCATGATAAGACCCTTCAAACTTTAAGATCTTATCACGTCCTGTCACACCACGTGCTACACGTAATGCAGACATAGTAGCCTCTGTTCCAGAAGAAACAAAGCGAATCATTTCCATTCCTGGTAAACGGTCTAATACTAATTGAGCTAAGCGATTTTCTGTATAGCTTGGAGCACCGAAGGAAGAACCCTTCGCAGCTGTATCTGCAATTGCTTTCACTACCTCTGGATGCGTATGTCCTAAAATTAGCGGACCCCAAGACAATACATAATCAATATATTCATTGCCATCAATGTCTTTAATGATTGCCCCATGGCCAGATTCCATGAAAATCGGGTCCATATTTACTGATTTAAACGCACGTACTGGGCTACTTACACCGCCCGGCATTAATTGAACAGCTTCAGCATAGGCTTGTTTTGATTTTTCGTAAGAACGTGTCATTTATTTCTCCTCCAACCAACGTGCAACATCTTTTGCATGATACGTAATAATTAAATCAGAGCCTGCACGTTTCATGCCTAATAATGTTTCAAGCACAACTTTTTTCTCTTCAATCCAACCATTTATAGCAGCCGCTTTAATCATTGCATATTCACCTGAAACATTATACGCAACAAGCGGTAATGGATAGTTATTTTTCATGTCTCGAATAATATCTAAATAGCTAAGGGCAGGCTTGACAATTAGGAAATCTGCGCCCTCTTCGATATCTGACTCCGCTTCACGGAATGCCTCTAGACGATTTGATGGATCCATTTGGTAGGATTTACGATCACCAAATTGCGGAGCACCATCTGCAGCATCACGGAAAGGTCCATAGTAACTGGATGCATATTTGACTGCATAGGACATAATCGGGATATGTTCAAAACCAGCTTCATCCAGACCAGCGCGAATTGCCGTTACAAAGCCATCCATCATATTAGATGGAGCAATGATATCAGCGCCAGCTTTTGCTTGTGATATCGCCGTGCGGGCTAAAACATCTAATGAAGGATCATTCAAAATTTGATCGCCCTCAATTAAGCCACAATGTCCATGATCCGTAAATTCACACAAGCATGTATCCGCGATAACTAATAACTCAGGATGACGTGTTTTAATGAGTCGAGTCGCTTCCTGCACAATGCCATGATCATGAAATGCACCTGTTCCAACCGCATCCTTTTCAGCTGGCAAGCCAAATAAAATAACTGCAGGAATACCTAATGCTACAACCTCATCCACCTCTGCCTCTAGTTTATCTAATGAAAATTGAAAAACGCCAGGCATTGAATGTACTTCATTTTTAATATTTTCGCCTTCTATTACAAAAATAGGATAGATCAGGTCCTCTTTATGTAAGTATGTTTCTTTTACCATTGATCTCATCGTTGCATTGGCACGCAAACGACGGTGTCTTTGAAATTGTAGTTTTGTCATGATTTGTCCCCTACTTTCATAATTTCTTCGATGACTGCTTGCATTGTATAAACGCTTGGCATAATATCCACAGTAGCACCGTATTGTTCAAGAGCTGCTTCCGTAATATGGCCGATGGCTGCAATGTGAGCTGATTCCCAGCCAATATGTGGCACAACTTCCATTGCATACACGTCAACTGCTGAAGGACTAGCAAAAACCACTGTAACATTTTGATATTGCTGGATGCAACTGACAATAACAGATGTTTGATCATGTCGTTCTATCGTTTCATAGACTGTCCATTCTTTTAATTCAAAAGGCAATCCATCCTTCAGCGTACTTTTCGCCTTTTCTCCTCGAATAAACAGACATCTAGGTTGATTACCCGCTACACTCGGAAATTCTTTAACGAAAATATCAGCACTAAATATGGAAGGCATAAAGCTCACTTGAAATCCTAGATTTTCTAATGCTGTTGTTGTTTTAGTTCCAATGGAAGCTATTTTTCCTTTGAAATGACTTGCATTAAATTGATGTCGTAGCATTTTACTAGCAAAAGCTTCTACAGCATTTTGACTAGTAAAAATCAACCAATCATATTGCTTAGCGCGGTTCAATAGTTCAGGATCCTTGCTATCTAATCGTTCACAAGTTTCAATTAATGGGGCTACGATGGCATGTCCACCTAAAGCTGTTATATTTTCGACAATGGTTGTTGTCTTAGATGTGCCTGTTAAAAGTATGGTTTTACCCTTTAGAGGTAAATTACTGGGCATCTTGCTCTGCCTTTACACGCTGAATTAAATCGAAAGCTCCTTGTTTTGTTAAACTAGCAGCTAGTTCTTCTCCAATTTTTTGTGCATCTGTGCCAACTACTGTTTCCTTATACACAACAGATGCATCTGGAGCAGCAACAAGGCCTGTTAATGTAATTTCTTCCCCATTTGAAGTGGCATAACCAGCAATCGGAACTTGACAACCACCATCCATTGCCGCTAAAAATGCACGTTCTGCATGTGCTTCTTGCCAAGTGAATGAATCAGTCAACTTACCTAATTCGGCTAAAAGCTCCGCATCATCGGCACGACATTCAATGCCAAGAGAACCTTGCGCTACAGCTGGTAGACATTGTTCGACAGGTAAAAACTCAGTGACTACATCATCACTCCACCCAAGGCGTTTCAAACCAGCCGCTGCTAAAATAATGGCATCATATTCTTCTGTTTCAAGCTTAGCTAAGCGTGTATCAACATTTCCACGAATCCATTTAATTTCGATATCAGGACGTACTGTTAAAAGCTGAGCACTACGACGTAAAGAACTTGTCCCAACGACTGCTCCCGCAGGAAGGTCAGCAAATTTAACATGCCCTTTAGAAATAAATGCATCACGAGCATCTTCACGTGGTGGAATACAACCAATCACTAGCCCATCTGGCAATACAGCAGGCATATCTTTCATAGAATGAACAGCAAAGTCAATTTCTTTATCGTAAAGGGCTTGTTCAATTTCTTTTACAAACAACCCTTTCCCACCTACTTTTGAAAGCTGTACATCTAAAATTTGGTCACCTTTTGTTACAATCTCTTTTACTTCAAATTCGAATGGTGCACCAGCCGCTTTTAATTCATTAATGAACCAATTTGTTTGCGTTAGCGCTAATTTACTTCTCCTAGAACCTACAATAATTTTTCTCAACAGTCTCCAACCTTTCTTCTAATACCATAAATGGAATCGCGATAAACTACTACCTAAGAAGAAGTTTACAACAACTAATAGATAGGCATAAATATGTACCCATGCATAAGTTGTACCTGTCAGCTTGCTTTTGCGATTCACATATAGGATAAAACAATACAAAATTAAAATAATGAAGGACCCTATGATTTTCGCATCGAAAATCGAAAGACTCTCTAATGTTAATAGTGCCCATTCAAACCCTAATATTAAACTTATAAATAACATCGGAATTCCAATGAAAAATGAAATATTCATCCAGCTGCTTGTCTGCTGCAAGGAAGGCAATCTAGTCCATAAATGCGACCACTTTTTCTTTTTCAGCAATCGATATAGAACGAGATACAAAATGGCAAACACAAATGTTAATGTAAACGCTGCATAAGACAATATTGCAAATGATATATGAATAAAAAGCATCTCTGAAATTAAAGTATCCCCGACAGCTCCTGTAGGACGTTTCGGCATAAAAGTAAATATACTAGCGAATAAAAATCCTAGTATATTAATAATAAACACAGGTAAATCCACCCTTGCTATGCAATGAAGGATAATGGATAACGTCACGAGTAACCAGGAATAAAAAAGTATTCCCTCAGACAAGGATAAAATCGGAAAACGCTTCGTTTCCACAAACGTTAAAATGATAATGGCACTTTGAATCATCCATACAAATGAAACAAGCCAAAAAGCAATGCGTCTTGCACGTACTTGCTTATAAAAATAATCAGTAAAGTAAAAAACTAGACTGATCGCATACAAGACGATCATCACTTCATAGAGCCTCGTCATGGTCAAATCAGCCAATAGACATCCCTTCTTTGTCGTGAAATTAATAAACTATTTTAGCATAGAAAACAAAAAAACGTTTTCGTATCCTTAGTTTACCATACAGATACGAAAACGCCTCGTGTAATATCAGTAGAAAATCCAATTGCGCGTAACACCCATGTACAATCACAGCTTTCTACGTGAGCGCAATAGATAATTTAGAAAGAGTACTTTGGTTCAGTAGAAGTCTGAGATACCTGTGTGCGTTCTTTGCGCTCAAGCTCTTGCTTTGTCATCTCATGAACTTCAGCTTCCACAGCATCCTCTATACCAAAAATTTGTTGGAATAAACGTAACTGTTCATTTGCTTTTGGAGAATTAGCCATTTCTTTAGCTTGCAAGATTGGCTCTTTTAACAATTGATTGATAATAGATTTTGTATGTTTGCTTAAAATTTTACGTTCACGTTCCGTTAAATCTGGCATTTTATTTTCGATACTTGTCATAGTCTCTTGTTGAATACGATTTGCTTTTTTACGTAATGCTGAGATGACTGGCACTACCCCAAGAGTAGCTACCCAGTCTTTAAATTGCACAACTTCTTCGCCAATCATATTAGTAATATCAGCAGCAGCACGTTCACGCTCTGCTAAGTTCGCTTCGACAATACCTTGTAAATCATCAATATCATATAGGAATACATTTGGTAGGTCGCCAACTCGTGGGTCAATATCACGAGGAACCGCTATATCTACCATGAATAATGGTTTTCCTTTACGTAAACGTTCCACAAATTGCATTAGCTCGTAATCAATAACATAATCAGTAGCACCTGTTGAAGTAATTAAAATATCCGCTTCTAACAAAGAACATTGTAATTCCTTCATTGATTTAGCTTCACCATGGAATTTAGCTGCTAAGCTTTCTGCTTTTTCAAATGTACGGTTAATGACAGTAACTTTCCCTACACCACTACCGTAAAGGTTCTCAATTGCAAGTTCCCCCATTTTTCCTGCACCTAAAATTGCTACATGCTTGCGTTGTAATGAGCCAAAAATTTTCTTTGCTAATTCTACAGCCGCATAGGAAACGGATACCGCATTCTCACCAATCGCTGTTTCATTATGAGCACGCTTTGCAAATGTTACTGCTTGTTTAAATAGCTGATTGTATACCGTTCCTGTTGTGCCAATCTCTTGTCCACTTAAAAAGCTTTTTTTTACTTGCCCTAAAATTTGTGTTTCACCTAGAACCATTGAATCGATTCCAGCTGTCACTTTAAATAAATGTTCGACTGCCTCATCTTCTTCACGAATCGTTAAATACGAAGAAAATGTCTCCACAGGCAAATCAAACCAGTTGGCTAAAAATTGTTTCACAAAATGACGTCCAGTATGCAATTGATCCACAACAGCATATATTTCTGTACGATTACATGTCGAAACAATTACGTTCTCTAATATACTTTTTTGCTTTTGCAGCGCTTCCATTGCTTGTGGCAGTTCACTCTCAATGAATGATAACTTCTCACGTATTTCAACAGGCGCTGTTTTATAATTCAAGCCTACTACGATGGTATGCATGAATAACACCTCACACGTTCTAATTCACAAATCTCATTATAGCACAGTTCGACAAGAGTTCATCAATAATTTGTGAACATGTCATGAAGAACTGCAATTCGTCATCTACATTAGAATTATTATAAACTAAGTGTAACAAATTATACGTGTTGTTTCAAATTAAAAAACTGCCCCCATTATCGGAGGCAGTTTTCTCATTAATTTGTTATTGTAACAGTCTTTATTGCAATCATATTACCATCTTTATCGTATGCTATAAACTCAATCTCATCATTGACTTTAAAGTCCTGCATAGTTTGAACAGTTTTTGTTAACATATACACTTGATCACTACGCTTTTGCAAATCAAACTGGACATCTCCACTGATTGAATTAAAACGTACATTCATCTTCGCAACGTTTTGACAGTTACCATCAACTCGAGCACTCATTGTAATATAACCTTTTCGTAGCGAAACACTTGTCTCTTCAAATAAATCTTCTGGATTGATACAGCTTGAAGATTGCGTTTTACATAAAATTGTATCAATTAACTTCTGGAAGACTTGATGCAATTGCAAATTATCAATTGCATGGAAGTACGTTCCGCCCGTTTCTGAAGATAATTGCATTAAAGTAGCGTCATTTACTTGTGATTTTTTGCCCATACTTACTGTGTATACTTTGACACCTTGCTTTTTCGCTTCATTTATAACTTTTGTCATTTTTGATTTACTCGTTTTACCATCAGATACAACGACAATCGCTTTGGATGTTTTCGAATCGTTCGAGAATTTTGTTAAAGCAATATCGATGCCTGCAAAAATATCGGTTGCACCCTTATCTTTCGATGCTTTATAAAGATCTTTTTTCAACACATTTTCTGTTGTACCTTCTCCAAGTACTGTCGCTTTTGTATTGGTTTCAATGACTATGTTATTTTTAGCCTTTAATTGATTGATTAGTTCAATCATTTTCTTCCCACGATAATTTGTTGGATCAACAGCCTTCATGGAAGAAGAATAATCCACTACATAGGCAATTTCTGTTGCTAAAGAACAAGAGTTTTTACTGAAGTATGGATTCGTAAAAATATCTTTCGTCACTGTTTTATCTTTTAAACCCTTCAAGGACGTTGCATAGCGAGGGTCTATTGGATTGACAAGTCTTGCTTCCACTTTAGATTTGCCATATATAACTGAATCAAAGTAGGCTACAGCAGTACCTGGATTCCCTGTATTATTTAATGGATCAGAAGTGTTCGTAATGAATGAAGCTGTTTTTTCTACTCCGTCATACTTAATTTTGACTGTCCCTTGATAATCTGTAATAGGCTCTCCACCAGGACGCACTAAAGTCACCATTACTTTTGTATAACGATCTTTTCCTGATGGTCTTGATGCAGCATCCGCACTTTCCTTGAGGGCCTCTACTCGTTTTTTAAACGCCTCTACTTGTCCAAGTAATTTACCGCCTTGGTATTTTAATAATACCGTGCGGTCATAGTTACTTAAGTTAGTGAAGATCGAATAAATCTTCATAACACTGTCATAATGTTCTAATGTTAAATCTTTTTCGTCTGGCATTTCTTTCATAAGCTGAATAATGGCGCCGACTGGATTAATGTTCTCTACCTGTGAGGCAATATCATCATCAATGCCCTGAACGCGATAAATAGGACGACCATCGTCAGCAATTAAATACATTATTTCCGTTTTAGCTGGCGTTGTAACAGAGTTCTCAAAACGTGTCTTTAAAAGTTCCTCAAATAAGTGAACAGAAATATCATAGTTTTCAAATTGAAGAATAGCATTTTCATAACCTAATGCCGGATATTTAGGATCAGATCCACCGTAACGCAAATAGATGTTTTGCACATTTCCTAAAACGTCCTTCACATTTGTTTGCTGCCCAATACTAAATAATTTTTTATCTGAATTAGAATCTAGAGGAACTGGGCTATAAACATCAATTAAATTTTGCGTAAAGAACTCTGGAATATCTTCACTTTTTGGAAATTCAGGAATCACGCTCCCATTATCATCTGTATTTGCTGGGTCGTATACTTGGTAATCAATACGCAATTCAGGCTGTGGTGCATAACGCACTTCTGCGTTTAGTTTCTCTCCAACAAGACACTTCATTGCTGGGTCCGTATTATTAATCAGCTCAAAAGTTATTGTATCACGTACTGATTTAGTTAATTTTGGTGCTACCACTATAGCAGATACCGTTGAACCATCCGATTGGACAATGTCAACTGCTTCACCTGAAGTATCAACAATATTTCCGTAGGATGCCTTCACGCGGAATGAATAAGATTTATCATCAGCGATAGGATCACCATTACAAGCCTTTAAAGAAACTGTAACTAGTGTTGTATCCACATTATTTGCAATTAAATCAGGCTTTTCCACCAAGATACTCTGCAATGCATTATTAACATTATTTGGTCCAGTAAAATCATTTGAGTTATCCTTTGGCTCTTCAAAATCAGCACTACTAGATCCCATAAAACCAGGTGGTAACGTAATGCTATCATTATCACGACCAGCTTGACTACGTTTTAATCCTTGTACTGCGAAAGTGCTATTTTGAACAGCACGATAGAAAAATACAGCAACATCACCCCGTGTTAGTTTTGTGGATGGATTAAAGCTAGCGAAAGTGTTTTTGCCTGTAGAGCTTGTAGATAAATCATTTGAATATAAATATTGAACTGCCTGTGGCTCATCTAAATCTAAGCCTTTAAAAGCCGCGTAAATTTGGGCAAATTGGCCACGTGTTACAGCTTTTGTTCGATTCGCATTTACATGTGTACCATTAAATGGTAAATAAAAATCACTATAGAAATTATAAGCAACACTATCAATATAAGATAAAGCATAGTTACGATCTAGTTTGGCAAACATCAGAACAAGATCGCGATCTGTCACTTGATCATTTGGTAAAAAGTTACTTGCACTATTTAAGGACATCAGGTCATTATCGACCGCCCATGAAATAGCTTTATAATTATTGCTATTTGTTGGAACATCTCTAATTATTGTAGCTGCTTGCGTAACAGTAGGTGTAGCTGTCATCAGTAGAAGCATGAAGCAAAGCATAGCAAGCAATGCTTTTTTTACATATGTCATTTTTGTTCCATCCTTTCTTTAGTTAAAGAACAATATGTCATCACGATAGTTTTGTTTTAAGTCATCCTCTAAATATTTCAAGAATCGTTCTAAAACAACTGACGCCTCTGCACGCGTTAGCGGTTTATTTGGATTAAAACGACCAGCAGCATCACCAATCATTAAGCCAAGTTCATTCGCTATATAGATGCCATCTCTCGCATAATTTGGAATCTGTTTGTCATCTGTAAATTTAGTTAAGTAACCAGGATCAGGTGCTCTATTTTCAAGTCCTAAGGCACGGACAAAGATAGTTGCAGCCTGCGCGCGATTAATAGCATTATCTGGCTTAAAGTAGTCAGCTGATACACCTTTGATTATCCCTTTATTTAACGCTGATTCAATATAACCGTAATCTTTGATAGAACGCTTCAAGTCTTTAAAAACACTTGTAGTAGGTGTCTTTTTTGATTTCTTTTCTTCAAACACACGTAAATCAACAGCTTTACCAATAGCCGTCGTAAAATCAATACGTTTCATTGGTGTATTAGGAGAAAAGAAGTTACTTGAATCTGAGTAAATACCTAGAGAATAAAGTTTTTCAATTGCTTCTTTCGCATAATGGGTTGTTAAATCTCTGAATTTAGGAATGATAAGACGTTCAATTGTCGGCATGTACTCTGTATCTAAATCAAGTGTACCTTTTTGTCCTGAAGATAGGTCGTATGTATATTCAGAAATAACATCCTTTTCACTTACGACTGCATATCCACCTTCAAAACTCCCTAAGCTACCGAGATTTTCCTCATAATTTAAAACACGTGATTTACTTGTAGATAAACGATTTTTCACATGACTTGTTTTACCATCACTATAAGAATAAACAGATTCCGTGATTTGAGTTTCTGTCGCACCCCAGAAGTTCTCATAGCCTGCATGTCGACTATCTGTTTCAATTGTTACTGTGTTTTGAACAGCATTTTTTCCTTTTCCTGTTTCAAAAGCATAGGTTTTTCTAGAAATAATATTTCCTGAGTAATAATCAGAGGCTGCACGATTATCAGTAACTGTTCCTTGTGAAAATTGATAATCGACTAAGGAATAAGTAATGGCGCCAATTGTGATTTTTTCAGTGTATTTCTTCACTTCACCATTGGATGTTTTTTGACCAAGAACTGCATAATCCACTACATCTGATTCATAGGCAATATTTCTTGTCAATGTTGCGCCATTGCTTGCTGTTAACTTCATGCTATACGTTTCAGTTAATTTACCTTTTGATTCTTTTTGAGCAATTTTAATATCTTTACTTGTCCCTTTAAAAATAACAGGTGTCCCTGAAAGGAACACAGCTTCTTCATATGTATATTCGTTTTTTACAGCACCTGTTGTTTCTAATGAAGCGGCTGATGCATTGAATGGAATAGTTGTTCCAATCAAAAAGACAGCAAGGACTAGAAACATTATTTTAGATAATTTTTTTTGCATTCGCTTTTCCTCTCTTTCACTGTGCATTTGCGTGCATAATGAAGCTTGTTTCTAATATAACTAAAAAATCCGCTCGTCTTGCGAATATATACACAATTTAGCCTATTCGAAGTAACTTCTTCATCTTTCGATTATGAAACATATTCGCATGAGACTCGCAGATTTTTTAGTTTAATATTTATGCTAATCTACCAAAATAAAATGAGCTTTAACAAATCGATCTGATAATACAACTAAACGATCAGATGGCTGTAAGTCAGAAGCTTGAATCACCTTACCTGCTTTAATCAGTGTCGCTTGGTCAATATTCATATTAACCATTTCACCCGCTTCATACCAACGACCATTTTGCCATTGACTAACACTCTTGACATTAATGACTGCAGGATACGTAGATTTTACTGACTGTAGTTTCCCTGCAAGCATTAGAGGGGCAACAGGTTTAGCCTTGTCTAAAATATGAAGAGCTTGTACATGGCCTTCCTTCACATAGAAATAACCATAATCTCCCTCAGATAAGTAAAGTTCAATATCTGGCATGACACTATATGTTTTATTGCCGTCATCTACCATGGCTTTCGTTGTATTACTAACTGACAGTACAGTACGATCTGCTTTCTTGAAAACATTTGATTCAATCTTCATCGCATCGTCAATTTCAATTACATATCCATCTGCTTGAGATAAGCGTCCATAATATAATTCATGACCTGCGAGATTAGGTGACATGAAGCTATCACTTGTAACTTGTATTACTTGGGCATAGTGATCACGAGTAGCACCATCAGCCACGACAAAAGCAGTACCATATGCCATAAGACCAGTAGGTTCAATTAATCGTCCATTTCGAATTAAAATAGTTCCATTATGGAAATACATTGTTCCTGCTGTTTTCAGTTTCAGTAGTTGGTAATCTGTATCAACAGACAGCATTGGTTCGTAATATGTTCTCTCATTATTTTTTAATACGACAATTTTCTCGATTACTTCCTTACCAAATTGTTTAACGGTCGCATAGTATGCTTCGCTACCTATATAATTTTTCAGCTGACCTTTCTCGACTTTTGTATTCCCAACATAGATTGGTACTTTGGATGTAAAAGGCATAGTTGAAAGATCATTTGTTGTTTGAGAGCCAAATTGCCAGTTTACAAAGGCATGCTGATTTTTCACGGTAAGCTTGTTGGCATTAGGATTGACCGCTTGTATCTCGCCTTTATATAAGTTTTCAACGAGCGTACCTGTTTCACTGATAGCTACCTTTGATATGATTGAGGAAGTTTTATTTTTGAAACTTAATTTAACTCGATCCCCAACGTATAATGCACTAATATCTGTTGCAGAAGAACCTTTTTGATAATTGGTTTCTTTGTTTAAATAGTATGTCGTTTCTGCGCCAACATCTGGTTTTACCATGATAAATAAACCATTTGGATCAATACTCGTGACGACACCAGCAGTTGTTTTACCGTTACTGCTTCCTGTTGATGGTACATTTGTTTCTGTTGGTGTATGAGAGGTACCGCGAAGTTCAACAACACTTCTAAGAGAAATTTCAGCCTCGACTTCCATCCCCATCTTAAAACCCTCAATCGTTGTAGACGTATTATTAATATATAATCTAGTATTTTTATTAATATTAAACGTTACTGTTCGTCCACGATCATTTTCCAATGTAATTTTACTAAGTTGCTTTTCTATCGTACCATCAGGCTTCGTATATTCTGAAAACGTTACATCAACAAATGTCCCTGTCACTAGTTGGGCTGCTTTAGCAGATTGATTAAAGGAAAAACCAACTATCATCAGTAACGTAATCATCAGTATGTATAAATATTTTTTCAAAAAACCTGCCTCCTTACTAATTATTAGTATATCGTATTATTGGTAGTTTTTCTTATTCGAAAAGTTACATTTTAGGCCTTCTTGAATTTATTTCTAAAAACAAAAGTTGAGGTAGCTTTTAACTTCAAGCTACCTTGCCTACTTCATACTTGAATATCAATTGTATGTCCGGCTGTTGGATGTGGAGCATCTAACATTTCAACTAACTGTTCTGTATTTTGCTGTTGCATTTCCATTGCCTGTTTCGTAACAGCTAAAGATACATTTTGCATAAGTGTTGCTTGGTTCATTGCCATCGATAAAGCTGCGATATCCATCTAGTCCACCTCCTATCTAATTTATCGGACAAATAGTTTCATCATCAAGTATTTTCCCTAATTTTCTACACCACTCGATTGAAAATACAAAAACATCTATTGTCCTAACGGTTTAGATACAATAGATGTTTTTTATTACATTTTATTTTCGATTGTTTTCCAAGCTTCCTCAAAGCCAAGACCCGTTTCTGATGAGAAGACAATAAGTGGATCACTTTTTTCCATCTCCAGTGTCTCTTTGACAATTTTCTTATGTTTATCCCATTTACCTTTTGGAATTTTATCTGCCTTCGTTGCAATGATAATGCAAGGAATATTGTAATGCTTTAAAAAATCATACATCATACGATCATCAGCTGTCGGAGGATGTCGCAAATCTATAATTTGTACGACTGCTTTTAACTCCTGGCGTCCTGTAAAATAGCGCTCGATCATTTTTCCCCATGCCTCACGCTCTGTTTTAGAAACCTTTGCATAACCATACCCTGGAACATCTACAAAAAATAGCTGTTCTTCAATCTTATAAAAGTTAAGGGTTTGTGTTTTACCAGGCTTAGATGAAATACGTGCTAAAGCTTTACGTCCGATCATTCGATTTATGAAGGAAGACTTTCCTACATTCGAACGACCTGCTAATGCAAATTCTGGCAGTCCATCTTCTGGATATTGGTCTGGTCGTACCGCACTAATGACCATTTCGACATTATGGACTTTCATTTTTTTAAAAACCTCCGTCCAGCGCATAGGCTAAAACTTCATCAGCCGATGTCACTAGTTTAAATGTTAGTTGCTCACGTACACTATCAGGAATATCCTCTATATCGCGTTCATTATCCTTAGGACAAATGATTGTCGTTAATCCTGCACGGTGAGCGCTTAATGTTTTTTCTTTTAAGCCGCCGATTGGCAATACACGGCCACGCAAGGTAATCTCACCTGTCATACCTACCTCGCGGCGAATCGGGCGATGTAAAATAGCCGAAACGATAGCTGTTGCCATTGTAATACCAGCTGAAGGTCCATCTTTAGGTACTGCACCCTCTGGCACATGGATATGAATATCATGTGTATCAAAAAATTCGGCATCCACATTAAGGTGTTCCATCTTCGTACGAACATAGGATAAGGCTGTTTGAGCAGATTCCTTCATTACCTCACCAAGCTTACCAGTTAGTTGTAACTTCCCTTTACCTGGTGTTAAAGAAACTTCAATTTGTAATGTATCTCCACCAACTGTTGTATAAGCAAGTCCAGTAGCGACACCCACTTGATTTTCCTTTTCAGCCTGTCCATAGCGGAAACGATGTTTACCAAGTAAATCTTGTAATGATTTTGAGCTAACCGTTACGCGTTTTTTCTCACCAGATACAATTACTTTGGCAATTTTACGGCAAAGCGTAGCGATTTGTCGTTCTAAACCGCGAACTCCTGCTTCCCGAGTATAATAACGTATAATATCAGTGACTGCTTCATCTTTGATTACCACTTGCGTTTTTTTCAAGCCATGCTCTTTAAGCTGCTTTGGTATAAGATGATTTTTTGTAATTTGAGCTTTCTCGATTTCAGTATAGCCTGCAATAGATATTACTTCCATACGATCTAATAATGGTCCTGGGATGCTACTTAAATCATTGGCAGTTGCAATAAATAACACATTAGATAGATCATATGGTTCCTCAATATAATGATCACTAAATGTATTATTTTGTGCAGGGTCTAAAACTTCAAGCATGGCTGCTGCAGGGTCACCTCTAAAATCATTCGACATTTTATCGATTTCATCTAATAAAAATACTGGATTAATGGTACCTGCTTTTTTCATTCCTTGAATAATACGTCCTGGCATTGCACCAACATACGTACGTCGATGTCCGCGAATTTCCGATTCATCTCGAACACCACCTAAAGAAATACGAATAAACTTTCGATCTAAACTTTCGGCAATGGAGCGAGCTAATGATGTTTTACCAACACCTGGAGGCCCTGCTAAGCATAAAATAGGTCCTCGCAGTGAATTTTTCAGCTGACGTACTGCTAAATATTCTAGAACACGTTCTTTGACTTTTTCTAATCCATCATGATCTCGGTTTAAAATATTTTCAGCATGGGCAATATTCATGCGATCCTCTGTAGCATTTGTCCACGGTAATGAAATAAGCCAATCAATATAATTGCGAATAACACCGCTCTCAGCACTAGCTCCAGGTATTTTTTCATAGCGATCTAATTCTTTCAGTGCTGCTTCCTTTGTTGTTTCTGGCATACCAGCTTCGTCGATACGCTTCCGTAATTCTGCAACTTCTCCAGTTTTCCCTTCGCGATCTCCCAGCTCCGTTTGGATAGCTTTCATTTGCTCACGTAAATAATATTCCTTTTGCGTACGCTCCATTGACTGCTTTACTTTGGAATTAATCTTCTTTTCTAGATCCAATACTTCCTGTTCATCATGCAAGCGAATAATTAAATGATCTAGTCGTTTTTTAACGCTTAGCATTTCCAAAACTTCTTGCTTGTCGGCAATTTTAAACGGCAAATGAGAAGCAATAATATCAGCTAAACGGCCAGGCTCTTCAATATCTGTTACAGTATTGATCGTCTCAGTTGTAATTTTATTGGAGGATTTTGCATATTTTTCAAAATACGTCAACAATGTCCGCATCAAGGCTTGTGTTTCTACATCTTTTTCCGTTGACTCCTCTTTAATTTCAATATCGACAACCGTATACTTCTCTAACGCACGGTAGTTTTTCCACGTTGCACGAGCAACTCCTTCTACAAGGATACGTAACGTGCCATTTGGTAATTTAAGCATTTGTTTGACATAAGCAATTGTACCAACTGAATACAAATCTTGCTCTTCAGGTTGTTCATCGTGCATTTCTTTTTGTGTTACCAATAAAATCATTTGGTCCTCTAACATTGCCTGCTCAAGCGCCGCTACAGAACGATTTCTACCCACATCAATATGTAACACCATCGATGGGAATACTAAAAGTCCACGCAAAGGCAATAATGGTACATTTGTTGTTTTTTGTATTGTCACCATGCGGGCATTCACCTCCGTCAAAATTTTCATGTTAACATCCCGCGCTACTAGTATGTGTTTAAAAAGTTGATTCACACTAGATATTGAAGCGAGCCAAAAATTTCTTCAAGTTACAGCTGGCTTTATGTAGGAATGAATAAAAAGCTGACTGTCGATATGTGCGAATATTGCACAATCGAAGTCAGCTAATTACTCTCTATCTCACAACGGTAGACAGCCACGTCTATTCATTATGCTGAAGTTTTAGTGTCGCTACCTTCATCGAGTTCAGTGCCATCTTCAAGAAGCAATTTCGGTTTTTCTTTATCCGTAATTGTTTTTGCTGTAATGATACATTTTTTCACGTCTTCACGTGAAGGTAATTCGTACATTACATCAAGCATTGTTGACTCAATAATTGAACGAAGACCACGCGCACCTGTTTTACGTTCAATTGCTTCCTTAGCAATTGCCACAAGAGCATCTTCATCAAATTCAAGCTCAACGCCATCTAATTCAAGCATTTTTTGATATTGCTTGGCTAGTGCATTTTTCGGCTCTGTTAAAATTTGTACTAGTGCTGCTTCGTTTAATTGCTCCAGACTCGCAAGTACAGGTAATCGACCAATGAACTCTGGTATTAAACCAAATTTCAATAAATCCTCAGGAATCAGCTTGGACATGATAGAACCTTCATCTACATCTACTTTATTCGGATCTGAACCGAATCCTATTACTTTTTCACCCTGACGTCGTTTAATGATGGTTTCAATACCATCAAATGCACCGCCAACAATGAAAAGAATATTGGTTGTATCGATCTGTAAGAATTCTTGATGAGGATGTTTTCGTCCTCCTTGTGGTGGAACACTTGCAACTGTTCCTTCAAGAATTTTTAGGAGTGCCTGCTGAACACCTTCGCCGGAAACATCTCGTGTAATAGATGGATTTTCCGACTTACGTGCAACCTTGTCAATTTCATCAATATAGATAATCCCTTTTTCAGCGCGTTCGATATCATAATCAGCTGATTGGATTAACTTTAATAAAATATTTTCAACGTCCTCACCAACATAACCTGCTTCAGTTAAGGAGGTAGCATCCGCAATAGCGAATGGAACATTTAAAATACGTGCTAACGTTTGAGCTAATAAAGTTTTACCGCTACCAGTTGGGCCGATTAACACAATGTTCGATTTTGCTAATTCAATATCATCAATTTTACTATTCGTATTGATACGTTTATAGTGATTGTAAACTGCGACTGCCAATGCTTTTTTAGCACGCTCTTGTCCAATTACATACTCATCTAAAATCGTTAAGATTTCTTTCGGTTTTGGGATATCTTGGAATTCGATCTCCTCTTCTACACCTAGTTCCTCTACAACGATCTCTGAACAAAGCTCGATACATTCATCACAAATATAAACACCTGGACCTGCAACTAATTTACGCACTTGTTCTTGTGGTTTTCCACAGAATGAGCATTTTAAATTGCCTTTTTCATCATTAAATTTGAACAATATGTTTCACCCCTATTCAAGCAACAATCTTACAAGATTATTGAACCTTTATCAAATAAATTGTCTGCATCATTTACGCCTCAGTAATTATGCATGTGTAGATTATAACGCATCGTCATGTACTTTACTTCATTTGTCTTTCGAAGCATGCTATAGGAACCTGCTTACTTCGCCACCTTATACTGCTATAAAGTTACATTTATTCACTTCCGACACACTACAAACTACTGATCTCTATTTATAAATCTACTACATTCATCAACCAAGGGTATATCACTCAAAAAATAAATTTTATTTAGTTAGAACCTTTCTGAATGAAGTTAAGTTTAGCATCGTATCAATTTCGCCTTGACTCTAATAGCGCCAGGACTTCATCTAAATCCTTGCCGCCTGCCAGCAGGCACTATCTTCATTCAGTCGTGGTTTAAACACACACTAAAAAGGTTAAAAGGCTTACAGCTCGCCATCTATGTGAGATGGGAGTTTTTTGTACCTGACATAATACTTTGGATACAAAACATCTGCTGAATGAAGATAAAAACTAAAACAATACTATGTATAAGTGAAGTATAAAGTGAATTAAATGTTAAGGGGACTGATTGCTAAGAGTTTATGTGATAAAACAAGGCACGGATGAATGCCGTACCTTGTTTTTTTTGGGCTATCTAATTACACAAAATCTTATTCAGTAATTTTAGCGTTTTCTACTAAAAATTCAACTGTTTTTTGGATTTTGATGTCATTTTCAAGTACTGCTGTTCCACCTAAAGCACTTGTGATTTGATCTTTTGTCATGTTAAATTGAGCAGCCATTTTTTCTAATTCTGCTTCAATATCAGCTTCAGATGCTTCAATTTTTTCAGCTTCAGCAATTGCTTCAAGTGTTAATGATACACGCACACGGCTTTCAGCTTCTTCTTTCATTTGGCCACGTAAGTCTTCTTCTGATTGACCAGAGAATTGGTAGTAAAGGTCTAGATTCATACCTTGCATTTGTAAACGTTGACCAAATTCTTGTAACATACGATCAGTTTCAGAGTTGATCATACCTGCTGGTACTTCAAAGTCCGCATTTTCAGCTGCTTTTTCTACAAGCTCATCACGAAGAGCTGCATCTGATTCTGTTTCTTTTTGAGCTGCAGTTTGTTCTTTAATTTTAGCGCGTAAAGCTTCAACGCCTTCAACTTCTGGATCTAATTCTTTTGCAAATTCATCATTTAACTCAGGAAGAACTTTTGTTTTAACTTCTTTCACAGTTACTTTGAAAGTAGCTTCTTTACCAGCTAATTCAGCTGCATGATATTCTTCTGGGAATGTAACAACAACATCTTTAGATTCGCCAGCTTTAACACCAACTAGTTGCTCTTCAAAACCTGGAATGAATGAGCCTGAACCAATTTCTAGTGGATAGTCTTCACCTTTACCACCTTCAAAAGCTTCTTCGCCAACGAAACCTTCGAAGTCGATCACAGCTGTATCACCTTCTACGATTGCTTCGTCTTCTTTGATTTCAAGCTCTGCTTTACGAGCTAATTGATCTTGAATTTGTGCATCTACTTCTTCATCCGTTACTTCTACTGGAAGTTTAGATACTTCTAGACCTTTATAGTCTCCTAGCTTTGGTTCTGGTTTCACTGTTACTTGTGCAGTGAATGTGAAATCTTGACCGTGTACAAAGTTTTCTGTACCAGCGATTTCTGGGTAATCAACTGGCATAATTCCAGCTTCATCAATTGCTTTTGCATAAGATTCAGGAACGATGATTTCTAATGCATCTTGGTATAGAGATTCGATACCAAAACGTTGTTCAAACATTTTACGAGGCATTTTACCTTTACGGAAACCTGGTACGTTAATTTGTTTTACAACTTTTTTGAACGCTTGGTCCATTGCTGCGTCGATTTCTGCAGCAGGTACTTCGATTGTAAGAGTACCGATATTACCTTCTTGTTTTTCCCATTTTGCTGACATGTATAAATACCTCCAAATAAATAATCAAGTTTAAGATGTTAGACAATTCATTCGTAACTACGATTTTGACAACCATTTTAGTATAACATAGATGTGTATAGTTTCAACTTATTTCATACCTAATGTAGTTCTGTTAGCTTTTCTAACATTTGTAAAAAGTCAATGATTTCATAGTCCATTTCTTGTACATTTCCAAGCATCGCTAAGACAAAATCAATATAACTATAGGCAACATCATCTGCTTCGAACGGGTGCCATTCAAATGGATACGTTACAATGGCATGCTTTGCCATTAAATATTGTACCATTTCCAAAGTCGATGGGTCTTGTTCTAGCTTCACTTCTAGTATATTTTTTATTTCTCCATACTGCGGTAGCTGGTTAGGCAATACTAATTCAGTAGGATTAACAACTTTGGTTTGATTAAATTTGGCTACTGTAACATTGATAGCTACTTCTTGTTCTACTAATAATATAAGTGCTAGACTCTGGACAAACGGATGGATCGTGGAACATTCAATAATCTCTTTCAACGGCTCTTTTAATTGTCTTACATTTGTATCCATAAGTCGATGTAAGCGAATGGATTGCTCATTTGGACTAAGTGCCCTAAATTTCTCAAGGTCATATTCTTGTTCTTCTATTAAACGTTGTGCATTTTCTTTTTTTTCTAGATTCTTAGACACTTCACTATTCAAATTTTTTAAGCGTTCAAATTTTTCAATTTGATCCTGAGGCAAAACATTTTCTTCAAGTAGCGTTGAAATTAATGACTCTACTTGATGGTATTCTTTTAACTGCATGCATACGGTAATGTACAATTCCATGATTTCTACATAAAATGACGTACCCATTGAAAATAATTGCTCACAAACATCCTTTGTCTTGCTATAGTCCTTTAATTCATACAAAGCGAAAGCATAAGCACTAAGAGCAAATTCATCTCCAGCTTCGTACACAAATGCCTTTTCAAAGCTTGCCACCGCTTTTTCATACTGAAAATTTTCAGCAAACATATGTCCTTCACGTATTAATGTTTGGACAGCGCCCGGAAAAACAACAACATTGTCATGTTTAATGACATGACGCTTTCTTTTTGTCATTTTTCTCACCTCATTATTCTAATTTTTCATTTCTGCTATTTACTAAAAAAATCCAAGTTTCTTGTTTTTAACAAAAAATTATTGCTTTTGCATTCATATTTTGTAATAAATTGTATTATAATTAGAATAGTCTAAAATTTATCACAATAATTCGCAGACGCTTCCCCTTTGTTGTCTGCATCAAGAAAATCAAGTTCTTACACAAGGAGTGGAATCCATGCAATTACTTGATACAATTACAGAGTTTGATCATTGTATCTCATCTACATTCGAGGCATTATCGATTAAAGTCATTTCAATTTCTACAACGGACGGCCCTTTTCAAGATAAGCCGATAGAATTTGAACTTTTAACACGCACCAAAATTGATGTCTTCACACAAGAAGCCAGCACCTATATTTTAAAAATCCAAGGGTGTATTCCTGGATCTATTGCACTTGGTCATCAAAATGAGTCTCTTTCCATTATTCCTCAAAAAGTAAACATTGAATGTAACTACAAGCTGTTACATGTTGATAAAAAAGATATGCAGCAGATTTTACAGCATCCTGAACCAAATCGTCACTATAGTGAATGGCTCATTGATGCAATCAAAAATGCCAATATTCTTGTCGAGTTAAAGACAAATCAACACACGCTCACTGAATGGCCAATTGGCATTAAATCAGCAGTCATTATTTAGCTAGACAAAGACATACTTAAATAGGTATGTCTTTTTTATTGTTCACATTTTAGTTTTACCATTTAATTGCGTTTCTATCATAACAACTTTCTATAGTTTCTGGAAATAATATTATAAAAATTATGTTTTAAAGAGGACATTCTAACTGTGCTTATTTAAAATGAAGGTTTCAAATTTATCCCTTCGAAATGAAATGGCGCTATAATATATAGTACAAAAATAAGTTGGGGGCTTTTTTAACATGGATATTAAAGAAACATTACAGTCTTTTTCAACAATGACACTGTCTGAGCGTCAGACATTTATGTTCCAGCATAGTGATTGGCTATTACAGGAGATGTTAACCCATATTGGCTCAGTTGATGCCGAATTACGAGACCACCTCATTTATCGCACCTTTGTTGATTTACTAAGTGATAATTTATTGAGTTCTCAACAACTTCAATATTTGTTTGATACAGTTACAGGTGAGGATTTTTTATATTTACATATCGGAGATAAAACAGAGGATAGTGTCTTTACTCGTTCGTTTTCCGCTTTACTAGTTGCAGGTCTTCTTGCAAAGGACGCTGAATTACTCGTTTTAAGAGAGGAAGACCTAGAAGTGTTCTTCAAAAAAATTGGCCGTTATTTGTTATTAGAACAGGATACGAGAGGATATGTTCAGGAAAAAGGTTGGGCACACAGTATTGCACATGGTGCAGATTTAGCTACAACAACAATAAAACATCCAAAATTCGATTTACAGTATGCACCATCCATTTTACATGCATTAAAACTTGTCACTTGGAAAGAAACAGTCTTTGTTAACGATGAAGAGGAACGTTTAATTAATATAGTGGATGCATTATTACTTCAAAATTACTCAGAGGAAGCACTGATCGAATTTGTTGAGCAGGCTTTTGATAAATTTGAAATGCATTTAATGACACAAGGTTATAATGAGCTCTTCTTTAGTGGAAGAACTTGTACCTTAAACTTTATGAAAACACTGTATTTTTCTTTGAAAATGAATAATAAAGCTCCACAGCTTCAAAATACGATTTATGGACAAGTAGCCAAATGGCTGAAGCTTGGTGATTGACAGGTAATTTTAAAAATGCTGAATTACACCGCTTAATTCTTGATAACATAAATTTTTTCTAAAATACTAGCAAACTAAGAACTGGCTTAGTTTGCTTTTTACTTTTCAAATAAAACAAATGAAGTAAAAATATGGATATTAAAGAAAACCAGTTATTATATTAACATAATTAATATTTCGCTCCATTTATTCCCTCCTCGCTCATTCCTTTCATTGAAAATTCAACCTATTGTTTCCATAAAACGTCATTGCATCTACTCCTTTTTTGGATAAAAGGCAAATAAAAAATCCCAATAGGTCTGGTATGACAATGATTTTATTACAAAACAGCGTCTAAAATGTGAAATACCATTTTTCACATTTTAAATTATTTACTTAGGTAAACATCAGGAATGCAGTATTTTCAACGTTTACACAGTGTTTAATAAACAAAACCTATAAATACCAATACTAAAATAACGATTTTTGTTCAAAAAATGTTCAAATTCAATACCGCTATACTATCTTTTTCATAACAAAATTATGTTTTTTCTTAAAAACAGGGCGTATAATCCAATGTGCAAACAACGAGAGATTGTGACAATCGTAGTTAACCAAGTATGTATTTAAACGATTGCGCAAATCATTGATTTTGCTAACGCTTGCATCAGATCAATCAACACTAGATTTTATGTTTCATATTGAACCATGCCATTGTAATTTCTTAAGTTGTTGATTGATACGCCAAGATAAAAGAGGTGACCTCAGTATCAACTATTTGTAAATGTGACACTGACAAAAAACACATGAATTTTATGAATAGCCGTTCTATAGAAAGGAGTCAAACATGAAGAAAAAATTAAGTTTAATGTTAGTAGCATTGAGTGCGATTGCTCTTCTTGCTGGATGTGAACCATTAACAGTGTTCAATCCAAAAGGACCTAATGCTGAAACATTATCAAACACAATTATCTTATCCATTATTACAATGGCCTTTATATTGCTAGTCGTGTATGTGCTTTTAGCCTTTATGCTTACAAAATATCGTGCATCAAAAGCAGCTGCAGATTATGAGCCTCCTCATGAAGAAGGAAGTCATCTGCTTGAAATTACATGGACAGTAATTCCAATTATTATCGTAGCATTTTTAGCTGTAGTGACAGTAAGAACAACATCTACAGTAGAAGCTCAACCAGCAGGTTATGACGATAAGGAGCCTTTAGTGATTTATGCATCATCATCAAACTGGAAATGGCACTTTAGTTATCCAGAAGAAGGTGTTGAAACAGTTAACTATGTAAACATTCCGGTGGATCGTCCAATTGAATTTAAGCTTTACTCATTTGGTCCAATTACAAGTTTCTGGATTCCTCAATTAGCAGGTCAAAAATATGCTATGAGTGATATGTTAACAACAATTCACCTTGCAGCAGATGAAGTTGGTTCATTTATGGGACGTAACTCTAACTTTAATGGACGTGGCTTTGCAGAAATGGAATTTGAAGCACAATCTATGACACAAGAAGACTTCGATAAATGGGTTGCTGATGTTAAATCGAAAGAGGCACCATTAACAGAAGAAAAATTTGATGAGCTTTTAGAGGCAGAACATGTTGGGCGCCAAAGCTTCTCATCTACACACTTAGACTTTAGACCAGCTCCAATGGAACATGGTAAACACATGAATATGGATGAAATGGATCATGGGGACATGTCTGAAGAAGACATGAATAATGAACATTCTGGTCATTAATTTGATTTTATCGTTGAACGAATCGAGACATTAATTTTTAATTCTGAAAGGAGCGCATCCAATGAGTATGGAAGAATTATTCCATCCAATGCAAGAACCGATGATTTTAGCGGCAGCTATTAGTATCGTAGTTGGTGCAGTGGTTATCGTAGCAGGCCTTACTTATTTCAAAAAATGGGGCTATTTCTACAAAAACTGGCTATCAACTGTTGACCATAAAAAAATCGGGATTATGTATATCGCAGTAGCTTTATTAATGCTATTCCGCGGTGGTATCGATGCACTATTAATGCGTGCACAAACAGCCGTTCCAGATAACGGACTTCTTGATGCACAACACTATAATGAAATTTTCACAACACACGGTTTATTAATGATTCTATTTATGGCGATGCCATTTGTTATCGGCTTAATGAACATTGTCATTCCACTTCAAATCGGTGCACGTGACGTTGCTTTCCCACGTCTAAACGCTGTCAGCTTCTGGCTATTTGCAGCAGGTGCTGGTTTATTAAACTTATCATTCATTATCGGTGGTTCACCAGACGCTGGTTGGACAGCCTACTTCCCTCTTGCAAGTACGGATTTTAGTCCGACTGTAGGGAATAACTATTATTCTTTAGCCCTTCAATTATCAGGTATTGGTACTTTAATGACAGGTGTTAACTTTATCACGACGATCATTAAAATGCGTGCTCCTGGTATGACATTAATGAAAATGCCAATGTTTTCTTGGTCAATTTTAATTACAAACATTATTATCGTATTCGCGTTCCCAGTATTAACTGTAGCGCTTGCTCTTATGATGTTTGACCGTCAATTCGGCACAAAATTCTTTGCGATGCAAGACGGTGGTATGGATATGCTTTGGGCCAACCTTTTCTGGGTTTGGGGACATCCTGAGGTTTATATCGTTATCCTACCTGCTTTCGGTATTTTCTCAGAAATCATTGCAACATTCGCACGTAAAAACTTATACGGTTACAAATCAATGGTGATGAGTATGGTGGTCATTTCCCTACTATCATTCGTAGTTTGGGCCCACCACTTCTATACAATGGGTCATGGTGTAATGGTAAACAGTGTTTTCTCTATTACAACAATGGCAATCGCCGTTCCTACTGGGGTTAAAATATTCAACTGGCTACTCACAATGAGGCACGGGAAAATTCAATTTACAACACCGATGCTTTATGCACTTGGCTTTATTCCTATCTTCACAATTGGTGGGGTTACAGGGGTAATGCTAGCGATGGCAAGTGCTGACTACCAATATCATAATACGATGTTCTTAGTTGCCCACTTCCACTATGTATTAATTCCAGGTACAGTATTTGGTGTCCTTGCAGGTTACCACTACTGGTGGCCAAAAATGTTCGGTTTCCGTCTAAATGAAAAATTAGGGAAAGCTGGTTTCTGGTTCATTGCCATCAGCTTCAACGTAACGTTCTTCCCACTATTCATTTTAGGTTTAGATGGATATGCTCGTCGTATGTACACTTATTCTGAGTCTACTGGTTATGGTCCATTGAACATGTTATCGTTCGTTGGTGCTCTAGGTCTTGCAGTCGGCTTTGCATTAATCGTCTACAATATTTACTATAGCTGGAAGCATATGCCTCGTAATGAAAAGGCAGATGTTTGGGATGGTCGTACACTTGAGTGGGCTACTCATTCTCCAGTACCAGAATATAACTTTGCCGTAGTGCCTACCGTTACTCGCTTAGATGAGTTCTGGTTCGCGAAAAAAGAAGGTCGCGATATTACTGCAGGTACAATCGAAAAAATTCACATGCCAAATAATACAGGCACACCATTCTGGATGAGTGGATTCTTCTTCCTTGCAGCATTCTTCGCTGTATTTAATCTATGGATTCCAGCCATCATCAGTATGCTTGGTGTATTTGGCTTCATGATCCATCGTTCATTTGAAAAAGATCATGGTCGTTACATTTCAGTTGAGGAAGTAATGGCAACTGAGAAAAGCTTGAGAGGTGATAAATAATATGAAAATCGATTCTTCACTTCCATTAGAATATAGTACAGAGGAAAACCGTCTAAAAATCTTTGGTTTTTGGATTTTCCTTGGCGCCGAAATCGTGTTATTTGCCACTTTATTTACTGTGTATTTCACACTTCATACACGTACAGGTAGTGGACCAGATGGTGCCGAGATTTTCGAATTAACTCCCGTTCTATGGGAAACATTCTTATTATTAACAAGTAGTTTCACAATTGGTCTTGGTGTTCATGCAATGCGTATTGGTCGTAAAAAAGCGATGATGACATTCTTTATCATCACTCTATTACTAGGCCTTGGCTTCTTAGCTATTGAGATTGATGAATTTGTCACATATGTACACGAAGGTGCGACGATTCAAACAAGCGCATTCTTATCGTCATTAATGACTTTACTTGGAACGCACGGTGCCCACGTAACATTTGGTTTCTTCTGGGGCGTAGCTATTTTAATCCAAGTAGCGAAACGTGGCTTAAACCCACAAACGGCTAATAAAGCGTTTATCTTCTCACTGTACTGGCATTTCCTAGACGTTGTTTGGATTTTCATCTTCAGCTTCGTCTACTTGAAAGGACTGATTAGCTGATGAAGGAATTATTCCCAAAACAACATGTGATGGGCTTCGGCTTCTCACTATTACTAACAATCGTAGCTTTAGCAGTTGTAAAATTTGATATGTCTCTTAATATGGCATTTGGAATTTTACTAGTAACTGCTCTTGCACAGGCAACTGTACAATTAGTATTATTCATGCACATCGGTGAATCTGAAGATAAAAAAACGTTATATACAACAATTTTATACTCAGTATTCGTAGGTGTTGTGACAATCATTGGTACATTATTTGCTATGATCTGGGGTTATAATTGATCCATTACACTATGGTGTAAGCAAAAGGCTGTCTGTACTTATCGTCCTTGTACGATAAGTTCATGACAGCTTTTTTGTTTTATCCCTATTCATTTGGTAATTATCGCGTTTAAAGATTACAAAAGTAGGAGTAATGTTATTTTTTTAATAAAAAAGTAGTTCTTTTCTAACAATTTATGAAACTTTTCCTTTTTTAGTGCGTATAGTAGTAGATAGTGTTTTTTACCAAGAATAGGAGATGAAAGTAATGAAGAAAATTTTTAAAGTATTAGCAGTCGGAACACTAGCGTTGACACTTGCCGCTTGTAATTCAAGCGCTACGCCTACGAAAGACACAACTAATAAAAGCAAACTCACTTTAGAACAAGTGTATGACAAAGCAGTAGATCGCCAGGCTGATATTCAAAGTGCAAGTGCTAAAATGGATATGACACAGGTGACAAAGGTTGGGTCTGGTGAAGAAGCAATGGAGTTTTCAATCGACTCCAAAATGGAGATGGATATCATCGTTGATCCACTTGCAATGCATTTATCAGGATCTATGACAATGCCTGATATGATGAATGAAGGTAAAGAAACAATGGACATGCCAATTGAAATGTATATGAAAAAAGATGCAGGCTTATTTATGAAGGATTCGACAACAGATAGCTGGTTAAAGCTCCCTGATGAGAACTTTGATGCTATATTAGATCAAACGGCGGCTTCTGCTGATGCGAAGGAACAGCTAGAACAATTGAAAAAATTCATTAAGGACTTTACATTTGAACAAACGGATGATGAATACGTCCTTACATTAGATGCAAAAGGCGATAAATTCAAAGAACTAATCGATTCTGAGATTAATAAGTCTATGCAAGAAATGGGTCTAGAAGAAAATCCAATGGATCAACTATCAATTGAAAAAATTAACTACGTACTACACATCGATAAAGAGACTTTCGATACGAACAAAATGGATATGAATTTTGACTTAAAAATGGCCGTAGAAGGTGACGAATTGTTAATGAATACAAAATCAGTCGTTACGTATACTGAATTTAATCATCTAAAAACAATCGATATACCTCAAAGCATTATTGATAACGCTCAAACATTCCAATAAAAAAAGAGCCTGCTTGTCTACTAGCACAAGCAGGTTCTTTTACTCTAAACTATTTTAACAACTAACGAACAATCAACACATCACAAAGCGCATGACGTACGACTTTCTCTGCCACAGAGCCTAACATCATTTTCTCCATACGATTTAATCCAGTTGCACCGCAAACAATTAAATCAACCTGAGGTAACTGTGTTAAAATGCCTTTTGGTGAACCTGTTTCTACAATGGATTCGACCTCTTTGACTCCTGTCTGTAATGCCTCTTTTTCTAGCTTTTCCATTTTAAGAATGTTTTCCTTCTTCAATTCCTCGGCATATTTTAAGTCATATGCTGAAACTGCTCCAAACGATTTTGTATCAATGACATTCACCAATTGCAAAATAGCATTGTGTTCCTTTGCTAATTGACTAGCTCGATCCAATGCTTTTAATGATTGTTCTGAGAAATCAATTGCTACTGCGATCTTAAGATAGTTTGCCATGTTTGTCCTCCCCATTCATCCTACCATTCCATGTTTTCTCAAATATTATATCACAATGGCGTTCGATATAGTTTATCATCCTGAGGTTGCGGATTTCCACGACCATCTGTATTATTGCTAATAAAATAAAGAAATTTTTCATCCACAAAGACATCACGAATTCTACCAAATTCTGATAGTAATTCATTGTGTTTGTTCTTATTTATATCAAAAGCTAGGACTGCTGTGCCTCTTAAGGCAGCGACATATAATTGATCATTTACAATAGCAATGCCTGATGGTGCCCATGTGTTAGAAGAACCGGATGTAAAAAGAGGTGTTATCATCCCCTGCTCTTTCTCCATTCCTTCAATAAGAGGCCAGCCATAATTCTTCCCCTTCTCAATGATATTAATTTCATCATTTCCTGCATTGCCATGCTCACTGGCATACATCGTACCATCATTAGACCATGTTAAGCCTTGTGGATTTCGATGTCCATAGCTGTATATATAGGATTGAGGAAAAGGATTATCATTCGGTATGGTGCCATCCAAATTGATGCGCAAAATTTTCCCTTCTAAAGCTTCCACATCCTGTGCTAAAGAAGGTTGTGTTGCATCTCCTACCGTTGCATACAGCTTGCCGTCAGGACCTATTTTCAAACGTCCCCCATGATGGTATGTACCACTCTTTATTCGATCCATAATAAGATTCTGTTCGAGCCATTTATTATCGTTAAACGTTAACGTAACAATTCGATTAAATTGTTCCTCTTCCTCGACATACGTATAATACGCATAAGCAACTTGACTAGTAGGAAAATTAGGTGCTAACACAAATCCCAACATACCAGCTTCTGGAGCAGTTGATAGCTCCTTTTTCAGGATAACCTGCTGCCTATCAACGCCCCCTTCCGCAATCTTGACAATACTTCCTGGCCTTTCTGCTATATAAAAGACATCTCCACTTTTTTGAATCGACCAAGGTGTCTGCAATTGATCTGCTATTATTTCAATAGAGGAATTCATGGCATCTTTAGCATGATTTTCCTCACTTTCTAACCTATTATCGTTATTATCCTTCGTTGACGTACAAGCAACACATAGAATCATCATTAGCAGTATTAAAGGTATGTAACGTCCCATGATTAATCATCCTCTCATTTATGAAAAATAGAAAGAGACGCCACCTAGACGCCTCTCTTACTTTTTATACTTTCAAACAGGATTATTTCACCAAATGTTCTTGTTTTCTCTAACACCTCTAGAAAGGCTTCTTTACGATGGATGAGTCGTTCTTGGTGCAATTTCTGATAGGAATGCTGAAAATCATCTATAGCTATTTTATCCATAAACTCACCTCATATAGTAGTACGTGCTAATATCATTATAATGTTGGAAAATTCTTACGACAATTCTATTTATATTTTTGATTATATGTTCCCAAAATAATAAGGATAAAAGACATATAATTTCTTGCAGCAGCTATTTAAATTTATCTAACTAATGAATGAAAAATGGTAGTACTTTTTCTTCCACAGCTTGTTCACCTGCTTGAATCCATCTACTTTTATCATGAATGTATCCATCTTTATCAAGCGGAGTTTGAAATTGACTAACACCAGTTGCATCTAGTAAGGAGCCCTCATCATAATCTAGACCAATATTCTCAACATGCTTAATGACAAATGGCTTTTGAAAACGAATTTGAGCATCTTCATTATCAAGCTCTCCTGATGTGACGATAAAAGGGACACGTAAATAAATAGTTTCTCCAGCCTCTTTCCATAATACCGAGTCAAAGCTACCTTTATAGTACTCCCAATTCCCGCCGATCGTGAAACCTCGATCGGCAATTTTATCTCGTAAATAGCCAAATCCTATCTCTTTTCCAACAATTTTTGAATCAAATTGTAACAATTTATCTTCTCCTCCTTTCACTCGATAAAAGTTTAACCTAAAAGACAATATTACAAACTAGCTAAAAGATCATTTTGCTGAACAAAAAAATCCCGAAACCTGAGTAAATTATGGTTTCGGGATTTTCGTGAATTTTTTATAAAGGCACTGAAATATTTCGATGTAACACATATTTAGCAGCTTCTACATACTCTGTGACAGCTCTTTGACTGACTGCGGCTGTAGGGACAATACTCTCAAAGCCATGATAGCAGCCTGGGTATAAGTGGAATTCAACATCTACTCCAGCCTGACATAGCTTGGTTACATATTGCAAAGTCTCATCACGAAACGGATCAAGTTGACCCACACATGTATAGGTAAATGGTAAACCTGATAAATCATCCGCTCTAGCTGCGGCGGCATATGGTGGTACATTGTCGCTACCATTTTCTCCATTCAAATACATTTTCCATCCCTTTTGATTAAGTGAGTGGTTCCAGATCATATGTCCCGTAATTTCTAATGAAGATGGGGTATTATTGCGATCATCAATCATTGGATAGAGCGGCATTTGGAAACTAAGCTTCGGATAATTTCGATCGCGTGTAAGTAGTGCAAGTGCAGCTGTGAGCCCACCACCAGCACTTGCTCCAGCAATCCCTAAACGGGTAGGATCTATCCCTAATTCATCCGCATGATCTGCTACCCATTTTAACGCTGTATAGCAATCTTCAAGCGGAGCTGGATAAGGATGTTCAGGCGCAAGTCGATAGTCTACAGATACTACAACACAATTCGCTTCATTGACAAAACGCTGACAAAGCACATCATCACCCTCTGGTGCTCCTAAGACATAGCCTCCACCATGAATCCATAGCAGGCCTGGGTATATTTCCTTTTGCTCTTTTGATTTATAAATACGAAGACGAAGAGAATCATTATTATCAGGCCCTTGAATGACTTTATTTTCTACTATGATGTGCTCTTCAATTGGAGCTGGCACAGCAACGGCTGCCATTCCTTCTCTTGTAGCTTGTACATTATCCAAATCTAATGGGGGAAAAATTGCTAACGTTTCTTTTAGTTCTGAATCAATACGATGTTCCATTAAAATCCTTCCTCTCTTATTTAAAATGTTTTTACGATGTTAAACCGCCATCAATTGGGACGACAGCACCATTCACATAAGAAGCTTCCTGCGAAATTAAGAAAGCGATTACATTTGCGATTTCAGTAGGGTCTGCCAATCTACGTAATGGTCCATTTTCTTCTGGACTCGATGCCAATCCCTTTGTCATGTTTGTCCTCACGCCACCAGGACAAATTGCATTCACGCGAATCCCTTTAGGTCCATATTCCATGGCCGCCGTTTTAGTTAATCCAATTACACCATGCTTACTTGCCGCATAACCACCTAGATAGGGTTGTCCCTGTATACCAGCTGCTGAGGATGTATTCACAATGACACCTGATTGCTGTTGCTCCATTTCTTTTAATACATACTTTAAGCCAAGAAACGCCCCTTTAAGATTGACCGAGATTATTCTATCAAACGTTTCCTCTTCTAAATCTCCCAGTAGTGTAGGTGGGCTTAAAACACCTGCATTATTGATAAAAGCATCAATCCTGCCAAATGTTTCTTTTGCAGCGTCCACATATTTTTTGACATCCTTGCTTTGTGAAACATCACCTTGGACAAAAATTGCTTGTTGGTGATATTCCTTCACAGCATGTAGTGTGTCTTGTCCACTTTTTTCATCAAAATCCACTAAAACTAATGCTTTGCCCATAGTGGCAAGCAATTTTGCAGTCTGTCTTCCTATACCGCTTCCAGCACCTGTAATAATGACTACTTGTTGCTCCATATTGATATATGCTCCCCTCTCACAAACTATGATATTGATTTTAATTTCATTAACTTAAAGCCTTCATAATTGTTTTGAGCCACTTTATTACAATGTTTTGTGTAATAATCAAATCCTCCTAGATAGATTAAAAAACTTCGAGGTTTGCCCTCAATATTGGCTCCCGTATACCAGGAATCACCTTTGACGTAGAGTGTTGCATTAGCGACATCTCGACAATGTGTGCTCCAAGCTTGCTCTGCTTCTATTGTTGGTTCCACAAGGTCAATGTCATGCTCACGCAAGTAATGCATGCACTCGGCAATCCATTCGACATGCTGCTCAATAGCAATCGGCATATTCACGAGGACAGAAGGGCTTTCTGGTCCCGTAATCATAAATAAATTAGGAAAACCTGCTGTTGTGAGTCCAAGATAGGTTTGAACAGCTGCCCCATCCCTCCATTTCTCTTTTAATGACACGCCATTCCTTCCTCGGATATCAATCTTAAATAATGGCCCTGTCATGCCATCATAGCCTGTCGCAAAAATGATGATCTCTAAATCAAAATGGTTATCCGCCGTTTGAATTCCTTCTCCTGTTATTTTTTGAATAGGTGATTCTTTGACATCAACCAGTAAAACATTGTCCCTATTATAGGTTTCAAAATAATCGCTATCTAAAACCTGTCTTTTCATGCCATACATATACTTAGGACATAGTTTTTCTGCAACCACAGGATCTTTCACAATCTGTCGTATTTTGGAGCGAATAAATTCTGCCGCTTTTTCATTGGACTGTTCATTTGTTAACAAGTCATGATAAGTAGCTGAGAAGGCAAAGCCACCTTGTGCCCAAGCTTTCTCAAAAACCGCCTGCCTCTTATCATCAGGTTCTTCCATTGCAGATTGCTGATTTTGTGCAAAAGGTGTACCTGAAACCGAATTTCTCATGGAACGTTTTATCGCTTCAAAATTTTTCTTCGTTTCTTTGATAAAATCCTCTTCATATGCATGGTTACGAGCGGGAATCGTATATTGTGGAGTGCGTTGAAACACCGTTAACTGCTCTGCTTCTTTTGCAATAACAGGTATTGCCTGAATCCCGCTTGAGCCTGTCCCAATAATTCCTACACGCTTCCCAGTAAAATCAACCTTTTCATGTGGCCAATGCCCCGTGTGATACCATTTTCCGTTAAATTGTTGCAACCCCTGGATGTTAGGAACATTTGCTGCAGATAGACAGCCTATTCCTGTAATAAAGTACCTTGTTAAAATGTACTGCCCATCGTTTAGATGAATCATCCATTTATGTCGTTTTTCATCAAAATGAGCTGCAGTGACTCTTGTGCTAAATTGGATAGCTGATCGCAATTGAAAACGATCGGCTACGTAATTTAAGTAGCGTAATATTTCCGCTTGCTCTGGAAATCTAGATGTCCAAGTCCATTCTTCATATAATTCTTTTGAAAATGTGTAGTTATAATAGATGCTTTCAATATCACATCTAGCACCAGGATAACGATTCCAATACCAAACACCACCTACACCATCTCCAGCCTCGTATACAATGGTTGAAAAGCCTTTACTCCTCAACTGATGTAGCATATACAGACCTGCAAACCCAGCACCTAGAACAACTGCATCCACCTCTTTAATTGTTTGACTACTCACCTGTTGCTCCTCCTTACGCCAAAATAGAGAAATATGGCTTTACTTAGCTTAAATACTACAACTTACAGAATATATTGAAAATTCCTTATTTTAAGCGTAGTATATACTTAAAAAAGGGGATAGGTCATGTCCAATCTTTATACCATTCAAAAACGTTTCGACACAGTACAAAGTTATGCCAACCATGAAGAGCTGTTGATACACATTTTGCAGGTATATTTAGATGCTTTTCCTATCAAGGATGCCTATTTATTGAGGTATTCTCCAATAGGCTTTGTAGCAGAAGGAATCATTTTTTTAAATGAATCGGGTGGTAGTCATATCGGTGAAATTCGTGAGGAGATTCGTAGCTTCCCTATTATTTATGCTGCTATTGAAGATAAGAAGGCTAAATTTTGCACAGGAATGGACTATTTAAAAAATATCAGTATGAAATATACTATTCCCTCGCAAAATAATACGTTTTTAATTGTCCCTATTTTCATTGGGTCATATGTTTTTGGTTATATTTGTAGTACTCAATTAGAAGAGGAAATCGATATAAATGATAAGCTGTTAGATGACATGACAACCTTTGGAAACATGATTGGACAGCTTATCATACAAGCTAGAACTAGCAAAAAAGAGGGCTTTCTGAGCAAGCGTGAATTAGAGGTAATGAGACAGGTAGCGCAGGGAGATAGTACCAAGGAAATAGCAGATGTTATGAAATTAAGTGAATTAACCATTACACAATATGTAAAATCTGCTATCAAAAAATTGCGTGCCAAAAATCGCTCTCATGCCATCAGCATTCTTTATCAAGAAGGAATCATTCTTTAAAAAGCCAGGGGAGCACGCTACTCCCCTTTTTTTAGAAGTCCACAATTGTCTTCGCTTTAACAACTATCTTACCCCCAGTAGGCCTTCATTAAATCTATTGACCACGCTGGCTGTTTAACTTCCTCTTTAGGTAAAAATTCTTTCATTACAGGCTTTATATCTAGTATAGGTGTGCCATCTATGGCGTCTAGCCCTTGAACGATTAATCCTCTTGATTTGACCTCTGACAAGGCAACGATTGTACTTCCTAATTTATTGGGTCTATTTTTACCTCTTTGTGCGAAAATGCCAACCTCTGGATAATCATGATTATTTCTCGGATGTCTTGCCTCATATTGAATTTGATCGTCTGTAACCTTATCAAAATAAAAAATAATTTCTAGATGAGAAAAATCTTCTATTCCTTTTAAGGATGCCTCTTGGATATGATCAGCAAGTTCAATAGTTGAAATAATCTCTCCCCAATGATCATCTTTTAACATTTGCCGATTGTTACGAACGGTAGCGATTGATTGAATAGTATATTGCATGTCTTTTATCCCCCATCTTTTCGAATATCTACTATATGTCCTTTCATTTCTGTATAGACTAAATGGACAGAAAAAAAGATGATTAACGATGTTAATCACCTGACGTGCCATAATCCTTAATGGAAACCTTCACTTCACATGTAATAGGAACCTCACTAAACGTTTGATCCCATTCTTTTTTTCTTTTTTGCCATACTTTCGGGTAATCGATTCTTAGTTTATTGCCAAACCCAGAAACATCTGTTTGAAATTCATGTTGCGTTTTATCTAGTGCCTTCCTCACTAATTGCTCTATCTCTTTTTCAAATACTTTCTCTGCTTTTTTCAAAAATTGATTATCAAATGCTTTATCGGAGAGAACCCAATGTTCAGCAATTCTTCCCTCTGATTGAATTTTTATCGTAAAGGAGATTTGATCCCCTTTTACACGTGGAATAATTTTACTTTTAGCTGAAATAATTTCATACACAATAGGTGCTCCTGACTCCTCATCAAAGCCTTTGACAAGGCCACCTTTCGCATCGCCAGACATCCATGCAATCCCTTCTAGGTCACTCTCATTTAAAAAGCCTCGTAGCTTTTTGGTTTTTCCTTCAATGATAGCAGCGCCTGCAAATTTTACTTCTCCATTTTCTGTACTCACATTTTGCAATAAAAAGCTAGAATCTGAATACAGCTTCCCCTCTAGTTTGGCTACGGTCATCGGAGGCAAAATTTTAGTCGTCCTTTCATGTCCCTCCATCATTTCTACTAATTGAAAGGCAGGAATTTTAGTTGGTTCATTTGTTTCCAGTGCCTGACTTGCCTGATCCTGAGCAATAAAGAGCAGTCCACTCGGCCGTATTTCTAATTCTCTTAGAAAAAAATCCAACGTTTGCTGGAGATTGATAGTACTAGCTAATTCCTCACCAATAATAATTACTTTGGAATGTTCAGCAAAAGAACGTTTATCCACCTTTAACAGCATATTTCGTAAAGTTGGTAACACCGCATCACCTGTCTCAGAAACATTTTTATACGCTTTTTCTGGCAATCCTCCCTCTTTTGTTCCAGAAACCGTTGTCTCTGACGTAACAAATTGATTGGTAATTGTTAGCAACTGTCTGTTTGCATACCTAGCATCTTGTTGCTCTTCAGAGGAAACATCACCCGTTTCTAAATCCAATGATGTACCTACAATAAGGCCTAAATCCTCTATCTCTTTACTACTCCAACATCCAGTAAGAAGTAAGGTTACCGTCGCAACTAGAAGTAAACGTACACAGCAATGTATTCGCTTCATGCTTTCTTTCCTTTCAATTTCGAAATAAGGAGTAAGGTTATCGGTACTACACCAAATAAAATTAATGCAGCATGACCAATCTTATCGCCAAATGTAAATAGATCATTAATATTTTTAGGTGTCATCGCAATAATATAAATAATTGGCAACAATCCGTATAAGAAGGGATGCATATTTTTCTTAAACAGTTGGGCTAATCCTAAAGTAGCGGCATAATAAGTAATCGTAAAGGTCGCAAAGATTTGCATAATCCAAATTACCAGAAGAAATGACTCAAAGCGTTCAAAAATTAAACCAGGGATTTCAAAACTTCGCATTAATTCAATTGTTGGCCAAGTCCTTGTCAAAACCCCCTCAATGGATAGAGCACCAATGACCATCACAACCGTGATGACATAAAAAAGTAAAGGTATGGCTATACCCGCCAGTACAACCTTGACGGCCTTTGATTTATCTGAGGGATACATAAATGCCACAAGTAGTAGCATAATTTCAGGCCCTAAAAATGCCAGTGTCGCTGTTTTTATTCCCTTTAACATCGGAACAACGCCCAGACCGAGTACTGGTCTTAAATTATCGATTTCAAAAATCCCTAAACTTAAAAAGGCCACAAGTAAAAAAATAACAAAGGTAATAGGAAAAATGATTTCAAATAAACGAGCGATTGTATTGATGCCACCGCTTATTAAGTAAAGCCCAACCCATAAGAAGGGCAAAATAATCGCCCAAGTGGGGGTCCCTTCTAATAAAAAGAGAGAAGTTACTTCAGCCATGATGCGAACTTCAAAGGCAGAAATGGTAAAAAAGTAGGCAATTACACACGCACTTATAAACCAGCCTAACCACTTCCCTATGATATCTTGATTATATTGATAAAATGTTTTGTCAGGGTATTGTTGGCTTAGCTTCACAATGATTACACCTGCAATCATTGCAACGACTCCACCTAAAAATACACTAATCCAAACATCTGGCGTTTTTACTTTTTCTACAGATGCACGAGGTAAAGTAAGAATCCCAGTGGCAAGAATATAGTTAATAATAATAACAACTGCTTGTGACGTCGTTATTTTATCTTTCATACTGCTGTTCATGGCTGTTTTGCTCCCTTTCTCTTATTCCCCTTTGCGGACCGAATCTTTTGGCTTTAACAATCTAGGACGATGCTTCATCATCTTTAACGGCATTCGCACCATAAAATCTTTCCAATCACCTGCTCGATACGGAATAGTTGGGCTCAAATAGGATACACCGAAGCTTTTTAGCTTTACCAAATGACTGCAAAGGAATAAGAAGAATAGAATGATGCCATATAGTCCAAATAAAGCTGCGGAAAACATCGCCACAAAACGTAGCATTCTTAGCGTGATACCAGCATTATATTGAGGGATAGCAAAAGAGGAAATTGCTGTTAATGCAACCACAATGACCATGATTGGACTAACAATTCCTGCCTGTACGGCGGCTTCTCCAATAACAAGCCCTCCAACGATCCCCATCGTCGGACCAATTGGCTTCGGTAGACGAAGTCCTGCTTCTCGTAATATCTCAATAGCGACTTCCATAATGAGGGCTTCAATCAATGCTGGGAACGGTACTCCCTGCCTTGTTGCCATCATGGACAGCGCTAGTTTAGTGGGGATTAAACCTTGATGAAATGATACAAAAGCAATGTACAGGGATGGGCCAAATAAAGAGATGCCTGCAGCAAAATAGCGAAGCAAGCGAATAAGTGAGCTCGATAACCAACGTTCATAGTAATCCTCTGGTGATTGCAGTAGCATATTAAACGTGACTGGCACAATTAATGCAAAGGGAGTTCCATCTAAAAGAATTGCGACTCGTCCCTCTAGTAAAGCAGCAATAACCCGATCAGGACGCTCGGTACTTTGCACTTGCGAAAATGGGCTAAGATAATCATCCTCAATCAATTGCTCAATATATCCCGATTCAGCAACATCATCCAAATGGATTGTTTCAATTCGTTCCTTCACCTCTTTGACAAGATTAGGCTGCACAATTTCATCTATATAGGCTAAAACCAACTCTTTTTTCGTACGTTCGCCTACTTCCATCTCGATAATCGATAAATTTCGATTCTCACCATGCTGTCTTAATAAAGAGGTATTCACACTTAATTTTTCCGTGAAGCCTACTCTTGGTCCACGTACCATTGCTTCAGAAACAGGCTCCTCAAGATTTCGAGTTTTGCCATGTGCCGTACCAATGATAAATACATTCTGTATGCCATCCACAATTAATACAGTGGAACCAGTTAATACTTTCCCAACAGCTTTCATGACTTTCGATTCCTCTAGCAGTTCACTCACTGGTAGGATTTCATTTCTAATTGATTGTTGTAATTCATGACCTCTTAAAACAGACGACTTTTTTGTATGTCCATTCATTAATGATTTCAAAATATGTTTGTCAATTAATTCTTTATCGCATAATCCTTTAAGAAAAACGATCGCTGCACGATTATCCGTATTTCCTATTTGAAATTCTCTAAAATGAATATCCCAATTATGACCAAGTTCTTTCCTCATTTGTAAAAGATCTTTATTAAAATCTCCTGTAAATTGCTCTAACGTTTTTTGAATAGGTATGTGTACCATCTCAACTTGTTCACTATTTTCTTTCATCTCAATTTTGCCATTGCTCTTATTAACAAATAAAAAAACATGGAACAATTTATAAATTAAATATGGAATAAAAAACGCTAAAAAGCCTTGTAAAAAAACTTGCCAATGTGGCATGTAGGAAATCACCTTTTCCCACATATTGATCACCCTCTTTAGTACACTTGTACAGAGTATCCCTACATGTTTTTATCTTTATCTAAGCAGCAGTATTTTAAACTTCCAATCCTCAACATTCTTTCATAACAAGACACTAACAAAAAAACCAGCCTCAAATGAGTACTGGTACTTATAAAAGCAATCTTTAGCTTATGGTATACTAGCTACTATGAAAAATTAGAAGGTGAAATTTATGCTAGAAGTCAGTGAAAGTAAATTAACACAATATAGTCTGCATTTTTTGAGTGAGACGCTTATTTTAGGAGAAGAAGTTTTTTCACAACCTGAGGTCATGTTAGAAGCAGCCTTTACACAGCTCGCTTTTAGTAAAATTGATGTGGAACAGCAATATGAATTTTTCCATGAAAGCAATCTTGCACTCCATGAAGTTTTTACGTATTCGAGAGCTATTTTCGAAAAGGGAAGTAACTTCCTAGAACATTCTCAAAATATTGCCAAGCACTTACATAGTGTGTCACAGCATCCTAACATCAAAAGCGGAGAACTGTTTATTGGCCTTTTTGAAAATTGTTTACTATTAAATGAGGCTAAAAAGATTATCGCTATTGTCAAAATTGATGAAAAAGAAATGTTTTTAGATGTGAAAAATGAACACAATCAAATGATCGTGAACGGCGTGGATGGCATTAACGTTAAGAAAATTAATAATATGGCTATTATTGTTGATATGGGACCAGATCAATCTCCTGCCGTGTATATTAAAACAAAACGTAAAGAAGATATTGTTTATTGGCAAGAACGATTTTTAAAAATTAAGGCAGCGGATGAGCATTATTATAAAACCCATTTAGCATTAACAGAATGTAAAAAATTCATTTTAAAGGAAGAAAATTATACAAGCACAGAAAAACTTGGCCTCTTGAATAAAACACTGGATTACTTTAGAAATGAAGAGGAGTTTCAGGTAAATCATTATATTGATACTGTTTTTGAGCAAGCGGACACTACGCAAAAAGATATCATCATTAATTCGGTCAAACCCTATGAAACTGTCATTTCTGATAGTGCGCTAGAAAAGGCTGAAAAGAAATACAAACGTAAAATCAAACTGGATTCCAATATTGAAATCCAAGTAAATATCCAACATATTGACCAAATAGATGAATTAATTGAAGTTGGCTATGATGAGGCAACGAATCGCAAATTCTATAAAATCTATTTCCAGGATGAACAGTAGAAGAGCTTGGATTAAACGGATGTAAGTTATCTTATGAGATTAAACATTAGATCTCCTAAAATCTTCAATTAGGAGAAAAAGAGCTTAAAACAGTATAAGCTGCAATAATGCCTTAGTTCGTGCCCATGAATTTTCTCTGGAAGCGCACTAATCCTTGTAAATCTTTGCTTCGCTAATCAACCCTTTGCATGGTCTGAGCTGTAAATAATAGCTATTTTTCAAAGACTACAGATACTAAAACAGTGAGTCTTATCATGAATCCTCCACTCTTTAATTTCTTAAAAATTTTTTTAAAAAGTTAAAACTTTTTCAATTGGTAAAACGTCTAATAATTGGTAACAGAAGTTAACCTAAAGGAGAATTGATAAATATGAAAAAACCTGCTAAAAAAACATGGCTATTAGCTTCAGCATTAACACTAGGGATGGCTGTATTAACACCGCTTCAAGCTGGTGCAACAGCTGTTGATACAACAAATAATATAACGATTCAAATAGAACAAAAAATAACAGGTACCATTAAATATTTTGATGGCGGCAGCATTACCCTTAAAGGAACAGATGGAAAAAACTACTACATCGGTTTACACAATTTCTCAGATAAACAAATTGAGCAGTTAAAGCTAGCCGAGGGGCAAGAAATTTTAGTTGAGGGTAGTATTGTGAAAGATTACTCAGATTTCTTTACCTTTGCCGTCTATAAAAAAAGCTTACCTAAAGAAGTAACAAAAGAAGAATTAGTCCAACTAGAGAAACTCTTTTCTGACATGAAAAAGGCTGAAAAAGAAGAGAATTATGAGGAAATGGAACGAATCTATCAGGCGATGGATAACATCACAAGACCTTACGAATTAGCAAATTGGCAACCTGAGCCTTTTGAAGAATTTATTAATGAAGCTGCATTCGCTGAAAAAAATATTGTTATCAAAGCACAAGATAAAGAACAGCTAAAAACACTTTATAGTAACTGGATTAAGTATGTAAAAGAAAATAAAACGGATGAGGCATCAGAAAACATTGATAAAATTTTCACTATTCTTGAACCTTATTACCAAGAATTATATCCACCTTTAACTTTTGAAGAATATATGGCGGATATGAACGTCGATTTAACAAAAGAGGAACTTGCAAAACTTAAAACGCTCTATGAAGAGGCACAAAAAGCTGAAAAAGATAAAGACGAAGAATTGGCCATGAAGAAATGGGATGCATTCTATGAAATACTTCGCCCACACTTTAAACCAGTTCCCTTCGAGGAATATATGGCAGATATCGAATTCAGCATTAGTAATGCGGATTACGCAAAATTAAAGCAACACTATGAAGAAGCAGTTGCCCTTGAACAAAAGGGTGAAGATGAAAAAGCTGGCGAGCAATGGGAAGCCTTTTATAAAGTTTTAGACCCTTACTACGAAGCGAACAGAGAAATTCTTATCTCACCATCTAAATTAACATTTAACGGTCAGGATTTTACGCCAGAGCCAGAAACAAATTAAATAAAATTTCAAGGGCCCTCCTATTGGTTTTAGGAGTGGCCCTTTTTGAAGTGACAATTTTGTCATGTTATCCCGGAAATAGTCATGTTAATCGATGGTTTACCCTTATTTTTCTTGTTACAGTAAACCATGTTGCCACAAGCACATTACGTTCTAAGGAGAAAAACAACATGACATTATTCATGAAGAAATCGGTGATGATGACAGTAATGTTACTATTTTTTACGTTCACACCCGGATTTGGACACGCAGCATCAAATGATACAATTAGTAAAATTGATCAGTTTATTAAGGAGCAGCAAACCATTAGTAAAATCCCAGGAATTTCAGTAATTATTGTTGATAAAGGGAAAACCGTCTATCAACGGGGCTTTGGCTTTGCAGATACGAAAACAAAAACACCTGTTACCTCTGATACTCTTTTTGAGTTAGGCTCCACGTCTAAGGCATTTACAGGACTCGCTATTTTACAATTAGAAAAACAAGGTTTGTTAAAACGGTCAGATGATGTCCGAAAGTATATCCCTTGGTTATCATTAACCTATAAAGGCGAGGATCAGGCTGTGACAATACAGCAGCTATTGTCTCATACTAGCGGAATTCCCTCAAATTCCATTACTCAAATCCCAGAAAGCACAGCGGATAATGCCCTTGAATTAACTGTTAAAACTCTGCTGGATCAATCACTAAATCGTCAACCAGGGAGTTCTTTTGAGTATGCAACCATCAACTATGATGTCTTAGGCCTCGTCATTGAACAAGTTGCAAAACAGCCATTCGATCAGTATATTCAACAGAAAATTTTACAACCTGTTGGTATGCATCAATCTTTTGTAGGAATTCACCAAGTACATTCCACACATATGGCTTCTGGCTATAAAATAGGTCTAATGAGAGAGCAGCGATACATACCACCTATCTATCGTGGCAATATCCCCGCTGGTTATATCATCAGTAACGCTAATGATATAGCCAGATGGTTAAAATTACAGGTAGGAAACAGTGATATCTATTCAATCAGTAACAATTTAATTCAAGAATCGCATACTCCAGATCTAACAGTGGAGCCTTTTGATACGAATACTTACTATGCAAACGGTTGGGCCGTTGTGAAAAAGGACACAAAGTCATATATCTACCATGCTGGTGAGAATCCAACCTTTTCCTCGTATTTCATTTTGCAACCTGACGAACAAATCGGCGTGGCTATTTTAGCCAATATGAATACAAGCTCTACAACAGCGATTGGACAAGGTGTCATGGATTTATGGGAGGGCAAAACGATTGACATGCAACATATCAGCAGCTATCAAAAGCTAGATAAAATTGTAACAATCATATGTGCTATCATCATCGCAATCAGCATTATGTTCTGTTATCTATTCGTTCAAAATATACGCAGCCTTTATAAAAAACAACGTCGTATGGCAAATCTAAATTACAAAAGAATATTGTTATTATCTGCCCATACTATACTTGTGGCGACAATGCTGACAGCACTATTTATCACGCCTAACATAGTACTTGGTGGCTTAAATTGGACATTTATTGAAGTTTGGGCACCAACTTCTATTACATTCCTGTTGTATAGCTCCATTTCGGCCAGTCTTCTATATTTATTATTAGGCTTTATGATGATTGGTACTAAAAGAAAGAATTAAAAATTTAATCGTTTAAAAGATATTTAGCTACAATTAATAACGCTATCTTGATTGAATACTGCGTGATATGAGCTAAAGGTAAAGATGCTGACCTGTATCATTCATTGCAACTACATCCATCTTTGTAGGTAAGAATTGATTCCTTCAGCCCTTTGGAAAGAGTTGTAGGAACAGACCATATCATTTTAGAGAAATATTAATACTTGGGAGCGGAACAAACTCTTTCCGCTCTAATGTTTTTTCATCAACAATTCTTATAGTTGGTGTAATGACTAGCGTTCGAATAGTAGAATCAGGTATAAAAACCTCAACATAACCATTTACTCGCCCAGAACCGCTTTTAATAGTTGTTGCTCCTACATTTTCATATACATTTCCAAGATTATCTTTTATGTCTACCATTAAAAATTCTGTCTCCCAATCAAGATTTCCCTCAAAATAAAGAGTGGTTATATATTTTCCCTCTGTTATTTGATTATAAAATAACTGGTATTGATCATTACCAAAGGGTATATTTACTTTTCTTGAATAGGCTCGGGTTGGTGTAAGTTCTAACTGAAAGTCCCAAGCTCCTTCTACAAGAGTCGTATTTTCCATACCTATAAAATCTTGAGGACGCCATTGAACATTTATCTTTTCATCAATTACTTTGTCTGAAATTCTCGCTGTAAACATACCAATCCAAGTAGCCTCATTCTTTTTAACGATTTGATGACTAAGTACGTCTAGCTTGTTTCCGTTGCCTTCTAAATCGCCCTTCCAAAATAGAGGGGGTTCATCTATCGATTGTTCGTGTTTCATTTCATAACTAACCGATACAATCGTTCCATCGAAAAAAGCCTCAGCTAATTCAATGAAGGTTCCGTTACTTTCGTCTATTTGATTGATGGTTGATGCATTATCACTAAATACTTGTAATTGGGGATTATCATTGCTATTTAATAGTTGCTGTACAATTGGTACTCGATTAGCCACTACAGGTAGCCAAATGCTGCTACTAGCAAAAATAAATGTGAGCATGGCGACAATACTAACCCACCTCCATTTTTTAAATACATACTTCTTGGTTGAAGATGACCGTAAAACACTTTTTTCAATATTAATCTTTTCCCAATCAGATAATTCAATTGGTTCAATCTCATCAATATCTATTTCGATGAAGTCCTTTTCGTTCATTTAGATACCTCCCAGCTCTTCTGTTAACTTTAACTTACCTCGATATAAACGATTTTCTACAGCTGATTTAGATAGACCAAATATCTCAGCGATTTCTCCGTTGGAATATCCTAAGTAGTATTTCAAGAGAAAAATTTCCTGATCGTTTTTACTTAAATTTAAAATACTGATAAATAGTTGCTCTTTTTGTACTTTTTGTTCTACGATTCTTTCTGGTAGATCCTTGCTATTTGAAATTGATGAAAGTAACTCGACTGTTTTAGGCTTATTTTGAAGGCTTCTATATGTATCAATCGCTTTATATTTTGCAATAACGCCAATCCATTTTTTAAAATCAATCTCATCGCCAGTAAATTGAATACTCTTTTGCCAAATGGTTAGAAATACATCGTTGATACATTCTTCAATAGCTGTTTGATTGGGCTGTAACACTTTCACTACAATGGCTTTAACATAACCTCCATATTTGTTAATCACTTCTCTTAAAGCTTGTTCATCTTTTTTTTGTAGCTGATTAATTAATGAATACACGAAGTTAGAAAACCTCCTTTCCTTTCTTCTCTACAAGTAATAACGAGCAAATGAAAGAAAACTCTCACATTATTTAAATAAAAAAACAAATGATTCCTTTCCGCAACACATTGTAGCTAAAAATAGAAACGGAAAAACATCGACTTACTGTTTCAAACCCGCTCCATCATCATGCATCAAAAAATTATTTTTTATCTTATGGACTGGATTGACAACTAATCATCAGGCTGTAACAAGCGCCTTTGAGTTTCATCCTATCAAGTGTTTAGTGATACTCATCCATCCTTCACCCAAGATTCTCTTTAAAATTACCTAAATACGATTCATTAGACGAATACCCTTTTCTCTTTCAACGGCATTCATACAATAAACTGAAGAAAGGAGAGATCTTGATGGGATACTTTGGAAACATGGGTAATTTCAATTGTTGTTATGGAGGCTATGGTAATGACTATAGCGGCGGTTATAGTATGGGTTGTTGTGGCATGGACTATGGCGGCAAAAACAATAGTTCAACATTCGTTTTAATCGTTGTGCTATTCATTCTTCTCATTATTGTCGGAGCAACATTCGTGCAAAAAGAATATTAATAGTTATTGATAAACATGAAAAAGGGATGATCTTCATTAATAGCAGCTCACATTAATGTCGATACATCCACAGCAAAGAGGGTCACTTCCAGCCTATGTGACCCTTTTTTAAACCTGCTTGTCTTTCACCTTATTTAATTTTAAATTCTCCATTTCTCACATTTGCGGTAATACACATCGCTAAAGAAATATAATAAGCCAACATTTTTACTCCCATTTACGCCCCATATCCGCTTTTACATCATAAAGTTTTTAAAAATGAAACCACCTAAAGCAATGAATCGTATACTTACTTAAGAAAAGCCAGCACTTTTTTGTAAAAGGGGTCAAGTAATGTGAGAGAATGGTTGCAAGGAAGGAAAAACAAAAAGAGAAGAGATAAGAGACGTAAAGATCAATATTCATTAATTGACTTATTTCTTGATGTACTAATTTGGATACCAGAATTACTTTTCCTCCCATTTAGAATCATTTATTGGTTGTTGAGAGGAGTTGGAAGGTTTATTGGAGAAGGTTTTAATTAAAAAACCGCTCAAAAGGATGTCATTTGATTTTTTGTACCAATATGATTGAGGCAAAGGAAAATTTTGTTGGGCATTCAAAAGGGATAAAGTCATTTAGTTGAGGCGCTGACCCTATCCCTCTCCAAGTGGCATTCTCCTTTAAATTAGATTAATTGGAGATAAACGGTGCTTTTTGTACATACTTTTGATTTTCTATTTGGTTAATGATGAATGTAGCTATATCCCGATTTGTTATTTTTGTACCTGGCATATCTCCAAGATTTTCCTTTATGAACCCTACTTCATCTCCCTCTACGATAAATGGAAGCCGAATTAGTGTCCATTTGATTACTTGATTATAGCTAAGGAGATGCCATTCTTTTTTCTTATCCATCATCATTTTTGAATAAATAATTTCAAATATCTTTGCACCCATTCTATTTATAATACTCTTTGTATCTCCAGCAATGGTTAGCGATCCACCCGTTACCCCAATATAACGATCCATATGTAAATCAGACATGACTCCCAATATATTTTCCGTTACTTTACTATAAATCGGTTTTTCTTTCATTGGTTGACCAAAAGTATTGATAACGATTTGACAATCTTTTAATAGCTTTTGAAGATCCTCGATATTTTGTACATTTCCTTCTATTACCTCAATCCTACTGTCTCTGAAAACTAACTTTTCTGGGTTTCTAACAAGCATCCGTACGTGATACCCTTTCTCTAATGCTTTAGAAGCAATGTAACGCCCCGCTTTACCTGTTCCCCCGATAATTGCTATCTTTTTATAAACGTCCATGATGCCCCCCTAATTATCATAATAATATGTATACGGGCAAATCATGGTTTAGATTCAATAATTCGATTATTCACCTCTCTTTATCAAATGAGATAAAGAAATAGTAATTTTGTTTATTCTAGCTAGAGCTTTTGTCTAAGCAAAAGAAAAAGAACCACTCTCTTAAAAGAAAATGGCACTTCAATGCCTCATCGTACTAACTTGATAATACGCTTTTTAGGTGTATTCAACTTAACTCTTGTGTAAAAAAATAGATCAGTGATTTATATTATTTACTAAGTCTTTATTATAGGCAATCCACTTCTCCATTTCTCTCTCGACAGCTCGGTTTTTCCATTCAAACCAAATACCTGTACATTCACTGCAGTGACTATCGACACCCTTTTTTTCATGTGTATCTTTACATGTAAACACAGTCTTTTTACGACAACTATAACAGTAAATGACTATGTCTTTATAAAATTCCATCCCGATCAACTCCTCAAATTTACACCTATTTCTTTCCTTTTTTCATCTAAATTATTCTTTAAAAAGAAATAAGTAAGGATGATGAGTGCCATCATGTTTGTCCTCTCCTTACTAATAAAAGCGATTCAAATCCTTACTATTAAGGGATTTGAATCGCTTTTTCTGTTAGTCCAATTTTCTATTTGAACCTTAAGGAGAATATAAAATCTTGGTATTGCCATACTTATTCAAAAATGACCAATAAAAAAGCAATTCAAGGTAATGGTATGATATCCTATAGACTTTGATATCGTACACAATTCCTTGAACCGCCTTAAATTATTTAGACTCTACATTTTCATCAGGAGAGTAATTATATTGAGAAGGATCAACTGGCGTATAACCTGTTGGCGTATAGAATCTCAATAGGTCACCATTCACGACTCTATCAGATAACGCCAATTTATGATCTACTTCATTTTTAATCGTCTTTGCTTCCTCTAATTGACTGTCGTCTAATGGTAAGCCTGTTTTATTATCATAATATTTTTCATTAATTGAATAAATCGTAGGGCTGACAAAATCGCCATTTCTAAATGGTACAATTTCATCATGCTCTTCTGATAATAAGTCTGAACCAAATTGAACAAATTGTTGTGAATCAATTCCTAGTAAATGCAATAACGTTGGCAGTAGGTCTGTTTGGCCACCATAGCTATGGTTGGTCCCACCTTGTATGCCTGGAACATGTATAAATAATGGTACACGTTGTAAATTAGCACTTTCATATGGTGTAATCTCTTTTCCAATGACTTGTTCCATCGCTTTATTATGATTATCAGAAATACCATAATGGTCACCATAAAGAACAATCATTGAATGATCATATAATCCTGATTCCTTTAATTGCTGGAAGACCTGTTGAATTGCTTCGTCTGCATAACGAGCTGTTTGGAAATAATTATCAACGCTTGCATCTCCCGTATTGGCTTTATCAATTGTCACTAAATCTTGATTCATTTTATATGGATAGTGATTCCCTACCGTAATTAATTTTGTATAAAAAGGTTGTGGTAAGGAGCTTAAAAGACTTTGAGATTGTTCAAAGAATGGTTTATCTAACAAACCATATTCAGCCATGTCCTCTGAAGTACCTGTGTTATAGTAACTAGCATCGAAGAATTTGTCGAAGCCAAATGATTTATAAATTACATTTCTATTCCAGAAGCTTCCGTTATTACCATGGAATACAGCTGATGTATAACCATAATCTTTTAAAATACTAGGAGCTGCCTGATACGTATTTTGTGCTTTTGTAATATAAGCAGATCCTTGTGGTAATCCAAATAAAGAATTTTCAAGCATAAATTCTGCATCAGACGTTTTCCCTTGACCTGTTTGATGGAAGAAATTATCAAAATACAATGTATTCTTATCTTTTGCTAATGAATTTAAAAATGGTGTTACTTCTTCACCGTTTAATTTATAGTCGATTAAAAAGTTTTGGAATGATTCTAAATGTAAATAGATAACGTTCATTCCCTTTGCTGCACCGAAATATTGAGCATTTGGTTTGGCATAGTTTGACTTTGTATAGTTAATTACTTCAGTAATATCACTACTATCCGCCAAAGCTCTCTGAGAAGAGGCTTTCATCGTTTCAACTGAGTCATAAATCGTATAGTTATACATCCCTAGATATTTCACAATATAGTTTCTATCAAAACCTCGTGTTAATAGTTGAGGACGATTAGTTTCAGCTAGTCCTAAATTAAGGATTGATACCGCTAATGCAAAGGCAATGATTGCCATTCCTTTTTTATAGCCAAAACGTTTGGTATCTTTTTGGATTTTTTTAGAGAATCGTAGATAAAACATAACCATTACATCCACAAAGAACAAGATATCATAAGGCTTTAATAAAGAAAGAACACTGCCGCCTAAATCTCCAAAGTTCTGCGTTTGAGAAAGTGTAGGTAATGTAATGAAATCACTAAAAAATCGGTAATATACAATATTGGCATATAAAACAATAGACATCAAAGTGTAGACAACAACGAGTGATGTGTATTTTCTTTTTCCTTTAAATAAAAATGAAAATCCTAGAAATAGCATTGCTGAGCCCAGCGGATTTATTAGTAAAAGGAATTGTTGAATGATTCCTTCTACACCTAAGTCAAATTGTGATAGTTGAGAGATGTATGTTTTAATCCATAACATTAATACTGCTACTATATAAATTCCTAAAAAGTTTTGTAATAGGTTATCTTTTTTATTTGCTAGATTTTTCATTTTTGCACCTACCTTTTACTGATTAAATTAAAATCTAGATATATATGAACTTAACTGATAAGTACTGTATGGCACTTTAAAAAATGTTACGTTACAATAGCTTTTTTCGCGACCAATGTATAGTACTCCCCATTTAAACTTCTGTCAAGTTGTTAGCTATTCTTCATATAAATATTTCTAATTAACCTAAATATTGTCCAAAAAATACCCAGTAAACATTAGTTTTTAACTAATGTTTACTGGGTATTTTACGCCATAATAGAGATGGTTGGTTCTTTAAATATCTATATGAAATTTACCTCGCAATTTCTCTTATTTGGGCATCAAAAAATCTTCCATTTCAAATGAATTGGAAGATTTTCTGGAACACTATTTAGACGTTTCTATATTTATTTGAGCACCTACTGAATTTTTCAATGATGAAGAAAGACCTCGTCTGATTAGATTCGCTGAAACAGGCGCTCTCCCCATCTCCCTTGCCCAAATTGATAGTTGTCCTATATGGTGAATTTCATGTGCAATGGTATGACGAATGATCTCACCCCATGTATGCGTTTCAATGCTACCATCGGCTAATGGATTATGAAGTATACGCTCTTCCATACTATCATCCCATTGATTTACAAAGCTTTCTACTTCTAAATGAAAAGCTGCTTCCAATTTACGAACCTTTTCCAAGCTATTATATTCATCAAAGCTCTCCTGAAAATCAGTTTTCCCTTGTAATAGACGAATCCAACTCCATTCAACATCAATGATATGGAAGAGTGTGTGCAAAATACTGCCCATCCCACCAGTTCTGTTTTGCAAAAGTTCTTCTTCAGTCAACTCTTCACACCAACGAATCCAGTCTTCCCTAACTAGCCAATTATATTTAAAAAATGTTTGCAAAAAAGCACCTCCGTAGTTGTGAAAAACATTATAACTCACTATTTCTTCATATAAAGTGAGGAATCCTTCTTTGCTCTTTCAGCTATCCAAATAAGCACTACAAGTAACATAAGTATAACAACATTCCTAAGCTAAATGTATAGTAATTACCACTTCTGGTTACTCTTATGAATTTTTCTATAAACGTAATCTGCATTATCTAGGTTTTTCCAGCTACTAATAAAATTTAGTATTAGCATAAAAATTCCAAATAAAATAAATGCCACCATATATTTACCTATGAAAAATAAAACAAACGTTGCAACCAATAGTAATATCATTAAAATTATTACGAGGATTTGTAATTTCCCCTTCTTCTTCTCATCCACCTGTTCAACCTCCAATCAAAGCGCCGATACTTTTCTAAAATGTTTTCATTGGTTTATTTTAACATAAAAATTCATTTTTTCTAAATAATCAATTATTTTATGCAAAATCCAAACAACAGAAATTTCCTACTAAATTTACCTTACATAGTCTTGGGGTGATATGAAATATTTAAATATGAAGTAGAAATAAACAAGGGATATTTTATTGGATAAGATAAATAATATCTCTAGGAGGTGTTGACATGAAACGAGATAAAAAAAATACAGAGTTTGCAACAGACGAGCCAACAAAACAATCATTTGCTAGTGGAGCAGACCCAAAAAAACCTAATGGGTGCAAAGAATCTACTGAAGCCCCACGCCCACAACGAGAAGAAGACCTTATTATGGATGAGAAAAAGGGTAAGTCAACTTCTTTATAATATAAGACAAATTAGTATTTTATTTATTTTGACCACTCTATCAAAGGTGGTCTTTTTTAATTTTCTCCACATCATGTAACCCTATATAAAGATTGAGACCACCCATCATGGAGTGGTGTTTCTACTATTATTAAATACATATTATTTTAATTAACTTATCTCATAGCCAGTATATTATATATTAAAACAAAAAAGTAAATTTATGTTTTTTAACCTAATTTTAACCTTTTATTGATAATCTATAGTTGTTTCAACAATTAAATTACTAGGAGGAATAATTATGACAGTAGCAGTAAAAAATTTTAGTAGTATTATGAATCAAATGAGAGATGCTTATACGGGAGAGCAAACCAATGAATTTTCTTTAGCAGCGTTCATTGGACTTCAAGCTCCTTCATTATCAGACGCACCTGATGAATTACAAAAACTAACACAAGAATATCAGGAGAACGTTAATAGTTTTTATGTGCAAGAAGAATTAGACTTAAAAGAAAATGTTAAGCAGTTAGAGAATGATAAAAATCAAACAGCTTTTTTTGAAAATATGCGGAAGAAAAAAGAGGAAGCTTTAAAAAAATCCGAAGACATGATCAATAAATACTATGATTCGTTGATAGATTTTGGTGAAGAGCATCCTGCAGCTCAAACACTCATCCTTACTATTGCTGATAAAGTCGGTGCCTTTATACAAGATATTATGGATAAAGTTTTAAATGTTTTTGTTACTGTTGTGGAAACTGTAAAAAATGCAATAAGTGCTGCTATTAATTTCATTTCCTCTACTTTTAATTCAATTGTTAATACTACGAAAAATTTCTTTTCTAGTTTATTTTAAAAACATTCTTAGCAGGACTGTCTCTGGGCAATCTTCGCTATGTATCATAAAATATCACTTCAGCAATACCTATTGTTTTCTAATAAAAAAGTAGTTATTTATTAGATTGCTTCTCTAACGATAAAACAGGTGTGAAAGTGCTCCTCAGTACTTCACACCTGTTTATTCATTTTAATTTTTAACTATGCAATTCTTTATATTTTAATCTAGCACCTCTTTTTATCACGATGCTCTGTATGATAGAGGAACAATAAATGTTAACCAATAATAAACTCCTGATTTTTCAAACCCACTTGTCATGATACCTAAATCAAATTTACAAAGCCACGATTTATCAATCTTGTCTTTATCTACAGCCTGTCTAACGTAATCACGTATTGCTGCTTTAGTTGTCTCCTAATTCTAACGATTTTTGGTGTTTTATTATATTTTTCCAACCATTAAAAACCCCCTCTAAAGCGTGAATTTATAAGATTTCTCAAACTTATCTCTTAACAAATCAAATCTTTTTAAAATATACTGTTTCATTAACCTTCTGTTAGCAACAATGATGACATTTAATATATTTATCGTCAATCGATTATAGTTAAAATTAGTATAGTTATGTTATGGTATATATGTAAATAAAAGTGGTTTTTATTACAATACATAGGAGGAGCAAAATGTCTACTATTTCACTTAGAAAAGATAAAGTAAAAATCGTACTCACAAAGAAAAAATTAACCGGGGTTCGTGCAAAAGTTGGTCTTGTATTGGATATCTCAGGCTCAATGAGACACTTATACAAAATTGGCGAGGTTCAAGAAGCAGTAGAGCGAATCGCAGCAGTAGCTTCCCAATTTGATGACGATGGCGCTTTAGATATCTGGGTCTATGATAATGAATTCTCTCGTCTATCTGAAGTAACTGAGTACAACTTACTAGGCTATGTTGAAAGAAACATCCTTAATAATGATGAGGTCCATAAATTCGGCCGAAATGATGAGCCTCAAGTTATGGCTGATGTAATCAAAAAGTATACAGTTGAAGAACCTAGTGATGTACCTGTCTTCCTAATTTTCATCAATGATGGAGGTTGTAAAGCTGGCATTAAAAAATTCATTGTGGAATCCTCCACGAAACCAATATTCTGGCAATTTGTGGGCATCGGCGATTCTAATTTTGATGTATTACGTAAGTTAGATACTATGGAAGGACGCTACATCGACAACGCAAACTTCTTCCACTTTGAGGACATCGAAACAGTATCCGATGAACAGCTATACGAAAACCTACTAGATGAGTTCCCTTCTTGGTTACAAGAAGCAAAGGAAAAAGGAATATTGGCACAATGACTAACCTTGAAACAAAAAAGCCCAGGCTCAAATTTATGAGGACCTAGGCTTTGTGCTATGTTAAAATCAAACTTCTACATATACTTTTTCATTATAAGAATAATTTTTTATTACACCATTTACGATCATACTCTGAGTTAAAACTCCTTTAATATATCCCAACTGATCTACCACCATCTAGTTTTTTTGTTGTATAACTACCATGCGACTATGACCATGAAGCATCTCCAGTAGATCTAGATGTTACATTTACTATGTTAATCATATCATTGTTCAAAGTTGCATACAAAATGGTAGCTGATAGTTTTGCAGCAGTAGTTGTAGAAAATGTACCTGTTTTATTAATTGTAGTACTTCCTGCTATAGAATTTACAACTTGTGTTAAATTGATTATTATTTTCTGTTAAATTAGAGTTAAAATTAGATGTTACTTGCTCTAAATATTTAAATTCAATAGGGATAACTCCTTCTGGAATTCCTGTTACAGTTATAAGATTAAATCTTTCATCTAGTTGGTCCATTGTTTTAATAGAAGTTGTTTCTACAGCTTTATTTTGTTCTTCTGCTAATGCAGAAAATCAATCGATTGACATTCAATATCTTTCTAAAAAAAGTGGATCTCCTTATATCGGATCCACTTTCATTTTTCTTTACGAATTAATTGCTGTAATAACCCAGATGGAAATGTTAACAGAAATAATAATTAGAAGAAGCGTGTAAATTAGGTACTTATCATCTTTTTTCTTCTCCGTTTTAAAGAATAAAATTTTGATTAAAATCAATACTACTGCAAGACCGCCAAGTATTTTCGCAAGTAGGAACGCAGACACCTTTACTTTTCACTCCTTTAATTACAGATTATTAACATTGTGAACCTGACCAGATAGGCTTATCTTGAAACAGCCTTGTACATTACTGGCTCAAACGATCTGCGATGTGGAATAGCTGTGTGTATTGTTGCCATGACCTCACCTGTTTTTGCATAATAAAAAGAACACCATTAAATACTTTTTTGGTGTTCTTGAGTTATAAACTATAAAATACCCTTATTTTTTAAATCATCTCGGTTAATGTAAGTATCTCCGTTGTAAATTTTAAATCGTATTCCATTAAAAGTTTTTTCAACATCTTTTTCATTATCCAGATAATCTATGGGCATATCTGGAACTTCGTATATTACATTTTCAACAGTGCCAGTAAGATTGCTAGTTTTAAAGAAGGCCATTATGAAAACGGTTTGATTCCCTACTCGTTTTGCATGTGTAGAGAATTCAATTCCCTCTAAATTCATTTGAAACTCTTTCAATGAAATCCAAAATTTATGCTCAATTCCAGCTTTCGATTCATTGGGTTCTATGTTTTCTAAATCTATATCAATCAATTGATATCTATCCCGAACATTAATACCTTCTTTAACTTCTAGATATCTATCAACTATTCTAGAGGCTTCTTGTGAATATATACCTTGGGTTAACCAATCCTGGTATGTTTCACCAAATGTTTTTGCTAACCAATCTTGATTTATTATACCGCCATTCTGCCCCAATAACCCCTCTAGAGTAGTAATATCTGAGAAAAAACTATATATTTGACTTCTTGTATGAGTATAAGTTTCTCCATCGTATTTCCAACTGATTTTCTCTTTCAAATCTTTTGGCTTTAAATCTTCATAGGTAACACTGTAAGAAGAATAGTTTCCAGTATAGTAAATAGAATAATAATTTTCATATGGATAGCCAATTAACTTTTTATAACCAGAAAATTCCCCTGTTCCATTGACTTCATAAATTTTCCCGAAATCAATACTATCTATATCTATAATAGAATCAAACTGAGTTGAAACGTTTGCTTGTTTGTCAATTATAGCTATGTCTGTATCGATTAAAATGCGCTGGGTGGCACTATCCCATTTAACATCGTGCCCTAAATATTCAGAAATAACGCGTAAAGGCACATAAGTACGATTCGATATTACTTGTGCAGGCGCGATCAAATTTACAACCTTAGCATCTACTAATGCACTATTTTTCCCGATTTCTAAAATTATTTTATGACCATCTTTTACAATTTCTACTTGCTGTTTTGATTGATTCCATTTTGTTTCGCCTTTTAAAGCCGTATTGATAGCACGTATCGGAACTAGTGTACTTCCATTAACAACTTTTGGTTGCACGTCCATTTTAACTTTTTCATTTTGGTAAAATACTTCGATTGCGAAAGTTGTAGTAGATATACTCAGTGTTATAACTACAGTGAATACAATTATTAAAATTTTTTTCATAATACCCCTCCTTACACTAATATACCTAAAGTGGAGATATTTAACTATGGTTTTTACATAAACATCACTCCTCCCATTCAAAAAACACCCTTTTACGGGCAGTTCATTTTTAAAGGATGCTTTAATAAATTATCGTATATTTATTTGCACTTTATCTTCTTCTTTCTCCATGAAGATACTTATATTTTCTGATGCCTCCACTACTTTATCCGGCATTTCGATAGCAACAAAACCTTTAACAGTTGATAAAGGGCGCACATTTTCATGATGTAAATCACCATCCATTAATGTTACTGAAACTTCATAATCATATTTGTCATTATAAACAGCTTTTAGTGACGCTCCATCCCTTTGTTTCATTAACTCATCAGCTTCTGTTCCATTGTTAATTACGTTAAAATTCAATATTAAAAACTTGTTACCTTCATTAGCTTTAGTTGATACCCGTTCTTTTACAATAGTCTTGTTAAATTCAAATGACTCCAAAGTAACTTCCCAATCTTCTAATTTAAAAGTTTCCCCAATTTCTTTTAGTTCGAATTCTTCATTTTTTTGTTCTTTCTTCGATTCCTCTTCAATTTTTTCATCTATTTTATCTCTACTTGTATCATTGGTTGATGAGTCACTTATAGGGTTATTTCCACACCCAGATAAAAACAGACAAAACATAAATAGATAAATTATTAATTTTTTCATTAAAATCCCTCCTAAAAACGATATAGAGATATTTCCTTATATTCTTAATTAATATAGAAAAAGCACCCATTAGGTGCTCTTGAACTTACTTATTTTTATTTTCATTTAAATCATCAGGATAAACAATAGTGTCAAATACTTCTCCATTTGATTCATCTTTAAAATTTACTGAGACTTTATAATCATCAACTTCTGCACCGTTAAATAATTGATAGTACATGCCTGCTAAACCAAGCCCAAAAGATGCAATTGCATCGAAACTACCTTCAAACTTTTCTTTATTTACTGTGAGTGTAAACTCAGAAAAAGATTTGTTATATGCCACATCATTTATAGAAACAAAATCTTCGCTTGTTTTAAGCTCTTCTACACTTTTTACAATTCCTTCTTTTAATTCCTTCATCATCTCTTTGTGCTCGGATTTAGACATTTTATAAGTTAAAGAACCATCATCATTCTTAATGACTTCCTTAATTCCACTATCTTTTGCCTTAGAAATAATAGAATCTATGTCTTGCCCCTCATATAATGTAGCTGGTATTGTAACTTCAACATTTAAAAGTCCTTTATCAACTTTTAATGGTTCTTCTGATGCTTTATCAGCACCATCTGTTTTCTTACCACTATCATCACTCTGGCTACAAGCTACTAACAAAATACCTAACAGTAATGTAAGTGATAAAATAAGCATTTTTTTCATTTGTTCAAACTCCCTTCCCCACCAATATACATGGATAATGAAGGAAATTCTATTATTATTTTCATATTCTACATTTTTCACTCTTTTCAATGAAAAAACACCCTCAAATTGAAGTGACCCCTATAA